>NZ_JBITPF010000145.1:0-1692 GCF_050468025.1 Neobacillus sp. NRS-1170 | reverse complement strand
CATATCAGTTGAAGAAGGAAAAAGGAAGAACGTGGCGAAATTTTTTTAAATTGTACTTTAATTAGATGCTTATTAGGATAATTTTCTGGAAGGAATCCAAAGATTTCTTTTCCAGGGCTTGTGTTGACACCTAGTCTTTATCATCAATGAGATATAGGGATTTCCGACCAGCGAGTTATGAAATCTACCTTACCTAATAACGCTAATCCTGTTGAGCAGATTTCTTCACAATCGTCACATTTCATACAAAGTGGATGGTTAAAATATTTTAAAATTGGATGGACCTATAAAAATCAGTAGTGTTAATATTATCTTGTTATCATATTATTTTAAAGGAGGAACTAAAATGGAAGCGTTAGCATACTAGGGCTCAGGAGATAAGAAATTAGTAGATAAACCAAAACCACATGAAAATTGTTCATCTAAATAAAAAGATGGAAAAAGAAGTAGGATTTTTACGAAATTTTAAAAAATATAATTGCAATGTTATAAAGATAAATATTAAAATTTATTTTAGATTGAATGGTCATTCATTTAATCTAATTAGTTATTCATTGTTTTAGTGAATATACACTTGAAATATGAATGATGAAGTTAATTAAAGGTAAAAATGAATGATTGTTCATTCATTACTTTCTTGGGAGGAATCTTTTATGCGTGATAAAATACAATCAGTTAGTAAAAGTCGTCTTAATACTGAGCTATTTCCATATAAGCTCTATGTAAAAGCAAAAAAATTTGGTATTTGGAATCCAGAAGATATTGATTTCAGTCAAGATAGGCTTGATTGGGAAACTTTGACAGAAGCTGAGAAAAAGAATATTTTGATACAAATTGCACAATTTGCCGGTGGAGAAGAAGCCGTTACGATTGACCTACTCCCGTTAGTTATGACGATTGCTAAAGAAGGACGCTTAGAAGAGGAGATGTATTTAACTACATTTTTGTTTGAAGAAGCCAAGCATTTAGAATTTTTTACACGCTTCCTGGAAGAAGTTGTTGGTTCGAAAGAAGATTTATCACGGTATCATAATGAGGCTTATAAGAAAATATTTTATGAAGAACTACCAGCTGCAATGGAAAGGCTAGCACATGATCAGTCACCTGAAGCACAAGCAATAGCTTCCACAACCTACAATATGGTTGTGGAAGGGATAATGGCTGAAACAGGATACCATGCTTTTTATTCGGGTGTCGGGAAATTGGGGAAATTACCAGGGCTTTTAGAAGGTATCAGTCTTTTAAAAATGGATGAATCACGTCACATTAGTTATGGTACATATTTACTGCAGCGATTAATTAAAGAACACGGTGACCACATTTATAATGTAATAACTAACAGAATAAATGAACTGATGCCATTGTGTATAGGGTCAATTACAAATGGTAAAAACCCAGACGAACACATTCAAAGCCGTGTTAAAACTTTTGGAGTTGATAATAATGACATGTTGGAGTTTGCGAAAAAACAGATGAATGTACGCCTTGATATTCTTAAACGTGCTCGTGAAAACAATTTAGAAGAAGTATTGAATATTGAAGAAGAGCCTGTTTTACAATAAATGAAAAAATAAATTGTTAAAAGAAACTATTTCGAGAATTAATAAAGATTTTGACGTGTGCAAGAGTTAAAGATTGGGATGGCTGTGGCTGTCCCTTTTTTATGACTAATGGTGCAGTTTAGTCATAATG
>NZ_JBITPF010000144.1:0-995 GCF_050468025.1 Neobacillus sp. NRS-1170 | reverse complement strand
ATCTACAGGAATTCTAACGGATGCAGGTTAGTGGAAAAATCTCATATATGTAGCATTAGAGGAAAAGGGTGACAAAAAAAGAAGCTCCATAGGGAGTCTTCATTTTCTTCGCCTGAAGTGATGGCGGTTTTAACAGATAGACGTTTCGAAATTGTTTCAAAGTATTATATGGATCTTAATTGATAATCTTAATACCAAATAGTGGTAAATGTTATTGGTATTTAGAAGAAATTATTGTTGTTTATATTGCGGTTCCTCTGCTTGAATTTCTTGAAGACGTGGTTCAAGACTATCAAGAACAGATTGTGTTTGTTGTGCAGCTTGTTGATAAAGTTGTTTAGCGTTTTGGTTGTCAGTTGCTAATGCAAACCCTTCAAAGCTTGCTTGAGCACTTTTTAAACTTGCTAATGCTTGTTGGACTTGTTTTCCAACTGTCATTTAAAGACCTCTTTTCTGAATGAAATTGAAATTACAAATGTAGTATGCGGAATATTTATTACCTTATGTATTTTAGATATTCAAATAAAATTAAATATCTTATTCGAGTCCTAAGAATTAGAAGGTTCTATTTTCCCCATAATTTTGTTAAATCAAGAGGAACAATTTCTCTTCCATTTATTTGTTTATGGATTATGGGATTTTTGAAGGGGTCATAAATAATTCCGCTATCTTCTGTAGAAAAACGGGCACGTACATCAACACCTAGTATATTTTTAACATATTTGTTGACGGTCATTTTGATCATCTCCTCTATTTTATTATTAAGTATTTTCTTTCTTGGGATTAAAAAAATTCAATAAAATTTAGTGCACAATACAAGGAAATTGTGCAATAGCTAGGTTGATGCTTGTTCAACTACGGGTGCTTTTGTTAAGGATGATGATTGCTACGGCGGTCATTTTTTCTTGTTGAACTCCCATGAAAATAAAAACGGAAAAAGGGCATGAAAAAACAGACCCAGAAAAACCAGTTTTTAAAAAAAGGCTGAGCCTCTT
>NZ_JBITPF010000143.1:0-1383 GCF_050468025.1 Neobacillus sp. NRS-1170 | reverse complement strand
CGCTTTCTTTATTGAGGGAGTTTAGTTCAAGAAGGTATTCATACCAATTACCTAGAATAAGATTAGATAAAACAAGTAATTTTGGTACATTTTTAAACGCGAACTCTAAAAAAGTGGAGAGGGGTTTTTAAATGTTAGTTGTTTTGTCAATCGGTTTATTACTATTTTGTTTTTGCCTTTTTGAAGCATTTGTGAATATTTATGTGAATGGTGATACCTTTATGTATAGTTTGATTTGTATGCATCCGTTTTACCTTGCATGTTCAATTTCATTCATTTCGTTTTACCTGATAAAAAAATTTTGTGGGCATTTGGTCAATACAAAGACAAAGTGGTTTTTCATTTCTTGCTTTTCGTTTATCCTTTCTGTTGTTTTTGGCATCATTTCCTACCATCAGTTTTTTGATATGTTGAATCGTGGTGAATTTCATGTCGTCTATGTCGATAAAATATCAGACATTGATTTTTATGAGGATTTCGGTTGGTTATTTGGGTATGATAGCGTTATTTTTAATTTAAGCGTCTTTTTCGTTTTTTTTTCAATTCTTTTGTTTCTGCTTGAAAATATCGCAAGCATCTTTAATCGTTTGAAAAGGAAAGGAAAATAAGAGTGAACCAATAATAGTATGCAGTACAGGGAAGAAGTTCTACGGAGTAAACCATATCTGCAGAGATAAATAAAGAGAGGTTAATATGCCTGCAATTCCTAGCACGAATGATGTAAAAAGCCGCACTTATAGTAACGGGTTCAAGAGTTAAAGATCGGGATGGCTGCGGCTATCCCTTTTCTTATTCAGCTATAGGAGCAGGTTAGTTTAACAAGGATTTGATAAAATAAAATTAAAACTTAGGATTTGGAGGGAAAAATGTGGACTTTGGTGAACTTTGTTCTGAGGAGTTGGAGAAGTTAACTGGAGGTCATTTCCTAAATGGGGATTTGTACTTTTCCCTTGAAGATATTAAAATTCTTCCTAAAATAACAGAGAATTTAAACTGCATTGATGATCTAGTGATAAGTCCGTTTCATCTTACTGAGGGTTCAACTATGGAGGCATATTGGTGTATTCTCTCAATTAAGATTGTTGATGCTGTTCAAGATAAAAATATAGTGCTGCTTAATGAGACGGGAAAAAGCACTTTAGCAGAAATTGAAGAGCAGTACATTAAACTATGGGATAATACTTATTATGAAATTCTTAAAGATGACTTAAGTGGACTTATAAAAAGTTTAAAACGGTACATTTCTTTTATGGAAAATCTTGAAGTGTCCTTGCGAAAAGAATATGATATGCCTGATAAAAAATGGCAGGGAATTTATTATCAAATTTATTAAGCTATCCTTATTCAAGTAACGGGTGCTTATGTTGTGCGAAATGTTTCTGG
>NZ_JBITPF010000142.1:0-2166 GCF_050468025.1 Neobacillus sp. NRS-1170 | reverse complement strand
CAAGAGGCTCAGCCTTTTTTAAAAAACTGGTTTTTCTGGGTCTGTTTTTTCATGCCCTTTTTCCGTTTTTATTTTCATGGGAGTTCAATAAATACCCCCAAAATTAGAATAAATTTCCACCGTTAGCTATGGCACTTTCAAACAGTTCTTTATAATGATTTACACCAAGTTTTTTTCAAGAAAGTTTATTTACCTCCAAAATTCAGCTTCATTTATTCCTTCAAAATCTTTTGTCAGAAAGTACGCTAGATTGTGGAATACGTGGGCAATATGGAAAGCCTCTTCATGAGTGCTATTATTTTTTATATCTACAAATGCTTGATATATCAAAACTTTATAAGCGTACTTTTTCTTATTTTCCATTCTACACATCCAGTATGATATGAAATATTTCAATTTTTTTGTTCAACTATCCTCCATCCGTTAGTGCAAAAAAAGGATCGCCGCAGCCATCCCAATCTTTAACATAAGGCCCCGTTACTTTAAGTGTATTTTTTCACATATATAATTCGATTTATTATAATTATGACTCTGCCCGATTTTTAAAAATAGTAAGTATTTCTTCTAAATTATTAGGTCCTCCTGCTCCATGAAACTTATATTTATACTTATCAAATTCAATCCAACAATCCAGCCAAAATAAGAGAAGCGGCGACTGTCCTCGCATAAACTTATCAAACTCCGCCTGCACTTCAGTCGTGTAACATATTAATTCCCCACTGAAAATACCACCATCTCCCTGGACCAAATGCCTAACCCCCATCGTGGGCTACTACAAGGATAAATACCCAGTCTCTTTTTTCCATAAAAACATCCCCTCTCTAATAAAATTGTTTCTATCGAACAATGGTAGCATAGTTTTTTCCAATGCATAAAAATAGTTCTATTTAAGCCTCGGTGAATCTTGTTTTTCTTCACTATCTACCCATAAATATCTCCCTCTTTTATTGGAAAATTCATATTTAAATCTTTAAAGGACGGAATACGATATATGAATACCAGCACAGCTATGGTTCCCATTTCTATTACTAGGTATATAGTCTAGTGTCTTATCATTTTAATTGCCTATTTTTTCAATTAAGTTATGAATAAAAAGGCTATTTCATTAGGACAACATAATCCAGTGATACATATCTATGGAGTGTAAATATATCTAATTAATTTAAGGAGGAGAATTTTATATGGATAAAGACATGTTTAAATATTTTTTAGGTAGAGTAATTAGGGTTGATCGAGGCGGACCAGAATCCAGAATTGGGAAGTTAATGGATGCAAGTGACGATTATATCGTCCTTCTCACGGAAGATGATGGGATCGTTTACTACAACACTCATCATATTAAAAGTTTTACAGAAGATATAAAGGGGCAGATGGAATTCAATATTGAAGTCCCTAAAGATTTCGAATTTAAAAAAGCGGCTAATTTCCAAAACCTACTTAACTCATTGAAATTTCAATGGGTAAAAATTAATCGTGGCGGTCCTGAGAAGTTAGAAGGGGTACTCAGTGATATAACTAAAGATTTTGTTTCTGTGATCAATAAAGAGGAACTCGTTCGCCTTCCCATGTTTCACATTAAAAATATTAGTTATGGAGTAAAAATTGAAAAGGATGAAGAAGCAAAATCTTATAACCAATCTAGTAACAAAGCTGGAAGCCAATCAAGTTACCAATCAAAAATGGCTGAATCCGAAAAACGCCAGTCAAGTCAAAAAGTTGTAAAATCAAACGATTACAGTCGAAATAAAAAATATAAGACCAAATATTAGCATAAAGGTAACTTCGCAATAAACATCCATTTAAGATGAAGAAAGTAAGTGATTTATCAGATCTCTAATCCACAATGAAAATGTTTTTCGAAATTATTCAAAAACCAACCAAAATTAAGTTTTTTAAGATCCTCACGTACACTTCTGCATATAAAGGTGGTTAAATTATGGGTTTTCAAAGAATAGATAAAAGCGAACAAAATATGGGTACCAAGGTAGACAACAGTTTTAATAAAGTTCAAAATGCGCTGGATATGAATTCGATTATGTTACAAATGGCAGCAAACCTTCTCAAAAACGATTCGTTAATGACTTCTGTTACAGAACTTAGTAAAGATTTAAAAAAAGAAAATGCAGACATGACTGAAAAATTTGTAAATAACACCAATGAAATATC
>NZ_JBITPF010000141.1:0-4151 GCF_050468025.1 Neobacillus sp. NRS-1170 | reverse complement strand
GCACTACCTGTCAGCTATACATTTCCGCCACAACGGCATGTTAGGGACTTGCACCCTCTAGAGCGAAGCGCTGCCAAGCGCACAAAAGACCAAATCGCGGCGCGAACTGGTCTAATTTTTTACAAAACCTTACTTAAAAAGGATATCGTCCGTTCTTCTTTTGGATTCTCGAATAATTCACTTGGGACATTTTCTTCCACAATGAAGCCGCCATCCATGAAAATGACACGGTCGCCCACTTCTCTGGCAAAGCCCATTTCATGGGTCACAACGACCATTGTCATTCCTTCCTTGGCGAGCTGCTTCATTACCTCTAATACCTCACCGACCATTTCCGGGTCAAGGGCAGAAGTGGGTTCATCGAAAAGCATGATTTTTGGCTCCATCGCCAGGGCCCTGGCAATTGCGACACGCTGTTTTTGCCCCCCGGAAAGCGAATCCGGATAAGTATCCGCCTTGTCTTCAAGCCCTACCTTTCTTAAAAGCGCCAACCCTTTCTCCCTTGCTTGTTCCGCAGAAACCTTTCTCACCTTCATCGGCGAGAGCATAATATTTTCAATGACCGTTTTGTGTGGAAACAGATTAAACTGCTGAAAGACCATGCCCACATCCGTCCGCACTTTATTGATATCTGTTTTTTTGTCAGCAAGATCAATACCTTCTATATAAATATGTCCGTCTGTAATCGTTTCCAATAAATTGATGCACCGTAAAAAGGTGGACTTCCCTGACCCGGAAGGACCTATCACCACGACAACCTCCTGCGGCTGGACAGAAACATTAATGTTCTTTAATACTTCATGATGCCCAAATGATTTTTTTAAATTTCTCACCTTGATCATCCGGTCGCGAGCCTCCTCTCCAGTTTAGATAGAAGAAAGCTTAAGCTGAGTGTTAACAGGAGGTAGATTGCTGCTGCGGAAAGATACGGCTCCCAGACCCGAAAATACTGCCCCTGCATGGCTCGTCCCCAATACATGAGCTCTGGAGCTGCAATTAACGCGGCCAGCGACGAATCCTTGATTAACACAATAAACTCATTTCCTAACGGTGGGATCATCCGTTTGAAAGCCTGCGGCAAAATCACATAGCGCATCGCTTGGAGATGATTCATCCCAAGCGACCGTGCCGCCTCCATCTGTCCCCGATCAATCGATTGGATCCCTGCACGGAAAATCTCCGCAATATACGCAGCAGAACAAAACGAAAGAGCTAAAATAGCTGCCACAATGGCATTGGTTTTTCCAAGGAACACCGGCACAACGGCAAAATGAATTAACAATATTTGAACCAAAAAGGGTGTTCCGCGGAAAAAGACGATATACCAGGCAAACGGCTGCGCAAGAAATTTATTTTTCATCATTTTGCCCAGTCCAATTACGAGCCCCAAAATCGTTCCGAACAAAATACTGGCAATGGAAAGACCAATGGTGAGCATTGTCCCTTTTAGAAAAAAAGAACTATATTCAGATACTAAATCAAAACGAAAATCCATAAGCTAATCCTCCTTTATTAAAATTCTTCTCACCCAAAAATTGCGTAACTGCTATTTGTAGAAGAGTTACGCAATTCACCATTATTTGCTTAACAAACTCACATCAGGAGCAACCTTAAACCACTGTTGGTAAATCTTTGCATATTCACCGCTTTCCAGCACTGTTTTGATGGCTTTGTCGAAGTCGGCTTTTAGCTTGCTGCCCTTTGGAAACATCAGTCCATAAAATTCTTTTTCAAAGGCTGCATCATCTTTAATCACGACTACTTTTTCGTTTGAATTATTTTTTACGTATTCTTCGACGACTGTGTTATCAGCAACCACGGCATCCACACCGCCGCCTTTCAATTCCATTATCGCTAAGTTGGTGCTTTCAAATTTTTTCAGGTCGGGACTGTTTTTTCCGATGATGGCTTCAACAGCCTCTTGCCCTGTCGTCCCATTTTGCACAGCTACTTTTTTCCCTTTCAAATCTGCTGCACTTTTAATCGGGCTTCCCTCAGGCACGAGGATTTCATTGGTCGATAAAAAGTAAGGGGTTGAAAAATCATACGTCTGCTTCCGTTCATCGTTAATTGTGATCGCCGAGATACCAAAATCAGCTGTTTTCCCTTTTATTTCAACAAATAAAGGATCCCATCCGGTATTCACGACATTAATTTGATAACCTGCCTCTTTTGCCACAACTTTGATAAAATCAAGATCAAACCCTTTGATATCTCCCTTATCCATGTATTCAAAAGGAGCGTATTCCGCGTTAGTCACAACCTTTAGTGTTTTCTTGTCCTGACTGGCATCGCCGCCTCCGCTGGTGGTCTTGCTGGTACCGCATGCTGATACCATCAACATTAACGCGAACACGATCGATAAAACTTTATACGACTTCATAATGAGCCCCCTTTATATTTAGAAATCCGAAAATTCAGACTTTTATTCAGAGATTGAGCCTTGAACAGCTCAATCTCTTGCTTTAAAACTTAAATCAAAGATGGATCCCTTAAAATAAATTGCGCCAGTTCTTCCATTTGATCCGATATCGCCCGGTCCGATTCAAGCGGCGGGCAGATTTCCCGGATTTTCTCTAAATACGCCCTTGTTGCCGGTGCCAATTCCTTTTCTGCTTTTTCCAAATAAATCGCCTGGGAGGCGCAGATCATTTCAATCGCAATAACCCTGGCAGAATTATGAATGATCTCGCGTGCTTGTCTTGAGGCAATCGTCCCCATGCTTACGTGGTCCTCCTGATTGGCCGAAGTCGGAATCGAGTCCACACTTGCCGGGTGGGCGAGAACTTTATTTTCCGAAACAAGCGATGCTGCAGCATACTGAGCCACCATCAGACCGCATTCCAGCCCCGGATCCACTGCCAAAAATGGTGCCAAGCCGCTCAATTGCGGGTTGACGAGCCGTTCCGTTCTGCGCTCGGAAATATTCGCCCATTCTGCTGCCGCCACCTTTAAAAAGTCCATCGATAAGGCGATTGGCTGACCATGGAAGTGCCCTCCTGAGAGGATTTCACCGCTTTCTAAAACAATTGGGTTATCGGTTGTTGAATTCATTTCCACACTCAAACGCTGATCGACATACTGAATCGCCTGCCAGGAGGCACCATGAACCTGGGGAATACAGCGAATCGAGTAAGCATCCTGTATGCGGATTTCTCCCTGGCGCGTAATACGTTTACTGCCCTCCAGCCAATTCCTCATCCGGGAAGCCACCAATTCCAGCTCCGGATGCGGCCGAACCGCTAAAAGCTCGCTGTCAAAGGCAGAAATCACTCCGGTAAGTGCCTCCATCGTTAAACAGGCTGCCATATCGGCGGCCACACCGACACGTTCTGCTTCATTCAAAGCAAGGGTGCCAACAGCAGACATCGCCTGAGTTCCGTTAATAAGGGCAAGACCCTCCTTTGCTTGAAGGGATACCGGTTTAAGCCCCGCACGTTTTAGAGCTTCTGCACCCAGCAGGATTTCGCCTTTGTATTCGGCTTTCCCCTCTCCGACCAATACAATCGCAATATGAGAAAGCGGAGCTAGATCGCCGCTGGCACCTACCGAACCCTTACAAGGAACAACCGGATGAACCCCATTGTTGATCATGTCGATGAGCAGCTGCAGCGTTTCTACCCTAATTCCCGAGAAGCCTTTGGCAAGGGAATTGGCTCTCAGTGTCATCATCGCTCTGACAACGGGGATGGGCAGCGGTTCGCCGACACCGACAGCGTCGGCACGCAATAAATTCAACTGTAATTTCGCATTATCTTCCCGGTCAATTTCGATATCGCTGAGTTTTCCGAACCCGGTATTCACACCATAAACGACTTTCCCATCATTGATTTGTTTTTCCACACGCTTGCGGCTTTCCCGCACCCGCAGCCAGTTATGCTCCGGTATGTCTACTTTCGCCTCGCCCTTTGCGACGCTTTCCACTTTATAACGGTCCAGGGTCAAGCCGTCTAATTCTACTAATTTCAACTCTACCATTTCTTTGCTGCTCATGATTTCCCACTCCTATGAAGGTTTTATCGACTTTATAAAACATTATAAAGCTCTTAAATTACTCTGTTAAACTTATTGGTTGATTTGTGCTCCAGGCGCGAGCGGTTCGCGGGCGTGCCGGGGAGCCTCCTCGGCGCTTTAGCGCCTCCGGGGTCTCC
>NZ_JBITPF010000140.1:0-1396 GCF_050468025.1 Neobacillus sp. NRS-1170 | reverse complement strand
GATAAAGTCCATATAATTGTGTAAAAACAAAAAGAGTCAAATTAATTCCTCATGGTTACAATGGTTATCAGCGACGAAAATCATTGTGGAGGAAGTAATTATGACTCAAATACAGTTTAACCTAAATCTTGATCATTTAAAAGAATCGGTAATGAATTCAGATATTGACTCCGTTGTCAAAGCATCTATCGTACTTGTTTTGAATTCTGTTATGGAAAAAGATCGTGATGAATACTTACAGGCTGGAGCTTATGAGCGTTCAACTGATCGTCAGGACTACCGAAATGGCTATTATGATCGTGAGTTGATCATGAGTATTGGCAAGGTAACTTTAAGGGTTCCTCGCACACGTAAGGGTGATTTTTCCCCATCCTTGTTTGAAAAATATGCTCGTTGTGACCAGGCATTTGTTCTTTCTATGCTTGAAATGGTCGTGAATGGCGTATCTACCAGAAAAGTAAAGAATATCGTTCAACAGTTATGCGGCGAAAGTGTATCGAAGTCTTTTGTTTCTTCACTCACAGAAAAACTAGATCCAGTTGTTAATACATGGGCCAATCGTCCACTTAATACGTGTTATTATCCTTATATTTTCGCCGATGCCATGTATATAAAAGTGAGAGAACATAATCGTGTGGTATCCAAAGCTGTTTATATCGCTACGGCTATTACAGAAAACAATGCACGAGAAATCCTTGGTTTTAAAGTGAATCACTCTGAAAGTTATGATGCTTGGAAGGAATTTTTTCAATACTTACAATCACGAGGCTTACAATCACCAAAGTTACTCATAACGGATGCTCATAAAGGTTTAAAGAAATCCATCAAAGAGGTGTTTGTTGGTACAGTTTGGCAACGCTGCACGGTTCATCTCAAACGAAATATCTTTAATTTAATGCCGAAGAAAGGTATCGAGGATGAGAAAATTGGACTAAAAAGAATTTTTGAAGCTGTTAAAGTTGAGGATGCAAGGAAATTTAAAGATGAATTTATAGAACGTTTTGGAGATAATCCCAAACTAGAAAAAGCCATACAGACATTAGAAGACGGCTTCGAAGATGCCATTCAATATTTAAATGAGCCTATTAAATTCCAACAATATATTCGCAGCACCAATTCATTGGAACGATTGAATCAGGAAGTTAGGCGAAGAGAACAAGTTATCCGGGTATTTCCTAATACACAATCGGCGTTTAGACTAATAGGTGCTGTTCTCATGCACGTCAATGAAGAACAGTTATTGAAAAAAATAGTAAAAGAAAAATAGGTACACGAAGCGCGAAAATTTTGATTTGGTGGGAAGGGGGTACCCCCTTCCCACCAAATCAAAATAATAATAGTTGATAAACATTGTAATGATGGGAAAAGTAATTTACACAAAATCTAGGACTTGACT
>NZ_JBITPF010000139.1:0-2229 GCF_050468025.1 Neobacillus sp. NRS-1170 | reverse complement strand
TATAAGTCTTTTTTCTCAAAGGGTCCAGATTTATCCTTTTCAGTAATGTACACCCAACTATTAGGCCTTTACCGCAAGGTAAACCACTATGGAAATCTAAGAAAAATGGAGAAATCGGGAGATTTTCCTTTCTTTATTGAGGGAGGTTAGTTTAACAACAATCAGAATAAATGAGAAAGATAAAGTGGAAGAGTGTGAAAGAGATGGGGAAATTAAAGAATTATCATCGAGCTTTTGGTGTATATGGTATTTGTTTAAAAAATGGAAAGTTATAAATAATAAAAAAGAATGCAGGTCCCTCTGGATTGATTAAAAACAAAAAATTTGGAATAAATGTCGAACTTTATGAGAAATAGGAAGTAAAAAATAAACTGTTTTCTTTAGTAAACGTATATGATGTAAAGGTATAAAAGGCGGCTCAAGCATATTTTTACTCTTCTATGGAAAACGTATCAATATAAAATGAATGGGGAGGTAATTAAGTGAATACCGATAATCCGAATGACAATTATCTATTTCCACTATCAGGAGGAAAGCTAGATTTACAGAACGGTGTGAAATTAAATGAGGATACATATGAAGTATATGTAAATGATAACATTGTCGGACATAAAACATTAAAGAACGCTGGTGAGAAACTTTCAGATGTTGACGACTTTTTACGAATTCAAGGAATTCATAATTTTTCCTCTTCATTAGATGGTGACCACTATGTAATAAAAACAAATGAAGACACCGAAAATTTAAGAGATGCATTATCCGTTTATTTTAATAATCGATAATTAACAAATGGATTGTCAGAAATCCCAGTAATACTAAGGGGAATTTGATAATCCATTTTTATATTGAGTTGATGGCGATAATAGAAAATCAGCATTTGAAGGTAAAAGAGGTTTAGATGATTGGATGGTTGATGAAATAACTTCTTATAATACTGAATACCTTCGTCACGAGCTAATACTTGCTTCAGATAAATTATTAATGATACGTTCCAAAAATAAAGAAATGAAAAAGTTATAATTACAGGAACTTCTTCTTCAGCTAACGGGCAGGATAGTTCAAGAAGGAAATATATATTAATCAAGAGAATATTAACCTTATGATAAAAATTTATTAAGGAAAAGGAGAACTGATGGAGATTAATAATAGGATTACTGCTATATTGAATGATAACTATGGAATTGAAGCAACTTCAATAGAACAACGTCCAGGCGGCTGGTCGGCTTTAGCATTTTCCGTGGAAGATAAATGTGAAAAGTATTTTTTAAAAGTATATAACAAAAGAAAGCCGTCCATTGTTCCGTGGATTGATGCAATTGATAGATATACTCCCTTAGTAAAGTGGTTGTATAACCATACTGATTTAAAAAACAATCTCGTCAATCCAATCTTTACGAAATTGAAAAGTAATAAATGCGAAGACGAACAGTATGTGTATTTGCTTTCAGAATATATTGAGGGAACTACAATTGCAGATAAACAGCTAAGTCAAAATCAGGTAAATGAACTGGCTAAGATTCTTGGAATACTTCATAAGAACACTTCAAACATCCCTAATGAATTAAAACAGCAACAAGTAAACGAAAGTTTTGACATAGATTTCTGCGAAAACTTATCTTCTTTTATTAATAACGATTTGGATAATACAGATGATATCGTTTTAGAAATTGTGAAGCCTTATACAAGCACTTTAATAGAAAAGATTAACAGGATGAGGTATTTATCAAATACTTTGAAAAGCAAACCATACCAGTTTGTTTTGTCCCACGCAGATGCTCATAATTGGAATGTTATGCAAGGGAAATACCTTATGCTTATTGACTGGGAATGTCTAAAACTTGCTCCACAAGAGCAAGACCTGATTTTAATCATTACAGAGCCATATGCTGGACAATTCTTAAATGAATACAGGAAATATATGAAGTATGAGTCTCCTGATTTTGATGCCTTTGAATTTTATTTCTTAAAGAGGAAACTTGAAGATATTTGGGAGTGGATTAAGAACTTACGTTTTGAAGGTCTTGTAAAATCAGAAGAAGTAACACTCGAACTTCTAAAGTTGAGCCTTGATGCCTGTACAAGAACTGAGAGCTTTCGGTCGGAAATTCAAAAAGTCTTTAATTAAAAGGTAAACATAGATATTCTTGTTGAACTCCCATGAAAATAAAAACGGAAAAAGGGCATGAAAAAACAGACCCAGAAAAACCAGTTTTTAAAAAAGGCTGAGCC
>NZ_JBITPF010000138.1:0-1864 GCF_050468025.1 Neobacillus sp. NRS-1170 | reverse complement strand
CATGGATGGCTAACGGGTGCAAGAGTTCAAAAATGGGATTGCTGCGGTGGTCCTTTTTTTATTGCACTAACGAGGCAGGATAGTTGAGAAGCAATATAGAAAATATATTTTAAATTAACTTGATAAGGTGGGTGAATATGTCTGGTCCAGCGGTAGGCATTTTATTGAAGGAACCTTTGTCAAACAATGAAACAGATGAACTTTATCAATTCATTAAAAATTGCAGTAGCTCACATGAAATAGATCTAGATAATGCATTGAGCTTTTGGATAAGTGATGCAACGCCTTTAGGACTTTCTTATAAAGGATTTGGGCTACCTTTTGTGATTGGAATCGAAGAAGAATTTTTAGTTGATTTTGATATGGACTCAATCCATCAAGCAATTCGTTTCATTCCTAAACAAGAGATAGACATTGTCGCAATGTGCAATGGAAGTGATGATCATTATATTTTAGCAAAATTAGCTATAATTCTAGCTGAAAAGTACGATGGGATAATTAATATGGATTATGAATTACCTAAATCTTTAACAAATAGAATAACTGGTTCAATATGGAAAGTACCCTATTTAACTATAGGAGATGAAATAGCCTTTGTACATTTCGTTGATGTTACGTTTTTAAAAAATTGGTTAAAAGAACCTAATTTTCGTATATAAAGTAACCCAAAAGTATTTGCCTTTATATTAATAGAGCGTCGATTTCTTGTCGAACTAACGGGTGCTTATGTTAAAGATGGGATGGCTGCAGCTATCCCATTTTTTATTGTGCTAACGGTGCAGGATAGTTCAAAAAAGAAGATTTGACAACTAATTAAAAAGGAAAATTTAACCTTTGGTGAATGTTTTGTGGAAGATAGAATATATATCGAAACGGATGGTGTCGTAATGAATAAATTCTTATTAATTTTTGGAATAGTGGTATTTTTGTATTGCTTATATCTTTTTGCTGTATCTATCTATGCAACTAATTCGGACCCATATATTTTTTATATATCTATATTTGGAATGCTAAATGCAAGTATAGCCATCGCTGTTTCTGAAATCTTAGATAAAGTTAACACAAGTAAATCGTAAGAAATCCTATGAAGCTGCAATTCTTGGTGATTTCTTATTCTCCAACGGGTGCTTATGTTAAAAAAGGGTCGCTGCGGCGATCCTTTTTCTTGTTGAACTAACGAGGCAGGATAGTTGAAGAAGGATTTCTTAATTCTTTTATAGAATAACAGTTAATGGTAGTAAAGTAACGTGTAAATGCTAGGAGAAGAATTATGGAAATATCATTGATTAGACATGGAAAATCACTACTAACTGAAAATGATAAAATAACTTCTTTGGAATTTAAGAAGTGGGTTGAAAAGTATGATTACAACGGAGTGTTTGAAGAGTCAACATATCCCTCGACAACCCTTGAAAAAATTGCAACTGCAAATGTTGTTATTACAAGTGATTTAAATAGGGCTGTTGAATCTGCAAGATTATTAAATCCAGTTACGGAAATCATTACTGACCCTTTATTCAGAGAAACGGAGTTACCTTCTAATGCATCTCAATTATTTAATGTGAAATTAAAGCCAAGTATCTGGGCAATTGTATTAAGAATACTATGGTTCAGTGGTTACTCAAACGAGTGCGAGTCTTTGAATCAAGCAAAATTTAGGGCAAATAAGGCATCGCAACAGCTAATTGATTATGCTAATGAATATAAATCGGTGGCTTTAGTTGGACACGGTTTTTTCAATATGTTAATTGCTAAAGAGTTACGGAAAAAGGGATGGAAAGGTACAAGAAAAAGGGATGCAAAGCATTGGAATTGTATGTCATTTTCCTTGTTCAACTAACGGGTGCGAGAGTTAAAGATACAA
>NZ_JBITPF010000137.1:0-4817 GCF_050468025.1 Neobacillus sp. NRS-1170 | reverse complement strand
GGTGGTAATGATTATCCTTTCAGGAATGTATATTTTTCTCCAATAGATAATTAGATTAGTTAGGATTTGCTACGGCAGTCCTTTTTTCTTTTTGTACTAACGAGTGCGTGTGAGTTTAAGAAAGGATTGATGCGGAGATCCTTTTTTCTTGTTGCACTAACGGGTCAGTTTAGTGAAAGAAAAGTTGTCTAGTTATTTAAGGTATAATGGGTCTTATATTTAATAAAAGGATTGAAGAAAATGACTGAGATCCTTTGAAAAGTGATATATTCTATTCCCAATTAGCAGTATTTCAGTATGGTTTAGAAAATCCATTTAACGATTGGAATGACATTCATATAAACCAAGGTTTTGCTTGTAGAGAAGGTTCTGTATCTTTTGGTACTCTTTCCGATGATGTAGAATGTAAAATTACTGTAAGAGTTACGGATAAGAAAGAAGTGGATACCAATGTTATTAGGGCAATAGCTGTCCCTTTTTATATCGGTAACAAAGGAATTGAAGTTGGTTCTGTTATGGAAACAAAAGCGATTGATATTGAAGAGGGAATGTACGAGTTACTCTTTACCGTAAAACGATTAGAAAATGGGTTGGGTGATTACTCATTTATTTTCATAAAAAATAATAATCCCAAGGCGAATATTATCAAAGCAGATGATGAACTAAACCCACCATCAGTGTTAGTGATGAACGCTAAGCCAGCAATATAAGGAAGTCTTTTTCAAGTAACGGGTGCAAGAGTTAAAGATTTGGATGGCTGCGGCGATCCCCTTTTTTTATTGCACTAACGAAGCAGGTTAATATAAAAAGGATTTTTGATTGAAAGTGAAGAATATTAAATAAATCCATCTAAAATTTTTAGAGGATAAATTTAAAAATATTATGATTCGGGTTGAGGTGAAAATCGATTATCAATTATCTTTCATCATTCATCAAACATTATTAAATGTTAGGGAGGTGAAAATCGTTTTTAAGATTTCCGCACACACCGTTGAGAATAGGGATATGAAAAAATAGGTTAAAATGCAGTTTGTACGCCATTATGTTCATTTTGCATTTAACTACTGATCAAAAAGGTTTAGGCAGTGTGCAATCGAGTATATGTTATACTTAAAAGTTCTTGCCTTTCAGAATATACTAAAAAATAGTAGCTTAACGACAAGGAGTTGAGTTATGAAATTTCTGCTTACATCTGCAGGCATCAATAACAAAAGCATACACAAGGCGCTGGTTGGCATGCTGGACAAGCCAATCGCCGACTCCAACGCCCTGTGCATCCCCACCGCGATGTACGGACACCCCTGGGTTGGCCCCGGCGTCAAAGCTTGGGAGTTCATCAGCGGGAAAGAAGATAATCCTATGGTCGACCTAGGCTGGAAATCCGTCGGCATACTGGAGCTCACAGCGCTACCAAGTATTAGTGAAGACCGCTGGGTGCCGCTGGTCCGGGAGACGGATGTCCTGCTGGTGTCGGGCGGCGACGCCCTCTACCTGTGCCATTGGATGCGGCAATCCGGGCTGGCAGACCTCTTGCCGTCGCTGCACGCAGTCTATGTGGGAATGAGTGCTGGGAGCATGGTAATGGCACCTAACATCGGGGACTTCTTCGTTGGCTGGACTCCACCCAACGGTGGTGATGAAACGCTGGGACTTGTCGATTTTGCAATGTTCCCGCATTTGGATCACGAGATGCTGCCGTATAACACGATGGCTAATGCAGAGAGATGGGCCGCCGGGATTCAGGGGGCGTCGTATGCAATTGATGATCAAACCGCCATCAAAGTAATCGACGGAGAGGTCGAAGTTGTCTCCGAAGGGCATTGGAAATTGTTTTCGCACTGATATTTCTCCGCCGCTAAACATATCAAAAAACGTAGGCGAGATTCTTGTGATGAAAATATGATTTCATTTGACTGGGTCTTCGCTTCAACCAGCGTCAACAGATGAAGTGCTGGCCATTGCTTGATAACTTTGGGTCAAAGAATCTAGATGATATAGGGAAACAGTAGAAGTATTCTAATTCAAGGTAAAAGTAAAGTAAGACGTTAAACTGGTGTGCACCCAATTTAAGCTTTAATGAAGTAGAAAGATATGCCTAACGGAGTCAGACAATACTGGTTCCGTTAGTTTTTTTGTAAAATCACCTGCACCACTTTTGTTCCCACATACACTCTGGATATGTGGAGTGTGGAAACACGTGGTTTAAATACATAGTTGGCTTGGTCAATAAAAACCCTTATTGAATTTTGAAAGATTGTGAAATTTTACACTTAAACAAATGGGTGCAAGAGTTTAAGATTGGGATGCTGCGGCAATCCCATTTTTTTTATTGACTAATGGGGCAGATTAACGAAAATTGAAAAAGCCCATCCTTTCATGATGGAAAAAGAAAATCCCCAAAGTATATATTTACTTTTGGGGATGTTTTTCATAAGGAAGATATGGAACTTTCTTAGGTGTATATGTAATTACATCAGAAGAATAGATTTCAATTTTTAATTTGTTTTCTATCGATTTTGCAATAATGAGTATAGGTTGATTGTATTCATTTTTAAATATTAAGTCAGGTCCATTCCAACTAACAGTGGCATCCCGCTTTGGCGGAACGTATGAAACCTCTCTACTGTGTGAGCTACGCTGAACAACATTTAAACCAGCATTATCAACTGCATTAAAAAGGGTAGATGATACTTGACAAATTCCACCACCATAGTCTTCTGAAAGTTCCCCTTTAACGATTACAGTAGCAGGCATATATCCTTTTCCTGCTGTTCTTTCTCCAACCACTTTATTAAAGGAAAATATTTCACCTGGAAAAAGAACATAATTATTAATGGCTTTTGCAGCAAGATAAATGTTATTGTTTCTTTCTTTGTTTTTGGAATTGAAGAATGTTATATATTCCCCAATTTTTTCGCCTCTAATATTTCCAAGTAATTCACTGTCGATCCTTGGATAAATAGCTAGTAAGGGGACTTCAAATTCAGATGAACCATTATTAAAATAATAAGAAAAAATATTTTCTGCGAAAACTTGGCGATTTAAACAGTAACCGACTTGTTCTGGTATAATATGACCGTTTTTATCTATAAATGCATTTTTAGGATTTTGGGTAACATGCTGGTCTATTCGGTCCATAAATTTTTTTAGCTTTTGTTGATCTACAATGGGTAATACAGGCAAGTGCATCGAAAAGTTAGAACGGTTGACAACTGAAATAGGATGACTGTTGTTAGTAATCACTAAACTTCCTGGCATATTCACTTGTTGAGATAAAATTATTAGCCCAAGTATCCAACTTAAATTCATATGCTTAAAACCTCCCTAATCTAATTATTGAGTTGAAAGCTCCATTTCATGTAATTGCAGCTGTACTTTTATTCCGGTTATTTCTGGAAAGGAATCCTTGTGAAGAATTATATTTAGAATAACGGGTGCAAGAGTTGAAGATATAGACGCTTCGTGATTTCTTATTGATGCATTCTGGAAAATACCCATTCCTTTATTAACTACCTGTTGGTTTGAATGAAATTTGTAAAGTTATGGGAAATTAATTTTACATAAATTGTAAAGGGATTATTAACAAATGTGGGGTAGAAAGAGTAGTCGAAGAAAAGAGGTAGCTTGCATTGTTATAATCGGTGCTATAATTCCGGTAATAAACACAGTGTTGTTAAGAGGGTCATTAATCAACCAAGTAGAAAGAATCGCAAAGACTAATGAGGAAAACATAATAAAACAAAGCAGATATAAGCGATAGAATAAACGCTAGGAGTAGCTAAAAGTTTTATACTTTCCTTATATATTATCGTAGAAAAAAACAAACTTGCGTAAGAGTAAGGATTGGGATGGCTTAGGCGGTCCCTTTTCTTGTTGTTCTAACAAAAAGGAACAAAACTTTCAGGGGGGGAAGTTCTTATTTTGGATCATTCTCACGGTAATTTTTCGGTCATTTTGTAAAAAATTAATATGAGTATGTTGCACTTATTTTGTCCAAAAAAAGAAATCCACCCTTGGGCATTCTCAAGGATGGATCTCTCTGACAAATCCTTATTTAAACAAGGGTACACGATTTATTAAAATTTTATTTGACTAATATTTTTTCCTTCATTATTTGTACATAACGTATAGATAATGAATTAATGATAAAATAATCTCGGTCATTTCTCACGATAAAGTATTTATAACAATCCATTCTTTCATATATTTCTTTTTCAACATCTTCTTTTTTAACATCTGAATCTTTTATCATTTTTTCTGTGATTATATCATTATCCAATGTATAGCAAATTGTAAATTCCTTCAAACTAAATTTCCTTTCATTTTAAGAATGGTTTAATCTGTCCAATATCACCCAATCCGAATATTTGACTCCCCTAGAGGAACCATCACTTTTTGTGCCAGGGCACACGAGGATGAATACTATATTAAACAAGTACCCAACTTCTTTCTATGTATTATAAAAGATGATTGATGTAAGTAAATCCCTCTATTTTCCTTTAGACTTTATACCTATTAGAGGTTCATATACATAAACAACAGCTACTTATTAAAAAAATTCATGAGTTAAGGACCTAATGGTTGTCCAGTGAATGTGAAAGAATGTACACTAACGAGTACTTTCCTTAAATATTTGGCTGTGATTACAAGGCAGCGTTTTTGTTCTATTTTACCAATTCGTTTGCAAAAGCGGCTTGGAATCCCAGGGCAAGGGAAAGAAATTACAAACCAATTAAGGTTATTCAGCTAAAAAATTTTCCCCTTGCCAATGAGCAGAAAAAACGAAATTAATTGAGATTGTGAAGAAATGTACTGAT
>NZ_JBITPF010000136.1:0-1092 GCF_050468025.1 Neobacillus sp. NRS-1170 | reverse complement strand
AAAATTAAAAGAAATAGAATTGGAGAATGAGATATTAAAAAAGTTCCAGGCCTTTCTCAAGGGGAACGGATAAGTAAGATATTCGAAGCTATTTCCTTCTTGAGAAAGGATTATTCAGTCGTCCTTCTTTGTCGTTTATTAGGAGTATCAACAAGTGGGTACTATGCGTATCTTAAAAGACCTAAAAAACAAGTATCAGACCAGGATCGCAAGCTTTTAACTAAGATAAAACGAGCTTACACCCTACATCAAGGAACATATGGAGCTAAAAGAATAGCCGGGTACTTAAAAGAGAAAGGGACTGTTGTAAATCATAAAAAAGTGGCTCGCATCATGAAAGAAGCTAATATTAAAGCAGTAGTCAGACGCCCGAAAACAACAAAAGAAACAAAGGGGCAAGCGGTTGGAAATGTGTATGAAAACCTTTTAAACCGGGATTTCCATGCCAGTCATCCCAACCAAAAATGGGTTACAGATATGACGGAAATCCAAGTAGACCAAGAGAAATTTTATATATCAGCATTGATGGATTTATTTAACCGGGAAGTGATTGCATTTGAAGTGAGCTCTAGTCCAAATCAGGATCTTATTAAGGCTACTATTGAGTCGGCACAAAAAAAGAGAAAGTTGAAATCACTTGAAGGTGTAATTATTCACAGTGATCAAGGGAGTGTGTATAGGTCTTTTGGTTATGCTCAATTGAGCAAGACTTTGAAGTATACACCAAGCATGTCCCGCAAGGCAAACTGTTGAGATAACGCTGTTATTGAGAGCTTTTTTTCGCAATTAAAGACTGAATTCCCTTGTTTTTATCCAACCATTCAAAAAGATACATTTCAGAGAGATCTGAATCATTTTATATGTTATTACAATGAAAAACGAACCCAATATAAATTAGGATTCGTTTCTCCTAAAAATTACTATTTAAATTATAAAAATGCAGCTTAATGTCGAATTTTGAAAGAGTCTATTTATCGGGGGATTGGTGCTTATGGTCAATCCCCCGATAAATAGACTCTTTCAAAATTCGACATTAAGCTGCATTTTTATAATTTAAATAGTAATTTTTAGGAGAAACGAATCCTAATTTAT
>NZ_JBITPF010000135.1:0-2208 GCF_050468025.1 Neobacillus sp. NRS-1170 | reverse complement strand
GGTAGTTCAGTTGGTTAGAATGCCTGCCTGTCACGCAGGAGGTCGCGGGTTCGAGTCCCGTCCAGACCGCCATTTTTTATACCAGTAGAAAATTCTACTGTTTATATATATAGAAAGTTTGGCTCAGTAGCTCAGTCGGTAGAGCACGCCCGAATAAGCTACAGTGAATAAGCATCAGCGTACCCATCGAGCTGCTGCTTGAGTAAGCTTTATGAGATGGGGACGAAGGTACGGCCACCTTCAAAGTTTAGGAAACAATCATAGTATGGCTCAGTAGCTCAGTCGGTAGAGCAAAGGACTGAAAATCCTTGTGTCGGCGGTTCGATTCCGTCCTGAGCCACCATTTTACTAGTTGTGTTTATATGTGGAGGGGTAGCGAAGTGGCTAAACGCGGCGGACTGTAAATCCGCTCCCTAAGGGTTCGGCGGTTCGAATCCGTCCCCCTCCACCATTTATAGGGGTATAGTTTAAAGGTAGAACGAAGGTCTCCAAAACCTTTGGTGTGGGTTCAATTCCTACTACCCCTGCCAGAGAAAGAGAATATGGCGGTTGTGGCGAAGTGGTTAACGCATCGGATTGTGGTTCCGACATTCGTGGGTTCGAATCCAGCTAGCCAGCCATTCTTTAATACAGTATTGCGGGTGTAGTTTAGTGGTAAAACCTCAGCCTTCCAAGCTGATGTTGTGAGTTCGATTCTCATCACCCGCTCCATAATGGGCCTATAGCTCAGCTGGTTAGAGCGCACGCCTGATAAGCGTGAGGTCGATGGTTCGAGTCCATTTAGGCCCACCAGAGTTTTTTGCGATAGCAAAATAACTTAACGCTATTCCGCAGTAGCTCAGTGGTAGAGCTATCGGCTGTTAACCGATCGGTCGTAGGTTCGAGTCCTACCTGCGGAGTCTTTTTTATTTTCTAGACTAAACAAGATTCCCTCAAAAACTTCTTTCTTTCCCACATGACAATTTTAACTTCGCAGTTATCATCCATCTGAAATTTGCCGATGAAGGGCAGGGCGGGGCAATGCTATCCTGCACTGATTTTCCCTCGGTTTACACTACATGTCTTATTTTTCAACAAAATAAAAAATAGAATCATTTTCTGGGGAATAATGTCTTTTTTTCTGAAAATACTAACTGGTTTTCGACAATTACTTTCAGATATCCATATATCCTAACGGTCTAAATCAAAGATACTTTTGAATAACTTCCGGAGCATCTTGGATATAAACTAGTTTCCAAGGGTCAAGGAGATTTTCTTTTGTTACTCTTAGAGCTGGGACAGCTACGTAGGTTGGAGCTTGTTTTCCAAGCAGTGCATATCCTGCCAAGATCGCTTCAGCGTAGGTCTCTATATTTTAACTATGAGCGCCGTGATGAACTTCAAGTTTGTTTCTCCGATAATCCAGGCGACGCAAATGGCTTCAGAACGGTTTAAACTGGACCTGCAACTCCATATGGTGAAGGATTATGGCCAATCCCAGCTCTGGGTATTGGCTACGGGGAAACAAAAATCATTGAAACCTATGATTTATTTAAAGTAATTGAGGAAGAAACGGAGTTTTCTCCAAACTTCAATGATGGCTATAGGATTGAATTAATTGCAGATGCGATTCTAGAATCAGCTGAAAAAGGTCAATGGGTTAGTGTGGAAAAAAATGCGGCAGCTGCTACAAAATAATTTGAAGAAGAGGCGTCTCGGTGGAGGGCCTCTTTAAGTTTTTAATACTTTTTTCTGCAGTGGGTTTTCCTGCTAGATAAAGGTTTTATTTTTTTCACAAGAGATGAAAAATGATCAAAATAGTTCAATTAAATACTATATTAATAGAAAATTTGTAAAGAGGGTTGACGGAGAGATAAAAAGGGAGTATTATAAGAACTCCTGAAGGGGATAAAATATTAAACCTTCAAGATGAGAAATAACTCTTGACGAATTTGATATTTTAGTATAATATTAATAACTGTCGCTGGGTTGATTGAAAAAGTTTCTTAAAAAAGATTGACACAACGAAGACGAGATGATATATTAATATTCTGTCTCGAAAAATTGCTCTTTGAAAACTAAACAAACAAAAACGTCAACAAACAATAATATTCGTTTCATTTGAAACGAGCCAACGTTTTATTTTATGAGCTAATCAACTTTCTTGGAGAGTTTGATCCTGGCTCAGGACGAACGCTGGCGGCGTGCCTAATACATGCAAGTCGAGCG
>NZ_JBITPF010000134.1:0-8008 GCF_050468025.1 Neobacillus sp. NRS-1170 | reverse complement strand
CCTGGCACACTAAGAAAAGCTGACAAATTGACAGCTCTAATCATAATTCCTACACCAGATAGTGTAAGAACAAGTCTTCACAATAAGGTTCGGAGGTTTTTGTTTACTAATAATAAGGTTCGTAATTATGACGGTCATTTCTATCTAAAGTATCTTTGATAGAGTGTCATCGTTATTAGGGAAACAATATAATAGCGTCAAGTGGTAAGAATAAAGCAAAAGCCTTCTAAACTTTATGCATAGAAGAAAGCGATAATTCGTGCAGCTGGATAAATTAGCAATTGTCCCAGAAGTGTACCAATAAGTTTTGTTCCTATTAACATAATTACTAGAGCTTTAACATCTCCATACGGTCGTTTCCCCCTAAGTGCTAGATCAGTTATAATAGCAGATTGAGGATCAACCAACAGAGTTAATAGAATTGTTGCAATACCGTTTATCATTCCCGATGAAGCTGACGCAGCCAAACGAAATTTTTCGTCTACAAAGAAAGCTGCGTAATAAGCAGCTATTACCCCAATGGTATATATGGCTGTAATGATCGTATTAAGAATTAAAAATCTTTTTGGTATTTCTCGAAATCTTAAACTTAAAATCATATTTTTTCTAGGCCTAGTAGTATTTTTAACTATTCTTTTTATATTATTAATACTTAAAGCTTCTACTATGATAGAAGGTACTGATCCTTTTTCTTCAAGCTTATCTACAGCTTTTGAAAATAACTTTAAAAAAGTTGGGATTAACACAATTCCTGCAATAGTACCAACAGTCGCAGATAAAATTACAAGTCTAATATCAGATAAAGGATCATGATGTTTTAATATACTTATTCCAATAAGTCCACCCACTAAAGGAGCTTGGAACATATTTGCTGTCCTAGATACTAAAACAAAAATATTAAATAATGATATAGAAAGTGCGAATTTCCCGCTTTTTACAGAGTTAAGTCTGACTGAATAAGCCAATGTGTCAATTAAATGTACTATTAAAGTCAAAATTGTTAGTTCAAGCAAATGCATAGTCATATCGAGTACCCTCATCTATTCTAATAATACACCACTAAATTATAATATTTTTTACATTTTATAGGAATTTTAACTATTTTATATAAACTTGCTTGATCTTAAACTCTTGCACCCGTTACTTGAAAAAGGAATGTATATCCATAGTTCATTTAATATTTAAGTTTATTTATTGAACAACAGTAAGTTCTACGTTTTGAAGCCATTTGTCTATTGCTGTTTTTGGGTAATAATCTGTTTTATCAATTTTTATATGCGGGATTTCACTGGTAAAACTGTCTTCACCATTGGATATTTCTGTTAACTTTTGAACTTCCTCTGGACTTATACCTAAATAATTGGCTACCTCTGATTTTGTTAGCAATTGGTGCTGAGTTTCTTTTATTTTATTGGCTTTTTTACCACTTAAACTGTCTGAAATTAACCAACACCCAATAACAAAACACACTGCGAAACAAAAAATTGAAAGTGCAATTAAGTTATTTTTCATATGTTCGCCCCTTTATCTATTTTTACATATATATATTCTTCAACTTTCTTAATAAAGCCTTCTTGAAGTAACCTGCCCCGTTACTTGAATAAGAAAAATGCCTTGCTTACTAAAGCAAAGCCACTTTTAGTTTAAGTGTAATCTTACACATTCTCTATAAAGGTTGTTATTTTTATCTAAATAAATATAATTCTTTTATTTAAAAAGTTTGGTGGTTTAATCTTTCAAGCTCTTCTTCAATTCTTACTAGGTCTATTCGTTCAAACAATGGTTCTACTTTTGACAGATGCTGCGATTTAACAAAAAACGCACTCCAATCGGTTTTTGTTATATTTATCATTTCCTTTACCTTTTCGCTTGAAAAAGGAAGGAATGGAGTAAGGATATGAGCTAAATTTGCAATTAGATAAACACAATCTGCAAGTGTTTGTTTACAAGCCTCGGTATCATCCTTTATTTGTTTCCAAGGTTGTTGTTCATCAAAGTATTTGTTCGAGAATCTAACAAGCTCAAATACTTTTTCCAATCCTTGTTTGAAGGAAGTAGTTTCAATGCAATAACCCACCTCTTTATATAAACGATTAACTTTATCCTGGATATTCGAAGTTATTTCTTTTTCAGGGATTACCCCTTCAAATGACTTTTCAATAATTTTCAAAGTCCGATTAACGAAGTTTCCATAAGCCCCTAATAACTCGCTATTATGGCTATAAATGAACTCTTTCCAAGAAAAATCAGCATCTCGGTTCTCTGGTGCATTGATTGTTAAGAAATACCTAATAGAATCTGGTTCGTATCTTTCTATTATATCTGGAACCCAAACAGCCCAATTTTTACTTGTAGATAATTTTTTCTTTTCCAAAGTCAAATACTCGTTAGAAACAATATGCGTTGGCAATGGTTCTTTTCCAAGACCAGCAAGAATTCCAGCCCATATAATCGAATGGAAAGGGATATTATCTTTTCCGTGAACATAATAAGATTGAGCGTAAGTATTCCAAAACGTTGAGTCGTCATTATTTGTTTCCTTCGCCCATAGTTTACTTGCTGTATAGTATCCTGATACAGCCTCAATCCAAACATAGATTTTCTTATCTTCATATCCGGCAACTGGAACACTTACCCCAATAGGCAAATCCCTCGAAACAGCTCTATCTTGCAATCCTTCCTTTAAATAGCGTTTCGTAAGAGAAATAGCATTTTCCCTCCATAGGTTCTTGTCTTCAGCTTCTTGAGTATAGTTTTCCAAGATATTTTGGAAAGAGCTTAAAGAAAAGTAAAAATGCTCTGTGAACCTTGTTGTAGGCGGATTCCCGCATATTTTACATTTTCTATCAAGCAATTCAAGTGGCTCTAACACGCTTGAACAAGCATCACATTGGTCGCCACGAGCATTTGCACCACAATGAGGACAAATCCCCTCAACATAACGATCAGGTAAAAATTGTTGATCATACTCACAATAGGATTGTTCAATATCCTTTTTATAGATGTATCCTTTATTAAGCAACTCTAAAAATATCTCTTGTACGATTTTATGGTGATGGGTTGTGTCTGTTCTTGTATAGGTATCATATGTGAATCCTAATCTTGCAAAACAATCTGCAAATTCCTGGTGATAACGGTCCGCAATCGCTTTTGGCGTTACACCTTCTTGTTTGGCCCTAATTGTAATAGGCGTTCCATTACAATCGCTTCCCGAAACATATAAAACTTTTTCTCCCTTTAAACGGTAATATCTCGCAAGAATATCGCCAGGTAACAAACTTGAAATATGACCTAAATGTAATGAGCCGTTCGCATAAGCCCAAGCCCCACCAATAAAAATACTCATTAATAAAAACCTCCCGATAGGATATTAATTTTGAAAACAAAAAAACCTCGCCTTAACTGTAATAGTTAAGGACGAGGTTTGAATTTCCACGTGGTACCACCTTAATTTGCAAATAGCTCACACTATTTGCCTCAACAAGTACGGAGTATTATTAAATGCTACTCTTATACTGTGACATTGATAACGGGCGCAAAATCCCGTCGTATCCTACTAATACAAAAAGTACGTTCAGTACGAAGCTCAGAGACCATTGTTCAAATGAACGTTTTTGCTTCTTTTCAGCTACCGAAGCTCTCTGGTGAAAAACAATATCATTTTACTTTTTCTCTTCATTGCCTATATTTAATAATTATCAATAGTTTATTCAATAATTTTCCAGAAGTCAACCTAAATAATCCGAAATATTTTTTTTTAGAAATACATTGGGACACTATGCCACTTTGCCCATTGTGACCTAACAGAAATAAATTAGGAAATTTCGAAATACTGGTAAATTACCTTTATGTCATCCTCAATCTCTTCTTTTTCGAATACATCTATTCCTTTAGATTCATAGATATTTTTCCAGAATTTTATTGCTTTTATGTTATTTACTACCTGACCAACCGCATACCTTCCTGGATACATTTCAAATAACCTATCACAAGCTAGCCTTCCAAACCCTTTTCTTCTGTATTTCTTTATAATAAAAAATGAATTTATTATATATTCGGCACGCTCTGGATTTGTAAATGGTCCACTTTGCAACAAAATAAATCCTACTGGTTTCTCATCAAACATTAGAAAAAACGGTGTAAGTCCCTCTTTTTCAAAAAACCAATCTAAAACATCAAATTCAAACAATCCGTTTTCAGGATTCAAATCAATTGTGCTATTAAATTCAGATAGATCGTGTAAAAATAATGTTAGTAAGTTTTTTAATACTTCTTTTCTTTCAGAATCAACCCTATCAATGAGTAATTCCATTCATTTCTCCACCTTTAGGCTAAAAATCTTAAAGACATTCACACATTTACATTCTCCTTCAATCACAATAACTCCTTTTTCACTAATCTGACCGAAAGTTCAATAACAAAAAGGGATCGCCGCAGCAACCCCATCTTTCACATAAGCACCCAGCCAGTTTAATAAGCAGTACCATTAAATTAAACTAAAATGCCATGCTAAATCCATTCAACTCATTTTTGAAGTATTGATAGAAAAATCATTTTTTTTCTTAAATAGCATTCTTAGAACACTCAAAATAACTAAATAAGTATAAACTGGAATAAATATAGAGATTAGAGCATTCATGTCTAAATGAAATCCAGTCATCAACAAGCCTGCTAATGTGTAAGTACCAATTTGGATGAAGTATTTAGCTTTTTCTATATTACTAAACACTTTCCTCGTAGCAATAAAATCTGCGACAAATGTAGTTGGCATAAAGTAAATAATCATGTAATAGTATGGAACCGCTATATAAAAACCTCGATTTGCCAAATTTTCTTCTGCAAAAAATTCAGGAGTAAAGATATGCATAAATGGTAATTGAATTATTAATGCAATAGGAGCAGATAGTATAATAGCTAGTAAGATTTTTAGAATATATTTCATTTAATGGTTCTCCCCGTTTTTTTATGCCACTTCTACATTAACCTTGAAATAAAGCAACTTCAATGTTTAATTAACAAAACATTTATTATTCAACTATCCTGCCCGTTATCACAATAAGAAAATTCATTTCCGCAGCAATCCCAGTCTTAAACTCTCGAACAGCATAATTATAGTCGAAAAACAAAAGTGCACCTTGATTGGCAGCACCATTTTTAGCTCTAACACCCGAAAGATGATTTAGTTATTAATTTTCACTTTAAATTCTCATTAAGATGATAACATAATTGAACAACACCTGAAGAAAACCTTTTTGTTTCAACCAATTTTAGATTCACGCGCTGCTTTATGTCAATAAACAAGGGTTTACCTTCTCCCAAAATAATAGGGTGAACAGATAATCTAAATTCATCAACAAGCCCTAGATTTAAAAAGGTTGTAATAAGACTTGCCCCACCATAAAGCCAAATATCTTTTCCAGGCTTATTCTTTAATTTAATTACTTCTTCCACAATATTTTCATTTATAAATGTTACGTTATTTTTTGACTTTTTTTGTGTTTTGGAAAACACATATTTCTCTTTACTATGTACCGATTCCCAAATTTCTTTTTCTGTATCAGAAACTTCAATATCAGGGGTGTACTTCCCCCATAAATCATAACTTTTTCTTCCATAAAAAATAGTATCAATATGATTTAAGAAATTATCGAAGTCCATATCGGAGTCCATAATACACCAGTCTACTTCCCCTTTTGGGCCCTCAATAAATCCATCTAACGTAACTGCTAAATCTAAAAGTATTTTTCTTGGTCTTTCGTTATTAAACACAGTTTTTCCCTCCTTATACATTGATAATATCCACTAGTTTTTGTAAAATCTCAACCAATTTTTTCAGCATTATCTTTTAGTTTAGATTACTAATGTACTTTAACAAACGTGCCCGTTAATGAAAAAAAGGGGTGACGCAGCGTTTTCCATCTTTAACTATTGCAACCCTTTAGTTTAAGTACATATTTTCACAATCTTTTTTGCGGAATAAGAACTTTATATGTTTTTCAGTATCTTTGCAGGATTTCCCACCACTATTGAATTAGTAGGTACATCTTTTGTAACAACAGAACCGGCTGCAATAATTGAATTATTACCAATAGTGATTCCAGGTAAGATAACACAACTGACACCAATCCAGACATCATTTCCTATCTTTATTGGAATCGCATAACCACTCTTATTCCTATCTTTAGGTTCAATTGAATGACCAGCCGTATATAGCCCACATTAGGACCAATCATACAATTGTCACCAATCCTTACTTCTTCCATATCTAATATCGTACAGTTATATCCAGCTTAGAAATTATCTCCAACGTGAATGTTGTATCCTAAGTCACAATGGAAATTATGTTCAATACTTGGATTAACTCCTACACTTTCAAACAATTCCTTAATAATTTCCTCTTTCCTTTTTGAATCTTCGACTGGACAATTGTTAAATTCTTGAACAAGTTTATGGGAAAGCATATTCTTTATTCTTAATTCTTCGGTGCCTCGTTCGTAATAAATTTTCTCTTTATTTTCCATATTTAATCCCCTTTCTTCAGGTATTAATAAGATACCACATTTTCTTCATGTAACCTGCCACGTTAGTGCAACAAGAAAATAGGATCGCCGCAGCAACCCTTTCTTAAACTCATGCACCCGTTACTTTAAGTGAAATGTTTTACAATATTTTCTCTTATATAAACACAAATCTTTTTATGGTCATTTCCTTTCTCCTCCATTTGCACGGGTGAAATGAACCAAGCAGCAAAAGACATTTATTAACGTGAACTTGGTAAGCTGATTTTTCATAATTTATTTTCATTTTTCTTCTTTTATTTTGGATATTTCACCTGACTACATACCTTGTAAAAACAAGAATAAGAAGAGGGGCCGGGTACAAACTACTCTAAAAAGGAGAGTGTATATCATGGATGAAAAGGGCTTAAAACAGAACGCTAGTAATACTTTACGAACGAATAAACAGAAAACTTCAGATATAATCACAAGTATTGATGAGATGAAAAAAGAGCATGAACCAGAGTATGTCTTTTTATATTGGGATGAATTAAGAGAGAATCCTGAGAAGAGAAAATGAAATAGGTATTGGATAGGATTATACTAAAATAAAGCAATTCTCCTTATAGAGAATTGCTTTCAATCTGCAAAATTGGAAGTGGGATATTCAAGTAATGCACCCGTTTGTTTAAGTATATTTTTTCACAATATTGTCGAGCGCGTCGGACCATCCGTCGAACACGTACTGATCGCCGGGGTGACCGGCAAATCCGCGCAGGTGGAAAATCATCTCAGTGCGGTCGCCGTGTGCGCTGAGGGTTAGGGTCTAGTGCAGGCGTTTTCTCCGTTGCCGACATTTCGTCAAATAGCTCGACAAATATTTGATGTAATTCGTGATATATAGGGCCCCACGTCTCGAACTGCAAGTAATTTTTTGCCCTATTCAAAAGAGCGGCGCGATGGCCAAGAGCCTTGCAACTTACGGATCAGGATAATTTGGCCCGTATGATAAGCGTCATGGAGAATGAGGCTGTTCAGCCACTCGTCTAATGGACGATTAGTAACAAGAGCATGCAATTGGTCTACGTTTAAATTCGTAATACGCTCACGGATGCCAAGATGGACGCTTTTTAGCCTATTTTGCGTAGCTTCCCAATCGCTCTCCGTTTTCGAAGCTACTGCGAACGTATCGTCATTCGTCAACCCTTCCGGATACTGCGATTCCTCACCGGTAATTCTTTTGAGTAACCGTTCCTTGTAAAATATCAAATGCTCAACTGTCTCCCAAATCGTGTTCGCATGCTCGCCAGCCGGGCGCCAATCTGCTTGCTCCGCCGTAAGCGCTTTGAGTGCGTCAGCGAGCGGCGGATACCAATCTTCTTTATCGTAGCAAAAATCCCAGTTTTGAAGTAACGATTCCGTTCTGTTCATTCCAAATCCTCCTAAGCGCGTATTAACCATCTAAACATATATTTTACCATAAAAATTCTAATTCCTTCTTCAACTGATAT
>NZ_JBITPF010000133.1:0-583 GCF_050468025.1 Neobacillus sp. NRS-1170 | reverse complement strand
ATGCTTTAGCAAAAGAACTTATAGAATATAAGATTATCCAATCAATCCCTGGTATCGGAGAAAAAATCGCGGCAACGATTATTTCTGAAATTGGAGAGATTGATCGGTTTAATCACCCTAAAAAACTTGTAGCATTTGCCGGAATTGACCCTAGTATCTTTGAATCAGGAAGGTTCAAAGGAACAGTGAACAGAATAACAAAAAGAGGATCAAGCAGGCTTAGGCGTGCCCTATATTTAGCCGTTAAATGTGCCATTCGTGATTGTCGAAAAAAGAAAACAACCAAAGATATCATCCCACGCAACAAGAGGTTACGAGAGTTCTATGATAAGAAACGGGAAGAAGGAAAGCCTTATAAAGTAGCTGTAATAGCCTGTGCAAATAAGCTTTTACAATGGATCTATGCAATTTTAAAAAGCAACTCAACTTTCCAAGATATAGTTTAAATAATAAATAAAACTAAACAATACAAAACCTTCCAAAAGTGAAATTTAGGAAGGTTATTTGGCATGCACATTTTTAGTTTAACATAAAAAATTTTAAGTATTTAATGAAAAATATTGACAAACTATTAGCTGGTTTA
>NZ_JBITPF010000132.1:0-1604 GCF_050468025.1 Neobacillus sp. NRS-1170 | reverse complement strand
TGTCTTACCCTGGGAGGTCTTGCGGATGTACAAAAGTACAGTCGAAAAAGGTTTGTCGCAAGAAGTCAGCAGAAGCCATAGTAGTGAAATTAATTCACGAAGGGCTGAACAATTTATAGTGTTTCAACACCACGAATGCGTAAGTGACGAACTCCGAATGTGTTAATGGTGATAGTATGAGCGTATCTCAAAGGATAACCAAAATGGAGCTATCACCTACTACGTGAGAGGGAAGGAGAAACGAGTGTGGAACTTTTAGAACAGATTCTAAGTAATCAAAATATGAATGAAGCCTACTTGCGTGTCTATAAAAATAAAGGTGCAAGTGGAGTCGATGGAGTAACAGTGGATGAGCTAAAGCAATATCTGAAAGAGAACAAGGATGAACTGCGTCAGCGCATCAGAACAAGAAAATACCAACCGCAAGCTGCCTTAAGAGTGGAGATCCCAAAAGAAAATGGCAAGATGCGCAAATTGGGAATACCAACAGTAGTGGATAGAGTAGTTCAACAAGCCATTCATCAAGTTCTCAGTCCGATATTTGAAGAACAGTTCAGCGAATTCAGTTACGGTTTCAGACAAAAAAGAAGTTGTGAGATGGCGATTTTAAAAAGCCTAGAATTTCTGAATGATGGTCATGATTGGGTAGTCGACATTGACCTTGAAAGATTCTTCGATACCGTCCACCACGATAAACTCATGCGAATTATATCCAACTCAATAAAAGATGGAGATGTCATCTCGTTAATCAGAAAATACTTAGTCAGTGGAGTCATGGTGAATGGAAAATATGAAGACACACCTGTCGGTACTCCGCAAGGAGGAAACCTTAGTCCATTACTGAGTAATATTATGTTAAACGAACTTGATAAGGAACTAGAGAAAAGAGGACTAAGTTTCGTGAGGTACGCTGATGATGCCCTTATCTTTGCGAAAAGTGAAAAAGCAGCAAACCGAGTAATGAACTCAATCGTGAGATTTATAGAGGAGAAATTAGGTCTGATAGTCAACGCAGAGAAGAGTAGAATCTCCCGTCCAAAAGAATTAAAATTCTTAGGATTTGGTTATTATTACGACGTTAATAACAAGAGATACCAAGTGAGACCTCATTCAAGTTCGGTACAGAAGTTTCAAAGGAAACTTCGACAACTGACAAAACGAAACTGGAGTGTTCCACTAGACTACCGAATATTGAAACTGAAACAGGTTATATTTGGATGGGTAAATTACTTCAGAGTGGCAAACATGAAAAAGGTGACTGAACGAATAGACACTAAGCTTCGCTCCAGAATTAGGGTCATCATCTGGAAACAATGGAAAGTAGCGAAGAAACAAATCAAATCGCTTATTCAGCTAGGGATTCCAGAGGAAGAAGCGAAAGGATTAACCTACTGTCGAAGAGGATACCGATACATAGGATTATCAAAAGTCGTCCAAAAAGCAATCTCAAATAAAAGACTAAAGCAGAGGGGGCTCCCCTCTGCTTTTGAACACTATCTAAAAGTACACACTGTAATATAAATTGAACCGCCGTATACGGAACCGTACGTACGGTGGTGTGAGAGGGGCGAAAATAATCAACTTATTTTCCCTCTACTCGATTT
>NZ_JBITPF010000131.1:0-902 GCF_050468025.1 Neobacillus sp. NRS-1170 | reverse complement strand
ATTCCGGTCCTCGGCACCAATGTTTTTGCGATAGTAAAATAACATTCAATATAATGCGCCCGTAGCTCAATTGGATAGAGCGTCTGACTACGGATCAGAAGGTTATGGGTTCGACTCCTTTCGGGCGCGCCATTTAAAATACGGGAAGTAGCTCAGCTTGGTAGAGCACTTGGTTTGGGACCAAGGGGTCGCAGGTTCGAATCCTGTCTTCCCGACCATTCACTTCTTATTAATTTGGGGCCTTAGCTCAGCTGGGAGAGCGCCTGCTTTGCACGCAGGAGGTCAGCGGTTCGATCCCGCTAGGCTCCACCATAATTAAATAATATATTTGGCGGTGTAGCTCAGCTGGCTAGAGCGTACGGTTCATACCCGTAAGGTCGGGGGTTCGATCCCCTCCGCCGCTACCAAATATTATTATTTAGAACTTTAACTTGGACCTTTAGCTCAGCTGGTTAGAGCAGACGGCTCATAACCGTCCGGTCGTAGGTTCGAGTCCTACAAGGTCCACCAATAGTTTTATATAATATGGAGGAATACCCAAGTCCGGCTGAAGGGATCGGTCTTGAAAACCGACAGGCGGGTTAAACCGCGCGGGGGTTCGAATCCCTCTTCCTCCGCCATATTATTTTTAAGGTGAATAACATATTTATCGTCGCGGGGTGGAGCAGTCTGGTAGCTCGTCGGGCTCATAACCCGAAGGTCGCAGGTTCAAATCCTGTCCCCGCAATACGGTCTGGTAGTTCAGTTGGTTAGAATGCCTGCCTGTCACGCAGGAGGTCGCGGGTTCGAGTCCCGTCCAGACCGCCATTTAAATGGAAATGGCTCAGTAGCTCAGTCGGTAGAGCAAAGGACTGAAAATCCTTGTGTCGGCGGTTCGATTCCGTCCTGAGCCACCATTTATT
>NZ_JBITPF010000130.1:0-4978 GCF_050468025.1 Neobacillus sp. NRS-1170 | reverse complement strand
AAGTAACGGGTGCAAGAGTTCAAGAACCTAATGAGTTGCGGCGGCAGCTCATTTTTTTATTGTGCTAACAGGGGGGATAGTTGAACAGTGAATTATCTTTTTAGTTTGAGAATTGGATAAATTATCCGATAAAATAGTATGTATGGAGGGAGAGAATATGAAGGGTAGACCAGAATTAATAATAGAAATAGAAAAAATTTATAAAACAAAGAAAAATCCTAATGGAATGTTTGTAGCAAGGATTGTGCAGAAACCGAAAGAAAAAGAAAAGCTTGATTTTGTTTTGGTAATTCAAAACCGAAAAAACAAGCAGATTACTTATAAAGAAATATTAGTAACAACGGATAACTGGTATAACTCTTTTAGGCTTGCACGAGGTAATATTCAATGGGTTTCACTTAATACAGTTTCTGTTTGGGATGGGCTAGGTCATAAATTAGTAGAGGTTTCGGCTTTAACAGGTAAGGAAAATTATCGTATTTCCGATGAACCCTGTTCTGCTTATCGGGAGAATTGAGAAATGTTATTAGGCAACAAACTGTTAAGAATTTCAAGACTATAATAAAAAGAGAAAATCTGCTCTGGACTATTAAGATTGTGAAGTTTTGTACTTAAACTATAGGGTGCTAGAGTTAAAGTTTCCAGCTTCCATTTTGGTGGCTTTTTCCTATTCAGCTAACGTGGCAGAATAGTTTAATAAGAGTTATTAATTGTTATTTAGTATTGAAATAATAAAGATCCTCTCAATCATCATAATCATTAAGAGGATCTTGGATTAGAAAATTATTTCTTAACAGCGTGGATAAAATGAATTGTCTCGAATGCAGATAAATAATCCGTCCTGTTTCTAAAGTAAAGCTCATTTATCGTAGTTGGTGATAAATGTTCATAAATTAGTAAACCTGATTTTTCTAACGTTTTCTCAAGTTCATTATAAGCAAAACTTGATTTCATTGGTTCTCCACTTGCCGAAGCCATTTTTACCATATTTTCAACTCTATTAGACATACCTTTTTCTTCAAAGAGTGTTTCATCTGCATAGTCAAAAACTATAGAGCTTCCCGATGGGACTTTGGCAAATAAATATTTGATCAGGCTTGAATTTTCCTCTTTTGTTAAATAATATGAAACACCCAAAAGGCTAAAGAAAGTTTTTTTGTTCTCATCAAATCCTTTATTTATTAGAGTTTGATAAGAGAACTTCTTGGTGAAATCCATAGGGACAAAATGAAGATGATTTGGCATTTTTAAGCCTGCATAAGTTAATCTTTTTATTTTGAATTCCTGTGTAGCCGGATGGTCAACTTCAAATATTTCTAATTTGTTCCCTAATTCAAGATGTCGAAAGCAAAAAGTATCTAAACCTGCTCCGAGAATCACGTATTGTTCTAATCCCAAAATCACTTCATTGAGCAAAACTTTTTCACAAAAGGCTGCACGGGCAAGAGGTGTAGGGGAGAGTTGTACCTGTGTAATCCATTTTAAAATTTCTTCTGGATGGTCTTTAAACCTTTCAGCAATGGCTTTGTTGAAGAATTGTATACCATTAATCATATTATCTCTAATCTCTGAAAACTCTCTTTGTGAAAGGAGATCTTTTGCAAGATAGTCATTAAAAATTATTGGTAAATCATTCTGACTGTGATAAGCCCGAGAAAAAGATGCAATTAAGGCGGTTATACTGGATTCATTTTGCTTCACATCTTTACCCTCCAAACAAAAAAATAGGATTCCCCTGGCCAGGAGAATCCTATTTTACACACAATTTTAATAAATGTAAATTATAGCACAAATCAATTTTTTGTCAAATATTTAGCTCGTTAGTTAGAATATTCTCTTAATAAAAATTCTTATTGTACTAACGGGTGCTTGAGTTTAAGAAAGGATTGCTGCTGCGACCCTTTTTCTTTTTGCACTAATGGGGCAGTTTAGTGAAAAAAGGAATATTTATATTAAATAGAGAAAAAAACATTCCTGAACGCCTAATAAGGGGGCAAGTGAGAGGTAATGAAATATTTTACAAAAGAATTTTATGAAGAGATGCAAGTTTATAGCTTTTTAACAACAATTCCTGAATCAAAGGCAGAATGGGAAGAACTGATTTTGCATTACGAAAAAAGTGGGGAAGATTATAAAAAGAAAGCCAAAGAAGATTTAGAATTATATAAAAGTGATTTGATTAGGATTCTCCCAACACCTTTCCACCGATACATCGAAGATGGCACCATAAACGCAGCAAATCCTCCAATTGAACTAACAAATATGCTCCAACAATGGAAAAGGAATCAAATAAAAGAACTGAAATATTGGCAGCACAATATAACTCTTATTTCGAGTCAATTAAAAGTCGCCTTCCAAAAAATATAGTAAGGTTACAAGAAGAGCACTTGCTCTTTGCTACCACTGTAAAATCATTTGAAAGACACTCTGACGATGTGTTTATCTTGACTTTAGACTATGGTGGTTTTAATAGTGACAATATAAAGCTTACATTTATAGGGGTAAGCAATATAGTAATACTTGAAAACTTTGAAGATGCCTATTTGTGTTACGTAGAGATTTTCGTAAATGATAAAGATTTTGAACTACAAATTTTATTTGATATTATTGATTCCCCAACTTCGGAATTTTCAATAAGAGCTAATATCGTTCTAATTGAACTATCATACCAAACATCAATGGAACAATTATTAAAAGAACTAGTGGATTTAACAGGAGTGAAACCAGAAGATATTCTACGGAATTTTTACTCTTTTTGTTTTTTTGAGAAACTTGATTCTAATAAAGAGGAATCCTTTAGAATTTTTTATGTCCAAATTATGAATGATTTTATATTTTTTAGAGCAAATCCCTTTGGTGGATAGTAATTTAAAAACTGTTGAAGAACCCATCTTGTTAAGCTAACGGGGTGCAAGAGTTAAAGATCGGGATGGCTGCGGCGATCCTTTTTTCTTGTTCCGCTAACGGGGCAGTATAAGTGAGCTCTTGTATGGCATAGTACCGAAACGAAGAACCTTTATAAATTAAGGAAAACTTATCCTGGATAACTTATAAAGTTGCTTCCTTTTTAGTAGAGACAGTTTTTTCCTGGATTAGAATGATATGCGGATAATTAAAGCACCCGTTACATAATAAGCCGCAACCACTTCGAACTCAAGTAGTTGCAGCTTGTCCATTTTATAGTATGCAGGATTTTATACAACGGTTGTGATGTTTTCGGTTGTTCTTAAGAATTCTGACCTGCTAGACGTCAGCCTAGTCCAGTTCCACTTCAGTTAATTCCGAGTAAAGTACAGTATTACCTTCCTGATTAGTTTGATTGTTCGGGGGACTTGTGCCAAAAACATTGACCACTACATCTTCATCTCTTTTAACAATAAGTCTTACTTCATAGTGTACAGTGTTAGCTACATTCTGGCTAAAAACCCGATTTTGATTTGGAGGTATGTTAAAAATCACTTGGTTTAGTAAAGTTGGTGTTGTATTCCAACTGTAAACTTGAACAGTTATTTTTCGGAAACTGTTTGGGTCAAGATTTACAAGCTCCACATGTGCCACTTGAGTGTTTATGTGTCTATTCAATACACCCGTTGTTAAAATTTTACTATCTGACATTATGGTTCCTCCTTTCATAGAAGATACTATTAGAATATTAAACACAGCATGCCACTGATATAATGCAAATATCATGATTTTGTAAATTTCCATGTTTGTCCACTGATAAACTAGTTGAGTCATTTTTTATTCTATTTTACATCCTATTACCAGAAAGCGTACTGATATTATTTATAGTGAACGGGATTCATTAAAGAAAGATCAATATATTACGAAATAATACTGATTGTCTTAACTGTTCTTTTTTAATAATTCTATTGGGAAGATGTTTAATTGTTTAACTATCAACAGATTGTGAAGGGTAGTATTTAAACAAACGGGTGCAAGAGCTTAAGATGGGATTGCTGCGGCGGTCTATTTTTCTTGTTGTGCTAACTGGCAGGTTTGTTAAAGAAGGAATATAAATGAAATTGGTAGAATAAGTAAGTTGGATATAAATCTTAACGTCTTAATATTAATAAGAGGAGAATGTGTATGGGAACTAACGAAGGAAAAAGTTTAAACTAAAATAAGCGCGGGGGGGTAAAAAATTTGAAACAATTGGGGACGCTGTATTTTTTCTGTGGAAAAATGGGTGCAGGAAAATCAACTAAATCTAAACAATTGGCGATAGATAAAAATGCGGTGCTGCTTTCTGAGGATGAATGGCTTTCATCTCTTTACCCGAATCAGATCGCATCATTTGAGGACTCCCGAAAATTTTCAGCGCAGATCAAACCGCTAATGAAAAAGCATGTCCAAAACATATTAAGTGTCGGTACAGATGTAGTGATGGATTTTCCAGGTAACACTCAAAAACTGCGAAGGTGGTTTTTGGATTTGGCGTCAGAGGTCAATGCAAACCATCAATTAATTTTCCTTAATCTAAATAACGAGCAATGCTTACGTCAAATTGCACAAAGGCGTAACGAACAACCTGAAAGAGCAGCATTTGATACGGAAGCGATGTTTAATCATGTTACTAGTTTTTTTGAAGCACCAAAAGAATCTGAAGGTTTAAATATTATAGAGTTTAGTGGAAAAAATAACAAGGAGTTCAATGATTCGTGTGAATAGAGTACCTTCTGTTCTGGGAGGTACTCTGAAATAAAATGAAATGTGAGTAAGAAAAGTTTCAATGTATATATGTTAAAATCGATGTAACTTTGTGAAGTTTTACACTTAAACTACCATGAAAATAAACTTCTGTGAGTTAGAAAAAATGGCAATACTTGAATAGACGCAGCTCAATCACTTTTTTAAAAAGGGAGAGCGCCTGATCGAGATGTTTGTGGTTATAGGGAATGAATTAGGATGCTTCAGATATTGTTACTTTATAACCTAAGTTTTCTAATCTTCGAACAGAATGGCGGACAATGGAAGT
>NZ_JBITPF010000129.1:0-752 GCF_050468025.1 Neobacillus sp. NRS-1170 | reverse complement strand
CTTATTGGAGAAGATAATGTACCAATTGCATCTGGAAGTCATCATTGGGAAAATAGTTATGTGAACAATATTTGGACCTACAGTGTAGAAGAAATTTGGAAAGGTGTTCAAGATAGCTATCAAAAGATGGCTAACAATGTCAAACAGCAATACGGAGTTATCATACAAAAAATAGGAGCCATTGGATTTAGTGGAATGATGCATGGCTATATGATTTTTGACAAGGATGGAGAGCTTCTTGTTCCTTTCCGTACATGGCGTAATAATATAACTGAACAGGCTTCCAATGAACTGACAAAACTGTTTTATTTTCAAATCCCACAAAGATGGAGTATTGCTCACTTGTATCAAGCGATCTTGAATCAAGAAGAACATATTGCTAATATTAGCTTCCAGACAACTCTAGCAGGATATATTCATTGGAAATTGACAGGACGAAAGGTTCTAGGAGTTGGTGAAGCATCTGGAGTATTTCCTATTGACTTGAATACGAAGAACTATAATCAAACCATGATTAATCAATTCAATGAAATAATTGCATCGTATCATTTACCGTGGAAAATTGAAGATATTCTTCCGAAGGTTTTGGTAGCAGGTGAAGTTGCTGGCGAGCTTACAGAAGAAGGAGCAAAGCTTTTGGATGTTACAGGTGAACTCCAGGCTGGCATTCCGCTTTGTCCGCCAGAAGGTGATGCTGGAACGGGTATGGTTGCAACAAACAGTATAGCAACGCGTACTGGTAATGTTTCTGC
>NZ_JBITPF010000128.1:0-1838 GCF_050468025.1 Neobacillus sp. NRS-1170 | reverse complement strand
CTCCCTCAATAAAGAAAGCGAAATCTCACGATTTCTTCGTTTTTCTTAGATTTTCATAGTTGTTTATTTACTAGTAATTGCTTTTTAGGTGGGTAAATATCACTCGAAAGGATAAAATTGGACCCAAGAAGAAAAAAGACTCATAACCCACCACCCAGTTACTTACACAAATTGGTAAATGAGTAAAAATATGATCGCACTGGTGGATGTCCACATTTCTCATGGAGGTCAACCCTCCCATGCCTCACAGAGTCTTCGCTCTCAAATTCCTTCGTCCAACCTTTCCATGAGGTGGATGTCAGCCATGCTGCCCCACAGGGTCCTGCCCGTAATTTAGTTGCTATGCCGACTAATCCGTGCTTCAAATGTACCCGTCCTACAAAACACACAACTACTAATTTATCTAATATAAAAGAGAATTAAGCTGCCATTTCTACCTTCTTTGATGCTGACAAATGAGGAATATCCTTTAACATCTTTTCTTCACTAAAATCAAACTGCTTTTTACCTATGCTAAAGAAAATACGGATCAGTTTATTACATAAAGCAATAAGGGACTGCATCTTCTTTAATGGATTATCAGGTCGTTGAGTATAGTAAGCGTGTAATGCTTTAAATGCTGAATTTTGTGCAACTAGAATCATACAGACCCTAAACAACAGGGCCCTCAATTTCTTACGTCCCCTCTTTGTGATGGTCGTTTTTCCCTTGTGCTTACCGGACGTATTTTCTTTCAAACTTAACCCAGCCAGCTTAATAATTTGTCTGGGATGAGTATAATCACTGAGGTCGCCGACCTCCGCAAAGAAACCGGCAACCGTATCCCTGCCGACACCTTTAATGGCCAACATTTGTGTAACACCAGGTATTTCTTCAAGTAATATATCTATTTTTGCATCTAATTCTTCGAATTTAAGCTGGATTAGTTCATATTTATCAAGTAGCGTTTTCAGCTCCAATTTGGCCATATCAGAGCCTTGCCGAAGTCCGATGGACTTACTAGCAGCTTGCTTTAACTTTTTAATTTTACTGAGCCCCACACTCCGGGTAACGGCTTTTCTTAGGTGGATGAACAGCTCTTGATCAGAGAATTTTATCATTTCATGTGGTAAGGCATTTAACCTTAAGAATTGTAATGCTGCCTTGCCTTCCCACTTCTTAAAAACTGTTAGAAATTCTGGAAAGTACCGATCAATCCAGTTGTGAACCTGCCCTTGGACCGTTTGGAGGTCATCCGTTAGAAGATCGCGAATTTTCTTTGCCACTCGGAGCTCGGCATAAACTCCTTGCGGTATAGTAGGTTCGGCGTATCTTCCGTCTTTGACCAGCTGGGCAATTACTCTGGCATCCTTTACATCATTTTTAGTTGGTGAATTATCATCGAGTTCCTTGCTTTTCTTAACGTGCAAGGGATTTACTGCCACAAACTTAATCTCATTTTCTTTCAGAATATGAGCTAGGTTGAACCAATAATGGCCTGTCGGTTCCATCCCAACTATCACTTTATCCATGGCTTGTTCTCTCTTCAACTCAGAAATCCACTTTAGAAAATGGGAGAACCCCTCTTTTGTGTTTTCAAAATAACAAGGTGATCCGAACTCCATTCCTCTAAAGTCCTGGGCACGTGCCACATGCTTGAATTTAGCGATGTCCACCCCTATAATTAGCGTTTGAGAAGTAATTTGAGCAAGCTTCTTATTTTGGTTATAATTCATTTTAGGCCTCCTGGTATTTGAGTATTGTCCTTTTCGCTGGCCGGCTTCAGGACACTCTCATTCTACCAAGAGGTTATTTTTTTGTTCAAACCTCATTTTCACTCATTACAGGAATGCTGCCCC
>NZ_JBITPF010000127.1:0-6701 GCF_050468025.1 Neobacillus sp. NRS-1170 | reverse complement strand
TTCATGATAACTTAAACAAATGGGGTGCAAGAGTTAAACATTAAGCTCCAATTTAGTGGCTTTTCTTATTGAAGCAAGGTACGAAGGTAAAAAGAGCCATGGATTTTATCCCATGAATTACCGAAAGAATATTTTCTTTTTTCATGTATAATCGTTTTTGAGGTGAGTTGTAATTGATATGGTTAGTAATCACAGCTTTATGTATTGTATTTGTTTATATAATAAATCGGGCCTATAGGAACACAAAGGATATCGCGATCAACAAAATTCAGGTAAATCCAAATGCTGACCAGGGTCCCGTTTTAAACATTTTGCAGCTTTCCGACATGCATCTTGAAAACATCTCAATTTCCCCGGATCAGCTTTACGAGAAGTTGAAAAACGAAAGCATTGATTTAATCGCACTTACTGGGGATTTCCTCGACCGAAAACGTACAATCCCTAAGCTTATTCCATATTTAAAGGTTTTAAATAAATTAAATGCCAAACATGGTATATACGCAGTTTTAGGTAATCATGATTATGTTCTGCGCGGAAAGAACCTGCAGAAGTTAAAAGAAACACTTGAACAGCATAGCTGTAACGTTATGCAAAATGAAAACAAAGTCATTCATGTAAAAGGACATCCTGTAAATATTATTGGCGTTGATGATTTCAGTACAGGACGCAGTGATTTGGCTGCTTCTTATGCAGGCTTAGAACATGGATCCAATTTGGTATTAACCCATGACCCGAATCTTGTTCTTGATATGAAAAACTATTACTTTGATTACTTGCTGGCAGGTCATTTTCACGGCGGGCAAATCTGTTACCCTAAAGCGTATCACCTTGTAAAAATGGGGAAACTTGTGAGAATGAACATGATAAAAGGGCTTCATGTGCAAGATGGAAAGACGTTTTATATTAGTGAGGGACTAGGGCAAACAGGAGTGAATATCCGTATTGGAAGCCGTCCTGAAATTACGTTGCACCAATTATCAGTAGGATCAGCTAAAAATGAATCATTAGCTGCAATATAAGAAAAGGGCTGTTATTGAAATGATCAACAGCCCTTCTTTTGTACTTTAGAGTTCCTAATGAAAAGTGGAAACTACCTGCCTGTTATTAAGTTTTATGCATACTTGATAGTTTATCCTTAGACATAAATAAATAACTCGGTGCAGGTTGCTTTCCTATTTTTTTAAAGGATGGTTTTGTTGTGGACAGAAACATGATCGGTGAATGTGATATCCACTTAAACCATTTATAAACAGGATGAGAAATAGCAATAACTTCAAATCCCAGACGTTCGCAGCCTCTGTTTAAGGAAGTAATTCCGATAATGCCTTGTATTTCATTGGAATACTCATGATCTCGAATATACCTTTCAATCGCCGGTAACAATCGTTGGACGCGTTGATAAATTAGTCTTGCTTTTTTGATTTCACTTTTAAGATGCTTCAGTTCATTCAATAATCTTACATTATGTAAGTGGATTTTGACTAAAATATCATTTTTCTTTATTTGCGTACCATCTGAAAGCATCAGATCTCTTCCTTTATAGCGAGTAAGCCGTACCCTGAAAATATTATCCGCTTCTTTAGTCGGAAGATACATTAGTCGGGTGCAATTGAAGTATAAAGGATCTAGTATGTTCCATATAGATAAAAAGTAGCCTTTCATGCTTCAACTTCCTTTTAGAACTTTTACTCATAGTTTGAAACGGGTAGGAAGATTTATTTCTGGTAAATTCATCTTACACTGAGAGTGAAATAGATCTGGTAGAAGCTATCCATATTTTTATATATAAATTATTCACTTTAGAAGCATTGTAAAGAAAAGTTAATAACAACCTCATACATATTATTACTAAATTCTTTTAAGAATTCATGTGAATCATTTTAGAAAGTAGGTCATTTTTTCTATAAACTAATGCCTAATATTACCTAATCATAAAATATCAGGTGGAAATGAAAAGTATTGATGGTATGAAAGAAATATTTCTAGACTTATCCGAACAAAATAAGCCACTTTTAAACACTCAAGAAGATATTGAAAAGTTGATTGTAGTGGATAACCCATATGCTGGGTTACTTGAAACTTTTCTGAAACATTACTACACATCACTACTCACGGAACATATCACCGTGGTAATATAGCCACTATGTTACGACAAATGGGACACACCTCTGTAATGCAAGACTTTGGGCTTTACCTCTATCAAAATAAAACAGAGTAACTCAGAATAATTAAACAAGATAATATATTTATAAAGGATTTATTTTATAATTATTCTGAATATTATAAAATATGGAGGGGAACTATGAAAATTTCTAAGGAGTGGGTTCCAGAACATAGTGATTATATTAGAAAAAAGGTAATTGAATATAACCTTTCGATACTACCTGATGAAGTAAAACAATCATCAATAAGTGTTAGCCATATACTTAGAAATGATGATGGAAAAATAGTTGGGGGGATTACCGGAACGATATTCAGGTACCATTTACATATTAATTATTTATGGGTTGATAATTCATTAAGAGGTAAAGGTTATGGTAAAGAGTTATTAAATCATATTGAAAAAACGGCAAGAGAAAATAATTGCAGACTAATACTATTAGATTCTTTTAGTTTCCAGGCACCAGACTTCTATCAAAAGTTGGGATTTAAGGTCGTTGGGATAGTAGAAGATCACCCAAACTGTTTATTTATGGTCGAAAGATTATAAATAGGTAATCAGCTATTCATGATAGTGCTAGGTAGATCGGTACGTGCTCGACCTTCCAATCTAAATACATATAATTTTAAAGAAGATATGTAACAATTAAGTCACCTTCACAGGTGACTTTTTATTTATGTAACATGATCCAGTATTAACACCATTTTAGACATAATTAAAGCACCTCTTAAAGGTGCTTTAATTATTGTTTATATTGATTTCAACTTATAATCGTAATATTCTTTAACAGGTTCTCGGTTTATTATGAATGTATCATTATAACACCCCCGTTTTATTCTCCACCATCATCAGTATCACTATCTGTATCGAAAAAGTCATTTATATGACTAACAATACTTTTATTTTCGTTAACAAGGTGGTTGTAGTTTAAAAACTCACCGAGCGAAAAACTATCTAATATCTGTTCTTTATCTCTGCGGATAAACAGAAAAATAACTACGATTAATACAATCAATAAAATTAATAGAAAAATCACAAGTATCACCCCCTTACAAAAATATTATTAAAGAGTGAAAGAAAAGAGAACGCAGTCCCTGCTGCGGCATTCGTCCTGATCAACTAATGGGGCAGGGTAGTTGAGAAGGTTTAACTAAAGTTAAAAGCGGTAGTGTACAATAGTGAGTCAGTGGAAAAATACAATTTTCTTCTCCACTTTTGTACTTTTTTTATGACTTTGCTTGTTAAGGATTTGGATAATAGAGGTAAATATGGGGAAGATATCTGTAACTCTGTTTAAACGAATGGTGGTTATTGATTAAATGGTATGGGATTATATTTGGAAGGCGATTTTGATCGTTCTTGAGGGAACAATACTTTTGAGGATGGCAGGCCGTAAAACAATTTCACAAATGACATTGGCTGAAACTGTTATAATGATTGCAATTGGAACTTTACTTATTCAACCTGTAGTGGGAAAAAATATTTGGACAACCTTTTTGGTTGCTAATGTTCTTATCGGAACACTTTTAGTAATTGAATTTATACAAATGAAATCAGACAGTTTTGAAAAAATGATTACAGGTAAAGCGATAGTGGTAATTGATAACGGAACTTTGAATGAAAAAAACCTGAGGAAACTTAGGTTATCAGTGGACCAACTAGAAACGAGACTTAGACAAAATAGTGTATCTAAAATTAGTGACGTAAAATGGGCAACCCTGGAACCAAATGGTCAATTAGGTTTTGAGTTAATGCACGATGCTCAACCTGTAACGAAAAAGGAATTTGAAGATTTCAAACATACTATCGTTAATTTGATTCCTAGTAATTCGCAACTTACTCATATAAACGAAATTTTAAACTTGATAAACAAACAGTACCAGGTCGAAAGTCAAGAGGACATTTTCGAAGAGATTAAGAATAATGAACATAAAATACCCCTACCAAAGCATTTACAATAACTGGGTCAGATCCCCGTAATATGGACCTACTGCCGTCGATGCGGTTTTTTTTATTGTACTAACGAAGCAGTTTAGTGGAAGAAGAACAATGATGTATATTATCTATAGCTAATTGGTTTAAAAAAGGAGAAAGTTATGATAAGTGGAAATAATTTTAAAACTGGTGGCATTTTAGATGATTACGCTGACTTTAGAGTTGTAGAGTGTGTATTTTGTAAATGCCAATATTTTCACGACTTTGAACATTGTACTTTGTTCTATGACACTAATCATTTGGAACAAAGTTTTTTTAATACTATTTGATAGTGGAAAAGAGGAGAATTATCCAGTATCTTGTCGTAAGTGTAAACGAAAAGACTGGGATTTCAGATATTGATTATGATGAAAGAGAAAAGGTCCTAAAAGGTGAATGGGGTTGGGCGATTTAACTACTTTCTAATTCAACTAACTGGTAGCGATTGTTCAATAAGGGCAGTCGCTTTTCTTGTTTAGCTAACGTCTCTTCAAAGTAAATAGTGAAAGTGGGTAGTAATAATATATGTTCTCAGAATATAACTAAATGGACTTGGGCTAATTAAGAGGAAATTATAATTCAGGGTCATACTTTTACGAATACCCTGCTGATAACTGATGAAATTCAAACTCCACTTTAAGAAATTTATATTATGTAGTAGAGGATAGGGACAACCCTTTCCTCCTCAAATATTCTTTCATTTTTCTTTTAACAACAGTAGCCATAATGGTGCCATGGATGATAAAATCCGAATCCACCATGGAAAGGATAATGATGATGATGGAAACCGTAACCATACGGATGATAGCCATATCCCATCATCGGATAACCAAAAGATCCAAAGTATGGAGGCATATAGACACCTACTTTCATTTTTTTTTATTTACACTTTAGACATATGTCATTTGGAATTGAAATGAGCATATCTTATTTGAAAATAGGCATAACTGGAATATTTTCATTCTCTGGGTGCAGCGATGTTTTTTCCGCTGCATGGAGGGCTAACGGGATAGTTTTGTCACGATAACAAAAACTAACAGAATGAAAACGATAATATATAAAGGAGATTACATATGCTGAAAAAGATACTGAAAATCCTTCAAGTACTCCTAATTGTATTTATCTGCGCATGTTATGTTTTGCTTGTTTGGGGTAAAATTGACAGAATAGCAGCCGAAAAAAGGATAGTATTTGACCAGCAGCCCAACCAATACTCGATTCGTCAAAGTAATATTACTATGTATACGGACGCGAAACAGTTAAACAATCAATTATTCTCAGATATAAGGAAAGCAAAACATTACGTGCATATCAACTTTTTCTCTATTGCTGATGATAAAGTAAGTCATCAATTTCTAGATTTATTGAGACAAAAAAGCCAGGAAGGTGTAGAAGTATATTATGCAGTGGACAGGCTGGGTGGAATATTACTAAAGAAAAGGGAAAGAGAATTATTGGTTAAAGCAGGAGTGCATTTTACGTATTACAATACGCCTGCTTTTCCATATCTTTTTGCTTCTTTGGATCGTCGAAATCATCGCCGTATTTCAATTATTGATGGAAGGATTGGGTACATTGGCGGATTTAACATCGGCAAGAAGTATTTAGGAGAAAAAGTAAAACTCGGTCATTGGAGAGATTATCACCTTCAAATACGAGGAGAAGGAGTTCAAGATCTAGAACATCAATTTGTGTTAGACTGGAAGAAAAACACAGAGCAACAGATTCCTATACACAGCGCGACAAAGGAAAAGGGAGCAACCTCGCATCGATTTACTGCATATTATAGCGGAGAAAAACTTGGGCAAGATTATGCAACGATGTTTCATCAAGCAAAAGAGTCCATCATTATAGTAACACCTTATTTTATACCAAATGACAGAACTATTTGGAACTCATTATTGGATGCAAGAAAAAGAGGAGTTCGTGTTAAAATTCTGTTCTCACCTCATTCGGATGCACTGTTAGTTAAAGAGGCAGCGTATCCATATATTCGAAAAGCATTAAAACAGGGAATAGAAGTATACGGTTATAAAAAGGGAGTGATACACGGTAAAGTATTCTTGATTGATAAAAACGTATTGATGATAGGGACCGTAAATTTTGATTCGCGCTCGTTTCATTTAAATGAAGAAATGAACTGTTATATCCATGACCCTGTCTTTATTTCTAAAATAAAGCCAGTCATCAATGAAGACATCCAAAATTCAAAGCGAGTAACATCCTCTGACGTCAATCAATTATCTATAAAAGAAAAACTGAAAGAAAAGTTTGCAAAAATGATTGAGTATTATTTGTAAAAACTAAGTATTTTTATTTAAGGTGTAGTAGACTGCATTTAATTAGAATAAATTAAATTACTGATACTAAAATAGAAAGCTATGGAGAGGGAACATTGTTTCCTTCTCTTTTTTATTTAGGATATGTTAAAGGGCTACTCATTTTTACTACTATTTAAGAACGATATTTCTTAAAAATTCTGTGTTGATATTGAGCTTCATGGATGGCGAACGGGTGCTTTCCTTCAATAAAAATCCGCAATGATCTTCAACTAAACCAGCTAATA
>NZ_JBITPF010000126.1:0-546 GCF_050468025.1 Neobacillus sp. NRS-1170 | reverse complement strand
TAGTTTGTGGACCTTAGATTAAAAATGTTTTGAAAAATTACTACAAATATATAAATATATAAAGGGAGAGGTTCAGAAGATGAAATCCGTATTTAAAAAATTAGCAGCAGTAGGAATGGCTTTATCAATTGCCGTAGGTGCAGTAGGGGCAGTAGAATTAACCCATAGTTCAGTGACAAAAGCATCAACAAATGAAAATCAACCAGTAAAGGTAGATGACCAATCTACTTCAAAATTATTAACACCATCCAATCATATGTTATTAATGATTGACCACCAGCCGCAGATGGCTTTTGGGACTAAGTCAATCGATGTGGCAACACTACGTAATAATGTAGCGGGATTGGCGGAAGCGGCTAAGACGTTTAAGGTTCCAACTGTATTAACAACAGTAGCATCTAAGTCATTCAGTGGTTCAATCTTCCCAGAGATTAAAAAAGTCTTCCCAGATCAAAAAATTTATGATCGTACATCCATGAATGCTTGGGATGATAAAAACGTAGTACAAGCGATTAAAGATACTGGAAAGAAAAAAATCGTCGTTGC
>NZ_JBITPF010000125.1:0-1176 GCF_050468025.1 Neobacillus sp. NRS-1170 | reverse complement strand
GAATGGCGGACAATGGAAGTTTGCCTTTGTCTATCAAAATAATCTTCTCCTAAATCTACATACATTTCTTTTCGAGTGAGAAGGTAATATGCGATTCGTAACATCGCATGTGCAACAACGATAGCTGCTTTTTTCCTTCCTTTCCGACCAGCTGTACGTCTATACAATGCGCCTAGATAGTTTTTTGACCCTCGAACTGATTGAGCTGCTTCTGTAAGTGCAGATCTTAGATACTTATTACCCTTTTTCGATCTACTAGATTTTCTCTTACCAGCGCTTTCGTTATGTCCTGGAACTAAGGCAGTCCACGAACATAAATGCGCCGCAGTAGGGAACTGATTTTTAACATCTGTACCAATCTCGGCGAGGATTTGTTCGGTCATTCTTGTAGCAATACCAGGTATGGAATCGAGACGCTCAATATCTTCTTGATAAGAACTAACTCTTTGGCTAATCTCCTGATCTAGCATATCGATTTGATCTGTTAGAAATTCAATGTGCGTTAAAATTGTCTTTAACATTAACCGTTGATGTGGGTTAACATATCCTTGAAGAGCTAATTCAAGTTCTTCTTTTTTCCGTTTCATTGTACCTCGAGCGAAGTTTGCTAGTTTTTCGGGGTCATCCTCACCATTTGCCACTGCTTTAAGCATTTCCTTTGATGATACACCCATAATATCAGAAACAACCGAACCAAGCTTAATGTTGGCTCCTTCTAAAACCTTTTGAATTCGATTATGTTGTCTAGCGCGTTCTTCAATGATACTACGGCGATAGCGAACAAGTTCCCGCAATTTTCGCTGATTCCGATCAGGAATGAAACTTGCCTTCAATAGGCCATGACGCAAAAGTTGAGCTATCCATTCGGCATCTTTAACATCCGTTTTACGTCCCGGAAGGGACTTCATATGTTGAGCATTTACTACTAAAAACTCGATTCCTTCGGACTCTAATAAGTTGACTATAGGTTTCCAATAAACACTAGTGCTTTCCATTGCGACATGGGAACAATTATTATCTTTGATCCAGTCCAATAGCTTTAATAGAAAAACAGTTTTTGTAGAAAACGTTTGAATCTCCTTTCCTTCTGAAGTCATAATACAAGCAGTGATATTGTCCTTATGGACATCCAAACCACATGCTCTTTCAATGATTACATCCATTGAAATCTTCCTT
>NZ_JBITPF010000124.1:0-879 GCF_050468025.1 Neobacillus sp. NRS-1170 | reverse complement strand
CATCCATTGAAATCTTCCTTTCTAGGCCATTAAGTTAGAGGCTAGTGCAACAATCAGAATTGGGATTAATCTACCATGAGTGCTTCCCGTAAGGAAGCGACAGTTTGTGGTGCACCGTGGTCGTTGGAGTCAGACTAACGGATGGGCTCTAAGGCACCATAGTTTATCGACCTTCCTCTCCCAGCCATAGAAACATTAAGGACGGATTCAATATATTTTCATTCTTTGTGGTGAAGAGCTGTTCACAGCGATTCATGGATGGCTAATGGGTGCAAGAGTTGAAGATCAAGGCTGTCATTTTGGCAGTTTTTCTTATTGTGCACACGGGGCGGGTTAGTTGAAGAATCTGTTTTTCCATATAGGCTGCCGAGTGTAAAACCTACAGGAAAAATGGTAATATTTGAATTACGGATAGGGAAAGTGCAACGTCATTATAAAAAAATAAGGCCGGCAAGGAGCGGCGGAACAGATACTTCCGCTTTTTTCTCTGCCAATGCTGTAACCACAGGTAAATAGCTTTTGTCTTTATTGCCACTAACCTGTTAAAATTAAAACATACACCACTTGTGAAACACAGAATGGAAACCCGTTGGATTGCCGAAGGAGAAATATGAAGGTGATTGGGGGGGGGAACGTTGAAGAAACGGTCAAGGTTGCGTAGACGGATTCGGGAATGGCTAAACAAGAGGAAACAACAGAAAGAAGAGAACCCGCTACCGAGTTTTGTAAACAGTTGGACGAATCGCCATCAGGAAGAATTGGAAAAGCCAAAAGAATTTTATAAAAATGAAAAACCAACCGAGGAATAATGACTGCTGCGATGCTTCCATAACGAAGGATCGCTTTTTTCTTCTTCAAGTAACGGGGCAGCATTCCTGT
>NZ_JBITPF010000123.1:0-1708 GCF_050468025.1 Neobacillus sp. NRS-1170 | reverse complement strand
TTCAACTGATATGAACGAAAAAAGCAAGCCCACTGTTAAACTTGATTAAAACATGATCCTTCTATCCAAATTTGGATAGAAAGGGGCTTTTTTCAGCTTACAGACCATTCATCTTTTTCTTGGTTTCTTTGTCAAGGGTGGTTTTCCCTTGACGAACGAAACCAAGAAAAAGATATAATTATACAGCTGAAAACAGCAGTTTAAACTCTTGGCACGAAGGCAAATAACGCTGACGGCGGTTTACAGTCTGATATTCGCGGGTTGGTTACCGCATTTCAATCCTATCCGTCACGGAGCTGCCTCTGACTAAACGCGCACGTTCAGTTATAAAGATACCTAGTGCATAGTTGAAGATGAGGGTTCTCCTTACCGAGGATTTTGCCTCCGAGCCAAAACTTCAATACCAAAAATTCATTGAGTTAAGGAATCGATATTTTTTTACTTTTAATAGAATTTAAGCTGCATTTGTTACACTGGTTTTCTGATTTTCAATGAAACAACCAATCGCCCAGACAAATCCAATAAGTTCTCTAGCTACAGCTACAGCAGCGTGTTTTCCACTTTTTCCACGAGATGTAATTCGATAATATTTTTTATGAAGACGGTCTTGTGCCTTCCACGAGATTCTTTTAACTTCAGGATCTTGTCCTTCTTGCCTTTTCAATATTTCTCCTTTTAAAGACGGTGAATGACGATATGCCCAAGCAGACTCACATAGAACACGACGGATTTGTGCATTCCCAATTTTGGTTATTGACCCCTGCCATCGGCTAGACCCACTTGAATATTCCTTCGGAACTAGACCAGCATAGGACATTAATTGTCTAGGGCTTGAAAATCTTGAGAACTCACCTATTTCAGCTACCAACGTAACTGCCGTTACTTCAGCGATTCCTCTTAATGTTTGAAGCGCTTGAATAACAGGTGCATGTTCACTATCAGTGGCTTCTTGATGAATCTCTGAATCAATCCTTTTCATACGATCTTCAATCTCCTTAATCGCATGGAGATATTCTTGAAAAACAACGCGTAATGATGGTTTTTCAAATTTTAAAGTATTTAGCCATGTACGATGTTTCACTGTCCAATTTCGGGTACCTTGAGTTGGACGGATATCATTCCGAAGTAAGAAATGAATTAATCTTTGACGAGCACGTTGTAAATCTTCTTTTGTATCATGTCGTGCGCGAATTAAATCACGTAAGGCTTCATGATCTTCATCTGGGGTCCATACAGCAGTTAGTTCTCCTGCGCGAAGAAGTTGAGCAAGCCTTAACGCATCTCTTCGATCCGTTTTTACTCGATCTCCCGATCGCCGAGGAATTAGAGTAGGTGCCACGACAATACAATCGATTTCCATAGAGAAAAGTAATCGAAAAAGACTATAACCAGTAGATCCAGCCTCATAACAAACATGTAAATTTTCAGGGTTGCCAAGTTTCTTCATTAATTTACGTACAGATTCGGCATTATTTGGAATATTACCATGGAAGCGAGGCTCACCTCGTCCTTCATCCGCAACTGCCACAGAAATCATTTCTTTTGAAACGTCTAAACCAACAAATTTTTGTACATCCTTCATAATAATAGCTCCTTTCGTGTGTAGCTCTACACTTGGTTAATGGTTTTGGTAGTGCTTTACCATTATGGACAAGTGCAATCTACGTTAAGCGAACTGGAGCTTTTTCGTTCATTATGACTAAACTGC
>NZ_JBITPF010000122.1:0-5870 GCF_050468025.1 Neobacillus sp. NRS-1170 | reverse complement strand
CATTACAGGAATGCTGCCCCTTAGTATATTAAAGGCATTACTCCTAATTGAAGAAAAGCAGGGGTTAGTTTAAGTGAAATTCTACACAATTAATCTGTTACACAAAAAAGAGTTATTTTAACACTAAATAAAGACAAATCACAAGGATTTTTTGGGAAACAGTCTGTAAAATTAGCTCTGGCGCCGTTCCATATTTCTGTTTTGTACATACGTTGTGTTTACGAATGAAAAGAAGCCACTGTACATGGCAGATGGTGCTTACTGAGATGATTTTGCTTTAAATCAATGTATGTTTATTTCTTATCATCGCTGGAGTAGCTTAATATTATAAGACCCCGTAACGGCTGGAGATGTGCAAAACAACACACCTGTTCACTGCACTATTTTGAAAATACATAATTCATTTCAAAAAAGACTATTAAAATGGAAAAAAAGATAAATCAAAAGGGGTTAAGTACATGATCAACGTTTTATTTGTATGCTTAGGGAATATTTGCCGTTCACCGATGGCTGAAGCTCTGTTTCGCCACTTAGTCAAAAAAGAAAATTTGACAAATAAAATCGCAGTTGATTCCGCTGCAACCAGTTCATGGCAAATCGGTTTCCCTCCGCACGAAGGAACTCTTGATATTCTGAAGAAATACAATATCTCTTCTAATGGGCTTGTTGGACGCCGACTAAAGAAAGAGGACTTTCGGAGATTCGACTATATTATCGGTATGGACGAAAGCAACATAAAAAATATTTACAGGATAACCGGAAAGCCTAATCATCCAAAGATCATTAGGCTGCTCGACCTGACCAAATACAGGAAAGATATCCCCGATCCATTTTTTACAGGTGATTTTGCTGAAACCTATCGTCTTATATCAGCTGGCTGCCGGGTATTACTCAATAAAATACGCAGAGAAAAAAACTTATAACAACATGGCATCTATCTTTCACAATTTTCGTCTTTATTTCAATTTGATTAATTAGCTACACTAGCCTTCACTTCGTTAGAAGAATCATTTGCTTGCTTCTTCCAGAACAATGTAATAACTATTCCCAGAGATAGTATCACAGTCGCAAAGTAGTAAGGGTAGTTAATATCTATATCAAATAATATACCCCCTAGAATTGGTCCACTAATGTTCGCTAAACTTGTAAACATAGAGTTCATTCCACCAACGAAACCCTGTTCGTTCCCGGCTATATTTGAAAGATATGAAGTTACTGCTGGTCGGAATAAATCGAATCCTACAAAAACAAGAAATGTAACAAGTAAAATAGAGAAATATGAATGAACTACGGTCATTAAAAAGACAAGTAAGGCTGATAATATTAAGCAGTATCGAATCAATTTAATTTCACCCGAAATTCGTGTAAGCCGATCAAATAATATGACTTGTGAAACTGCACCAAAAATTGCACCACCTGTGATAACAATGGCTATATCGGATGGTTTAAATTGAAATTTGTGGTCCACAAATAGACTAAAAAACGATTCAAAAGCTGCTAAACCAAATGAGGCAATAAAAATTAATATAAACGCAAGGAAATATTTTGGGGCGATAATACGCTTAAAGCCAATCTTTCCATCTGAGACTTGTTCATTACTTTCCTCATTTCTATTCGGCTCAGATAATAAAATAATAGAAAGTATAGCCGCAATTGCACCAAGTGCACCTGCAAAGAAGAATGGTATACGTGTTCCAAATTCCGCTAAGAATCCACCAATTCCTGGCCCAATAATAAACCCTGTACTAATTGCAGCTGACATATAGCCCAGTGCTTTCGGGCGAGTATCCAAATTTGTAATATCAGCAATGAAAGCTGTGACAGCAGGCATAATAAATGCAGCACTAATTCCACCCAAAATACGAGAAATAAATAACATTTCAATTTCATTGCCGATCCCAAATAAAAATTCTGAGAGACCGAAAATAAATAAACCAATTACAATCATAATTTTCCTACCCAATTTATCCGCTGCTTTTCCTGCAAATGGTGAAACAATCAATTGGGCAATGGCAAACGCTGCTGTTAAATAACCCACTGTTGTCCCAGTTATACCTAATTCATTCATCAGAGTAGGCATAACTGGAATTACAAGACCGATTCCCAAAAAGGCTATGAATAAATTCATTAATAATAATCCCAAGGTGACTTTATGAGTCTTCATCTTTTACATTCTCCTTAACTAAACTAATTACCTTAAACTAACTGGTATTGTTTTCTTTTGTTTACAATTTCCATCCTAGTGTATATAGTAACTATATAGTCAAGGGTGGTGCTGTAAAAAATGAATAAAAAAGATGGAAAATATTTAACTACAGGGGAATTCGCGAAGCTTTGCAAAGTAAACAAACAGACACTCTTTTATTACGATCAAATTGGGCTTTTCTCGCCGGAATTGAAAAATGAAAAAGGTTACCGTTATTATTCAATTCGCCAAATTGAGCTTTTCTTTGTTATTGATTTATTAAAGGATCTTGGTATGTCGCTAAACGATATTCAACAATATACACAAAATAAATCGCCTGAAAGTTTTTTGGCTATAATGTATCAAAAAAAAGAAGAGATTGTGAAAAAACGTCAGGAAATTGAAACGAAGGAAAAAATTATCGAAGCAAAAATAGCCTTAATGGAAGAAGCGTCACACCTTGATTTTCATCAAGTTACGCTTGAACATTTCCCAGAAGCAACACTATATTTAAGTAGAAATATTGAAAATATAACCGATGAAGAATTTGTAGAGGTCGTTTCAGATTTTATTAATGAATTGAACGTATCACAACTTGATTCAGGATATCCAATAGGTGTTATAACGAAACGGGAGCAAGTATTAAAAGGAGAATTCACTAATTATAGTTATTTATATATTGAGCAACCAAATCCAAAGGAAGGTTATCCGTATTTTAAAAGTGTTAAGGGTGATTTTCTCAGTGGCTATCATATAGGGGATGAAAAAACAATACAAAATACATATAAGCGACTTTTTTCAGAGATGGAACGTTTAAATTTAACCTTAGGTGATTATGTTTTTGAAGAGTATATTTATGATACAGTTGTAATGAATCATAAGAAACATTACGTCACCAAAATTATGATACAAGTCGATCAAATAGAGAGTTAATTCTTCAATAATTCTTGGATAGATGAGCATGAGAAAATTTAACCCAAGCTTTTTTTATTTTGATATTAATCAATCCTTGTTAAACAAACCTGCCCCGTTTGTTCAATAAGAAAAAGGATTGCCGAAGCAACCCTAAAAAGGCTTATGCAATTGCCCACATAAGCCGAAGTTATCTAAAACATTAACTTCTACATCAAAAAAATTAGTTGCCTCTTGTGGTACTTTAAATTCTAAAACCTTTCCTCCATTATTTTAATAATGTTAAAACATAACTTTTTAAATTGCTTTTCATCAATTTTTGGAGGTTCATTTGGCTTTTCATAAAAACCAGTTACACCGTTAGGAAGTTTCATTCAATACCCACCCTCAGTAGGTTGTAATTAATTATAATTTCGATTTCCTTATTGCACTATCCTCCCGTTTAGTAAATTAAACTCAAAAAGGAATATATTCCAAATAAAAAAATAATAAGACCCGATAATCGGTTTATCCATATTAACATTTGTTTTTTGAGAACTTCCCTAAAAAGCCCCACAACAAAGCAGAGTAAAAGCCACCAAATTCCTGAACCAATAAATACACCTATAACCATTGTTACCACTGAACCTTCATTAGCTTGAGTGAGACCTAATCCTGAGAAAATGCCAACAAAAGATAGTATCGTAATAGGGTTTGTCAAAGTAAGGAGAAAAACTGAGGAATAAGCACCAAATAAATGCTGACCTTGTACTGGTGCCGCATTTTTTGATGCTTTAGATATTGCTATTTTTATTCCCAAATAACAAAGGAATACTCCCCCCGCTAAATGAAACCAAAACTGTTGTCCAATAAAAAAATTCGTAATAAAGGTCAAACCAAGACCTGCAATTAGACCATATACAGCATCTGCACTTGCTGCCCCAACTCCTGATACTATTCCGTATATTCTCCCCTGACCCAACGTTCTTTTTATAACCAGTACACCTATGGGTCCCACAGGAGCAGCAATAGAAAAACCAATAAGTAATCCTTTTACAAACAAAAAAATCTCCATAGATGGGTATCCTTCCAAAAAATATATATTATTTAATGTAGATTAATACTATGTTACGATATCCTGCTTTGCACCACAATAAAAAAAAGCAGTCAAATAGACAGCTCTAATCTTTAACTCTAGCACCCTAATGTTCAATAAGAATGAAGAGTAATTGGGATTAAATTAGGAAGTAAAAATACTAAATACCAACCAACAACGGATGTTTTTTAAACTGCATTAATGTTATTAACTTTATAACTGTTTTCTTCTATTCTTATTCTTGTTGTCTCCTTGATCTTCATCTTCAGCTAGGATTTCTCGTTCTTCGTGAAACTGCACTTCAGATTGCCCTGTTATTTCATCAAATGGAGTATAGAAAGGTGGTACACTTTTCTTCTTTACAAACACTTTGAAAAAACCTACAAGAACTAATATTACAATAGCCGTTGGAAAACCTACTGCCATTATATCAATCGGGCTCATCTATAATCCCCTTTTCAATGTACTATCTCGATTGCTTCGCTTTTTTTTATAAATACGGTCTATATGGATAAAAGGTTTGTTTATACATCGAACCTGTATTGTTATTCAAATAAGAAAAACGACGCTTCGTTATTGAAGTATCGTACCCTTTAATTCAAGATGAAACTTACTTTTATTGTGTCATCTTCGGCTAGTAAATTTGAAAAGGCTAATTGTTAATTGATTTGATTATTATCTTTGTTATATTTTTTACCTACTACATTTACTAACTTTCTAATAAAGACAAGTTCTTGTTCTTTCCTATTCAACTTGGAACATCCCCCCTAATAATGATGTTTCAACTTGTAAAATCTTGTCCCTTAAACTCAGCAGTTTTAAATAATTATCATCATTAATTTCCGTATCAAAAAATATTGTACTGTATTAACCTTATTAGAGGGTTTCACAAATTACTGGATGGAACTATTTAGTTGGCCTTCCAAAGGATAAAATAATCTAAAACTTTTAAAGACCTGTCTTATGTCTGTTTGTGGTCTTGAACTTAACTGCATAGCACCACTTCATTTATACAAATATTAAGATTATTGCTGATTTTCTGCCTTCACTTAACTGCCCCTTTTAAAAAAGGGGACCACCGCAGCAATCACACTCTTTAACTCTTGCACCCATTAGTATAAGTATAATTCTTCACAAACTAATACTCACCCCTAAGCAAATAATTCTACATTGTTTCTGTTCCTTTTTCTTTAATGACACCAACCAATAATACAATAAGCCCTAAGATGAAAATAATTGGAAACAAGACCCACATAATTAATCCAGCCCAACCATTTCTAACAATAAATGCATATGTTAAGCCGATTGAAAATGAAAGGAAAGGTGCGATTGCTATCATAATGGTAATGCCCCAAATAATATACTTTCTTTTTTTGACTTACCTTTGCTAAATTGCCAAGCAACTACTGAACCCAGTATTGCAATCGCTAATGCTACCATAATTGCTGTCAATTATTTTTCCCCCCTTTATATTATTGAATATATATATTCTGGAAGAAAATACAAATTCCTTCTTCGACAAACCTGCCCCGTTAGCACAACAAGCAAAAAGACCTCCGCAGCGATCCATCTTTAACTCTAGCACCCGTTAGCCATCCATGAAGCGCAAAAATCATCGCTTCACCACAGAGAATGAAAATGGATCAGGCAGTCTATACTGTTTTAATGCTGGCGAAGAAGGTCTTTGAACTATGGTGC
>NZ_JBITPF010000121.1:0-2298 GCF_050468025.1 Neobacillus sp. NRS-1170 | reverse complement strand
TCAGCATTAAAGAAAGAACTTATTGATCTAAATGAACAACTAAAAAATCTTACTTTATTAATCAAGAAATTTTATGATTACTATTTGAAATAGAAATACTATATGAGATTTATTAAACTTTTTTACTTAATGAAAAATACCTTGAGAACCAAGTTTTTTTTCATTAAGTAGCGAGTAATCAAAAGATCTTTCTACCATATTCATTTTATAGTGCAGTCTTTTTAAATCCTTTTGGTCTCTGTGACCTAATTCCATCGTTTTCTCCTGAAAGATGATGGCTTCCTTCTAATTCAACTAGCATTCTTCGGATTAACAATGACAATATTCCTTTAAACCTTACCGAGCACTCAATAAAAAAGGTACAGCTTTTTTTGATGAAGCTCTCCTTTGTAGGGAACCCTGCATTGATAATTGTTGTCCTTTTATAAGAATTGTTTTTAATTCATTTAATCTATCCATTTAACCACCTTATTCGATTTGCTTTAACATATACTATTTGAGACCTTATTAAGCTAACCTGCCCCAATAGTTGAATAGTATCTTCCGTTTCAATTTAAAGAAACAGGTCAATAATTCCTCTAAAAAAGAAATTTTAGGGAGAGAAGTATATTGTTATTATCAAAAGCATGGGAAAATTATGAATCGGATAAACGCATAGAAGGCTTTTCGCCACAACCATTAAAAGCATATAAACTCCAAGCCACATTACTTATTAGATATTTTAAGGATGTTACACTTAATACTATAACCACAGTTCAGCTTAAAGAATACCTTGCAAAGTCAAGCGAAACCTTAAAAACCTTCAAGTTTGGCTCACCGAATACGTTTTATGAAATCATTATTTCGTTGGTCACATGAGGAGGGGCATATTTCAAAAAATCCCGCCGCCAAAATAAAGGAACCTAAAGCAGGGAAACGAATTCCAAAGTTTCTAACAGAATTTGAAATTGAACATTTACGTGAAGCCTGCACCAGCCCATTGGAGAAGGCTTTGTTTGAATTCATGTTTTCCACTGGGTGCCGTATAGGAGAAATTGTTTCCTTAGAGAAGAGTAGAATAAATTGGTCTAACCGTTCCGCTATTGTGAGAGGAATAGGGGGTAAGAGAGGGAAGTGTATTTTAACATCCGCTGCGAAATTTGGCTTAAACGATACCTTGATCAACGCCAGGATGACGATGCAGCCATTTTTGTTACAGAACGGTATCCTCATCGAATGAGCATTGCCCAGATGAGATATATCATCAAACGAATTTTGAATCGTGCACGGATCAATAAATCGATTCATCCGCATCAGCTAAGGCACAGTTATGCCACTCATATGCTGAATAATGGTGCACCTCTTGAAGTTATCCAGAGCTTACTAGGTCATGAGAAAAGTGAGATTACAAGGATATATGCACAGTTAAGTGGGAGTTTAAGGCGAGAGCTTTATTTCAAGTATTTTTAAATTGAACTCATAAAGCAATGCTTTAAAAAGCATTGCTATTCTTTAATTCTCGCACCCTATAGTTTAAGTATATTCATTCACAATCAACATTAATTTCATAAAAGCAAATACGCACCCAGCTAGTTTAAACACGTTCAAGCCTTTTAAATGGTCTATGAGGTAATTCAACTCGGATGGTATCTCCTGGTTTCACTTCTCCACTTTGCAATATAACTCCCATTATTCCTGCTTTTCTTATTAGATTTCCATCTGAATCCTTATCCAAAACAGCCTTTAAAAGACCTGGTTTAAAATTATCAATTTGAACACAAGGATTTCGTAGGCCTGTTACTTTAATAATTGCAGACTCACCTATAGATAATATCGTGTCCGTTGGTAAATCAAGAAGATTTATTCCGACAGTTGTAATATTTTCACCCAATTGTCCAGGTTTAATATTAAAACGATCTGCTAACTCTTCGAATAACTCATTTTGAATTAAATGCACTTGTCTTAGGTTCGGTTGCTTTGGATCTTGTGCCACTCTCGAGCGGTGTTTAACCGTTGAACCAAAGTGTGCATCGCCTTCGACCCCTAAACCCTTCACTAATTTTATAATCTCTTGACTTTCTTTACTAAACGTATGCTTCTTACTTAAACTAACCGCTATGACTGTTCCTAAAATTGAACTTTCTTTTTTTTCATCAAACATCCATTCCACACAGCCTTCCTTTTTCTAATCCCTGTTTGTTCATATTCAATAAAGGGTTTAATTATTACTTCTTCCACTAACCTGGCGTTAGTACAACAAGCAAAAAAGGGCCGCCTCAGCGATCATCATCCTTAACAAAAGCACCCGTTCGTATTATA
>NZ_JBITPF010000120.1:0-3934 GCF_050468025.1 Neobacillus sp. NRS-1170 | reverse complement strand
GCACCATAGTTCAAAGACCTACTTCGCCAGCATTTAAACAGTATAGACTGCCTGATCCATTTTCATTCTCTGTGGTGAAGCGATGATTTTTGCGCTTAATGGATGGTTCAAGCGGAAATCTGAATTTTTTTGAAGACAACAATGTTGAGCAATAACGTAATGATTTATAATGAACGTAACAGCAGGATGAAACGCGGGCCAACGGCCAAAAAAATCGATCAAAATAAATTCGAAATCGGAGGAGAAACGGACATGAGAAAACTCATATTGTTCATGCATGTGTCGCTGGACGGGTATGCGTCGGATTCGAACGGAGGACTCGATTGGATTCCGTACAACGAGGAATTAGAGAAATACGCCGAGGAGGTCGTAGCAGAAGTCGGAGCTCCCGTTTACGGACGGACGACGTATCGCATGATGGAGAGCTACTGGCCCACAGAGCTGGACAATCCGAATGCGTCGAGGCACGATATGGAGCATGCCAAATGGCTGCAGGATGTTAAGAAGATCGTCATTTCCGGCACGATGGACAAGGTGGAATGGAACAATACGATGCTGATCAAGGACAATATCGCAGAGGAAATCAAGGTACTCAAAGAGCAGCCCGGCAAAAATCTCGTTATCTTCGGCAGCCCGGGAGCGGCGAAGACGCTGCTTAAGCTCGGCCTGATCGACGAATTCCTGCTTACAATTTGTCCAGTCGTCCTGGGCGGCGGAAAATCGGTATTCGACGGCGGCTGCGAGAAAATCAGGCTCAAGCTGCTGTCCAGCAGAACGCTCAAGTCGGGCATTATCGCGGCCCGCTATGAGTTGGAGAAATAGCCGTACAAGGTGTTCCGCTAACGGAGAACGATAGCTTAATAAACCGCCCTTAACGGGGCGGTTATAGTTTTGGCTGAAAATCAACATGAGAATTAACATAGCCTTGTAGGGGTAGTACCAGCGTAGCTGACACCACTCGCAAACATATGGGGTAAAATGGTATTTTACATTTACCTTTCAATTAAGCTAATTCGCCCTCTAAAGGAAGACGTTCGTTCATGTCTAGGGGAATAGTTCCCTTCAAAAAACAAGGAGGATTTTCATGGATAACAATCTGAATCTATCGTTCGAAATTGCAATTACGCGTGTATACGATGCCCCTCGCGAACTCGTATTTAAAGCATGGACAGAGCTCGGGCATTTCGCGAAGTGGTGGGGACCAAAGGGGGTCACCCTCGAAATCGTTAAAATGGACGCTCGATCAGGTGGCGAGTTTTTAGGTATTCAGACGTCTCCTGACGGAAATCAGGTTATGTGGGGAAAATTTGCATACCAAGAGGTTGTCGAACCTGAGAAAGTGGCTTATATCCGATCCTTTTCCGATGAGCAAGGCAATACGGTCCGAGCGCCTTTTAGCATGAGCTGGCCTCTTGAAATTATGAATATCATAACGCTAGAAGATGACGAAGGTAAAACTGTTTTAAAACTGAAAGGATGCCCTGTGAACGCTTCAGCTGAGGAACAAGAAACCTACAAAGGTATGGCTCCAAAGCTTCAACAAGATCTAGAGGGTTCTTTCGATAAACTTGCCGACTATCTTGTCTCCCTGAATTAGAATGCGATAAAGAAGTTATTCGGTCAAAAAACCTTAATCACTTTGAATATTACGTTTCAGCTGGGAATGTTTGTTCAATAAAACAGCAGCAGTCTAGGACTTTATTTTCTCGTCCATGGCTGCTGCTGTTTCGTTTATCGCGTCAGTCTAATACTTTGTTTTCTCATGACTGCTTGGACATGAAAAAGTATCCACCACTTAATTATATGCCCAACTACGGGGTGAGCTGCGCAGAGAATTGTATCGCCGGTATTTTTAAGTGTAAGAGTGGGGTTGGCACTTGGTGACAGCTTCACTGGTACTATCCCGAATACGCCGTACGGTTGAAAAACTGGATATCGTGAGAAGTCATTAATAATTTACCATTATATACCAAGACGTTTGCGAGTGGTGTCAGCTACGCTGGTACTACCCCTTTTAGGGTTTATAATGTGAGACACAGAGTTAAGGTTTATGCTCGAATGGGTAAAAAAACTGTTATCGAATATGGCGGTACACCATATGAAGCTGCTGAGAAAGCAAAAAGTAGATTAATGTCGAAGCAAGTATAGACCCTCCATTCATGGATGGTTGTATTAACTTGGATTCATTTACCCAGGTTTATAAATTAGAGATTACAGGCTGCAAGTTTATCTAAATACTTACGGCTTTTCTTATTGCACAACTGGGCAGGTTTGTTGAAGAAGGATATTTTCTGTTTTAAGCGAATTATAATTTCAATTATAGGGCGCTTTTCTTTAGTAAGAAGGCGTCTTTTTGATATGCCCCTACACATAAAGGGATTAGATTTTGTTAAGGTAAAAAAATTGTGAACATTTTCACTTAAACTATCTGGTGCAAGAGTTAAAGATCTAGCTGCCTGAAAGGTGGCTTTTTCTTTTTGTGCTAACCTAAGCAGGATAGTTGAACAAGGATTGGATAAATTTTATATAGTGAGGTGTCATTTATATGCTATAAAAAGTGAAATTGGGGGTAAGGAATTAAAATGTGATGTATGTTCCGATAATCAATGGTATAAAAGCACTCATTATACGGTAAATCAAAGCGAAGAAAACGCCTTTAAGTATAACAAGGAAGTAAGATATATGTTTGATGATAGGCTCATCTCGTTCCTGAAGAATTGGCATCAAAAAACCTATCCCACCCCGTTCAAGCCGAAAAATCCAACTGCCTATAGGTAAAACGAAACCCCACTTTACCAGAGAAAAGAGGGGCAAGGTTAGCCGCGGAGTGTGAAGCTTTCGCGGTTTTTTCGTATCGAAAATCACGACTTACTTCAGGATTGGGAAAATACCGAAATACTCTTCTAATGTCAAATTCTTGTTTTTCATTTCCTTCGAAACGGCGGTGCCGACGTAGCGGATGTGCCAGGGTTCGTATTTGTAGCCAGTCACATACTCTTTTCCTTTAGGATAGCGGATGATGTATCCGAAATTGGCACTGTTCTTATCCAGCCATTTCGCTTCTTTTGTATTGGCGAAACAAGAGGCAGCCGCACATTTCCCGCTGCTTCCGCTAACGTCAATGGCGAGCCCCGTCTGGTGTTCACTGGAGCCGGGGATGGCGCTGTATGTTCTTGCCTTTTCATACCCGTCTCTTTTGACGTAACGGTCAAAGACGGCCGCCTGCGTGGCATACGAACGATAGGCCGAGACCCCGCTTAAATAAACCTTGTCTTTTTTTGCCGCCACAAACATCTTTTCGAGTGCAGCCGCCGCCTCCTGGCGCAACTTCCGTTTCTCTATTTTTTCTTTAAAGAGAAAGGAGGTCTTAGGATAGATCAGATTCTTCGGCACATACGTCTTAGGCAGATAAATTTTTTTGTTCACGATGACCCCCAGGGATTCGGGGTATTTCGTCGTATATATTACCTTTCCATCCTTCGTCGTTGTTTTATTCACATTCGACACGTTTGTCCCGTTTGGGTTCGAATGGGACCGGTAGCTCATTGGGGTCAAGGACTGACTTGTGCCGCTTTCGGTATGTTTGGGTGAAGAGGAATAATCTGAATCTCGGTTACAGCCCATGAGGGTGAAGAAGATGATGAGAACTGCCCATGCGCTGACCAAATTTTTTGCCATATTATCCGACTCCTCTATAAATAAATGAATATCCATCCATCGTTTCTAAGACCGATGATACAAATAGGATTTGAAATCCCTTTACAATCTATGCGTAAACTGTTCTACTTACTAGCATTGCTTTTTGGAATGTCAGGTGTACCGTATGTCAGTCGACGGAATAGTAGGCACAAGAGTTATATCAGCAGGCCATTGTCACCGCTGCGGCGGTTCCTTTTTTGGTTGAACTAACGTAAGCAGTTTAGTCATAATGAAC
>NZ_JBITPF010000119.1:0-10244 GCF_050468025.1 Neobacillus sp. NRS-1170 | reverse complement strand
CTTTTTCTTTCGTGTACGGGGAATCGCGAAAATTGCGAGAGTATGGTCCGATTCAAGAAAAAGGCTATAAAATTCGCAAATTTTATTTTCTTGGACTACTTGCCATTATGGGGTTTGCTTCTGCAATGTCCTTAAGCAAGCTGCCTTACCATGATCATCATGCCCATGCTATGGGAAATGGCAAAAAAGTCGATGTTACGGGAATGCAATTTTCATGGAAACTAAGTGATGAAGACTTTGTAGTAGGAAAACCTGTTCAGTTTCGTGTCACGAGTCAGGAGGTCACCCATGGGTTTGGCCTTTATGATGAAAATCTAAAGCTTATTGCCCAAACACAAGCAATGCCTGGCTACACCAATACTGTATCTATTACCTTTAATAAACCAGGTACATACAAAATATTATGCTTAGAATATTGCAGTACAGGTCATCATTTGATGATAAAAGATATTGTCGTTAAACCTAAAGGAGGTATGTAAAATGGACAATAAAGCACGGAATTCCATTAAAAAAGGTGTTGCTTTATCCCTTGTGATTACCTCTTTTGTACTAGTTTTAATGATGATATTTGGTGTAATCATGCTCTTGAATCAAGGAAATGTGGTTAAGATCTCGCCACAATTATTTTACAAAGTCATGACTATTCATGGCACGGGAATGATAGGAGTTGCCGCTTTAGGGGGCAGCGCCATCATGTGGTACTACTTATCAAAATATATTCATTTAAATCCAAAGATTTTCTTTTCCAACATCATCTTGTCTTTAATTGGGGTTGTAATGATCCTTACCGCTATTTTTGGTTTTAATTTTTCCGACGGATGGACATTTCTTTACCCACTACCTTCGTTCTCAGCAAAGCTAAATGGAGCGGCTGGTGCATTACTATTTTTACTCGGATTGTTGTTATTAGGAATTGGCTATCTTGTAATGTACTTTTACTTAGCTGCTCGTCTTATTAAAGAATACGGTGGATTAGGGAAATCGCTCGGCTGGGATTATATCTTCAGAGGGAAAAAGGGATATGGGCCGCCTGCAGCGGTGGTTGCTACAACAATGGTTATTATCGCCAATTCTACAGGCATTCTTGCAGGTGCAACAGCATTAGTCGAATCGATCATCAATATTATCAATCCAAATTTCAACTTTGATCCAATGCTGGCAAAACATTTAACCTATGCGTTTGGCCATATCTTTGCAAACTGTACCATTTATATGGCCGTTATAGCTGTTTATGAGGTATTATCCGAATACACAGGTCGGCCTTGGAAATCAAATAAAGCGTTTTTAATTGCCTGGAATTGTTCTACTCTATTCACGTTAATGATTTATACACACCACTTGCTAATGGATTTTGCCGTACCTAGATGGATGTTGATTATTGGACAAGTTTTTTCTTATGCTAACGGGCTTCCTGTTATGGTGGTTACAGCTTATGGTGCGTTAATGATTGTATTTCGCTCCGCTGTAAAATGGGATTTCGCTTCCAGCATGTTTTTTGTGGCCATGTTTGGCTGGGTGGCAGGTGCGGTACCGGCCATTATCGATGCAACGATTGTCGTCAATCACGTGATGCACAATACGAAGTGGGTGCCAGGGCATTTCCATACCTATATGGGAATGGGCGTGATTGCCATGATTTTCGGCTTTATGTTTTATTTTAATAAAACAGAAGGCGCACAAAAGCAAATTGGAATTGATTCTTATGCGATTTTCACCTATTTTGCCTTCTTCACAGGACTAGCCGGCTCCTTTCTTTATGCCGGCAAAATCAGTGCTCCGAGGCGCTGGGCAGAGCATTTACCAGCATGGACTGGTTCAGACCAAGTCGGGGCCGTTTGTGGTATCTTTATTATTATTGCAGCCATTTTTTTTACAACAAGATTTATGAATGGTTTAAAAAATGTTGGAAAACAAATAAAGTCAACTCCAAAAAATAAAGCAGCTTAAAAGAAAAGACATCCAGTCTATAATTTGACAGGATGTCTTCTCCATTAAGCAGTACTGTTCATGGACTTTTTATTGATGCCCGGTTTAAAAAAGAATTTCATTAAAGGCGGAGTAACAATCGTTGTGATGAGGATGACGATGACCAAAACAGCAAATAACTCATCATTGATTAGCTTTGTTTCTAATCCAATCGAAGCAATAATTAGGGCAACCTCCCCGCGGGAAACCATGGCTGCGCCGATTCCCAGCGAGCTTTTCCAAGAAAAGCGGGCCATTCTAGCTCCAAGTGCCGCTCCAATTAATTTTGTGAAGATTGCGAGTGTACTAAGCCCAAAAATCAGACCCCAATTTTCTGCAATCCCTTCGAAACTTGCTTTCACACCAATAGAAGTAAAGAAAACAGGAACAAAGATTGAATAACCAATAGTTTCAACCTTTTCAAAAATTTCTCTCTTATAATCCGTTAAGCTAATAGCGGCTCCAGCAATGTACGCTCCTATAATCGCCGCTACTCCCGTTAATTCAGCCACATAGGCATAGACAAAGCAGATAATTAACCCTGCCGAAATAAGAGATTCAGTCACCTTAAGTGGCGCAAACTTTTTTAAAACCCAAGGTACAACCTTCCAAGCTACTAAAATAGCACCTCCGAAAAAGAGTACCTTTTTCAAAATGATCATGCTTAGATTTACCTCACCGCCAGTCATACTCATTAAAAAGGCTAAAGCAAGGATTACAAGAACATCGTCAATTACTGCTGCCCCTAAAATCGCAGTTCCTTCTTTTGACTGCATTTTATTTAATTCTTTAAGGGCTTGAACGGAAATACTCACGCTTGTGGCGGATAGCAATAACCCTAAAAATAACGCTTCGAAAGTTGACATATTCATTAAATAACCAGCTAAATACCCTATGCCTAAAGGGACAATAATTCCGTTAATTCCGACAAGTGATGAAGCTTTGCCACTGCGTTTAAATTCGTCCAAGTCAGTTTCTAGACCAGCAATAAACATTAATAAGATTACGCCAATTTGACTTAGTTCCTCTAGAGTTGCCGTTTCTGAAACAACTCCTAATACTGCGGGTCCGAGAATAATCCCAATCAATAGCTTTCCTAATACCGAGGGCTGACCCAGTTTTACACTAATGTCCCCAGCAAGCTTAGAAGCAAGTAAAATTATCGCCAACTCAAAAATCAATGTCATTAATATCACCTATCTTCCTAAAAAATAAAAAAGAGCCTTGTTATTAGAACAAGGCCTTTAAAAAGAATGCAAAAAAGCCTGTCAACCAAAGGACATATATATCCCTTGGTGACAGACTCCTCCAAAAAACGATTATTAAGTTAATACTAATATAACAAACATTTTGTTGTTTTTCAATTTAATCCTATTGTTCAATTTCAACACTTATTTTTTTCTTTTTTCTTAAACCCTCATATACAATTGGCACAATCACGAGGGTCAAGAGGGTTGAACTCGTTAAACCACCAATAACAGTAACCCCTAATCCCCGGGAGATAACCCCGCTGCCCTCAATTCCTAAAGCTAATGGAATAAGCGCGCCGATAGTGGCGATAGCTGTCATTAGAATTGGGCGTAGTCTTGTTGCCCCTGCTTCCAGTAATGCTTCTCTTGTACTGTATCCTTCTTTTTCTTTGTTTAAAACACGGTCAATCAGAACAATCGCATTTGTAACCACAATACCAATTAACATCAAAGCTCCAATCATCGCTGAAATGCTGATGGTTTCCCCCGCAATTAATAATCCAACTAAGCCCCCGATAATGCTGAATGGTAACGAAAACAGGATGGCAAATGGTGCTAGCGCTCCAGCGAACGTAATAACCAAAATTAAATATACAATCGCAATCGCAGCGAGCATCGCTATCCCTAATTGTGTAAACGATTCTTTAATATCTTCAGTTACTCCGCCTGTTTTTACTGTGACATTTGCAGGTACAGATATTTTATCAACCTTCTTTTGAATAGCAGCAGAAGTTTTAGCTATATTCTTTTTGGTAATTTCACCGCTGACAGAAACATAAATTTCACCATTTCTTCTTGTAACCGTATCAGATGTTTTACCTTCGTTTATCTGTACCAAATCTGCAATCTTTACTTCCTGTCCAATGGCTGATTTTATCGTCTTTTTAGTTAAATCATTCACAGTCGTATATTCTTGTTTCGGAACTTCAAGATAAACATTTAATTCTTTGCCGTCTTTTTGAATAGTTGTGATAACAGGGCGGGAACGATTTTGTGATAGCTCCATCCCTATCTGTGCCGCTGTCAATCCCAGCTTACTCAGCTTCTCCTGATCAACCGTTAACGTGTATTCGTCATACGTTTTGGACATACTCGTATCTACATTTCGAAGCGACTTATTATCCTTCATAATACTCTCGATTTTTCTAACTGTCGGTTCGATATCTGAGAGCTTCTCACCATATACAAAGTAGGTTAGGCCATTGCTTGAACCTCCGCCAGAGAAGTCTTGTGTTCCCCATTCACCTTTACCAGTGTTTTTTTGCAGTTCTTTAATGACTAAATCCTTTTCTTTATCAAAGTTTTCCGTATCCTTATTGTATTTTACGAAAAACATCGCTTGATTTGATGCCCCAGGATTCATTGGGTTTTCCCCGCCTACTGTGTATTGGACAAGTTCTACCCCCTTACGGTTCTGAAAATAATCCTCTGCCTGATTGGCAATCTTTGTAACTTCTTCCTGTGTTTGTCCAGGGTCAGGCTTGTAGGTAGCCACAACCATTTTTTCTTCGTCAGAAGGAATAAAGCTTACTCCAATTAATGGCACTAAGCAGAAACTTCCCGCTAACAAAAGTATAGCCAAACTAATGGTAATGATTTTATGATTAAGGGACCAGTTTAAAATCCGTTTATATACCTGAGCCAGTTTTCCAGGCTTCTCATCGTCATGATGGTGCTTACGGTCAATTCCCTTTTTGAACATCGTATGGGCCATCATTGGAACAATTGTAATCGCTACAAGCAGTGATGCCAATAACGCAAATACAATCGTCAGCGCAAATGGAAGAAACAATTCACCAATCTGTCCCTTTACCAATCCTAATGGTAAAAAAACAGCAATTGTTACAATTGTAGAGGACATAATCGGAATAAACATTTCCTTCGTCGCAGAACGAATGAGGCTTTTCCCTTTTAGTTCCTCACCCGTTAGAGACATTCTCCGGTAAATATTTTCAATCACGACGATGGAGTCATCAATGACACGGCCAATCGCGACTGTCATGGCTCCTAAGGTCATGACATTCAAGGTAATATCCATTTGGTTTAATAACAAAATGGCAATTAAAAGCGATAACGGAATTGAAATGATCGAAATCAATGTTGATTTAAAGCTTCTTAAAAACAACATTATAATGACTACAGCAAATAATGCTCCAAACAAAGCTTTATTAAGCATCGTGCTAACGGACTCTTCGATCGGTTTTCCTTGGTCAAAAGTCGTCTCAAATTCTGAGCCCTTCATTTTCTTCTCGAATTTCTTAATTTCTGCTTTTACCTCGTTAGCAACCTCAACGGTATTCGCATCCGCAGCCTTAATAACTTGAATTCCAATTGCTTCTTTTCCATTTGTGCGAGAAATCGACTCCGCACGTCCAACTTCATTGATATCCGCAATATCCTTAAGCATGATGGTTGGTAATTGCGGTGCTTGCTTTAGTGAACCTGTATTACCTTGCCCAAACTGTTGACCCGCTGAGCTTTGAGCCCCCTGTGCCGCCCCAGACTGCCCAGTAAAACCAGCTGCCGAACCCTGAGACTGTGCCGGAACAACGGGGATTTTCATTTCTTTCAGATCAGTCAGTGATTTTATGTTCCCTTCCACCACTACTGATTTTTCAGTATCCTTAAAGGTATATAAGCCTAATGGGAAAGTGACATCTGACCCTTTGATTAAGTTTTGAACGGTATCATTAGTTAGACCATATTGTTTTAGTTTATCTTCCTTAAAGGTTAATTGAATTTCTTTGACTTCCTGCCCGGCAATTTTTACAGATGAAACACCATTTAACCCTTCTAAGGCCGGGAGGATTTGTTTTTCCACATCATTTGTTAATTGATCCAATGATTTATTTTCATTGGAGACACTTAAAGCGAGAATTGGAAATGCATTAAAGCTAATCCTTGAGATTTCCGGTTTCACTGCCCCCTCTGGAAGGGATACATCAGCCAAGGCCTCCTCTACCTCCCGTTTTGCTTCGTCCATATCCTTTTCATAGGCATATTCAATTTGGATTGCTGAAGCATTTTGGAAAGAGTTGGAGCTTACCGTTTTTACACCATTTAGGTTTTTAAGGCGTTGTTCAATCGGTTCCGAAATTTTTTCTGCAACTTGTTCTGGCGCTGCCCCAGGATAAACTGTAGTAACTGTCACTACGGGAATAGTAATGTCCGGTAATGTCTCCAGTTTCATTCTTAATCCAGAATATAACCCTGAAGCCGTAATAATTAAAGTAATTAACCAAATTGCAAACTTGTTTTTAAGCGAAAAATTAATAATTCGATTCATTTTTTATGTCCTTTCTATATTGGGAGGGTTAATTATTGACTGACTGGTCATAACATTTCCTACTATATATGAAATGATTGGTTAGGTCAACGATAAAATTATGAGTACTGCTTTGACTGATTGGTCAAAAACACCAAAATAAAAGCAGACAGGCCTTTAACCTATCCGCTAATAAATTGCCACAAGACTATTTAGATTATTAGTCCCATTGTTTTATTCTATCTATTATTCTCTCCTTTAAGCTCGAGATAAACGTTTTTTCCCCTTTTAAAACTTTTTGTTTATGCCATTCATTAAAGCTTGCAATAGAAATTAAGACTAATCCAGCAATTAATAGGTAAAACCACCACGGCATATTGCCCCAGTAAGGACGTGTTTGCAGGAATACATTTAGTAGTAAGACACCCGCACCCGTAAAAAAGTAAGACTTAATTTGTAAGAACATCCCTGATATCATCGATAATAACGAGAGGGAACCTAAAATTATCGCATCATAAATCGTATTGCTGGCTAACCCATCCTGGATTAAAAGGAGTGCAACAATAATTAATACACCCCATTGAATAGCTTTAGTAATTTCCGAGTATCTGCCTTTTAAAAGGAAACGGATGAAAATCACCAGCAAAATAAATGGAAGAACTTCCGCTTCCCGTTCCCAAAATGCTGGGATATTCAGTTCCTGAATAAGCGAATAGTACGGTTCTAATAAGTAGGCGCCACCAAGGATTGACATAAATACGGAAAGATTTCCAGGTACTCTTTTTCTTTGCATCCATATGGTAACAGCGATGAGTATTCCCGGAATGGCATGAGTCCATAAAGCTTGAGTTTCAAAAAAGTACATAAACCCAAAAAACAAAAGGGAAATGATGGTAAAACCATCAACCTTATTCTCCTTCGGTTTTTTTCCGCTTTCCAGCAACATTTTGTAATTGAATTGCCCAAGAATAGACATTGCAATACCCATCCCGCCAGATAAAAGCATTTTTTCAAGTCCATCCATGTCACTAACATAAGAGATTTCTGCTGTGGCTAGAAAGGCCAAGAATAATGGAATGATTTCAATGAGATTCCATTTAATTTTATGCAAATAAAAAACGGCAGCAAATGCATATAGGCATGTAATTACATATGAAACCCAGGTAAATGGATAATTCATGATCATGAAACCTATACCCATGATCGAAAATGGCACGAAATAATAGGCTGTTCTTCGTTGCATCTCCTTATTGACTGCCAGTGAAAATATTAAGATGAGGCAGCTGGTGATCGGGAATTCGTAATTCCCAAAATATCGGACGAGGGTTTTACCCAATGCCAAGGATACCGTAACGAAAAGTGCTGTAAAACTTCCATATAAAAATGCCTTAATCTTCCATTCTTTAACAGCATATCTTGTACTTAGCCCGTATACAAATAATGCCGTTATAAAACTATAAATGGATTCAAAGTTATAGGCAAACCAGGTAAAGGCAAGTGCGAAAGGATATATGACGTGCCCTGACCAAGCATAAGCATTGGATAAATCTTTATCCAATTTACGACTAATAAAAGCGATAATAAGCAGAAGAACTACACTTGTTGTAGCGATTAAAGAATTAGCTGATTGATTGAAGTGTATCTTTTGTGAAACAGCATTTACAATTGAGAAATAGGTTAGAAAGGTAGCAGAGCAAATAAGAAAGGGAACCCATTTTGTTCCAACTTTTTTATACAAATAGTAATACATACCAATTCCAATTAATAAAACAAACGACTGAACCCAAAGAACATTAATTGGACAAAAGATGGCACAGGCAATACCAATAGTATAAATCCCTTGTGAAATATACAAAGAAAATCGCTCTAACTCTTTTTCAGCAACTCTTCTCCAAGCAAAGCTTGACAATAATACCAGGAAAGCTCCCGCTGCAAAGTTTACAGCATAGCCGTATTCAGCAAAGTAAATCGAAGAGATTGAATTGATTTCTTCCCCAAATGCCGGAGCAGCAAGACCCAATGAAGCTGGCAAAATCCAAAAGGCCGCATCTTTATAGTGGCGCCTTTTTTCCTTTTTAATAAGTAAAAAGGAAATGACTGTTACAAGCAGAAGCATGACTCCCAGCTCCCACCACTTAAAGAAAACCAGGGCTGCCATAATTGCCAAGGCCATAAGCCCCAATCCTACGTCCTTTGAACTGTTTTGAATGATCTTAATAAATTTATTTGATAGAACTATTCCAAAAACCAGAAACAGAATAAAACCTGCTATAAAAATAGAGAAAGAAATATTCATTTGAAAAGGTTTAGCGAACATTGCGATAGCTTCATAAAGACTTGATGCCGTAAAAACAGCACTTAAATAAGGGAATAATGGAATCTTACTGTTATGAGATAAATAAAGAAAATTACCAGCTATTACTAAATAAGCCAGCATTAACACAATTGATGGATTGCCCGCACGCAGTAAGATTCCTTCAAGGCTAATGTAGATAAAGGCGAATCCCGAGATAATGGCACTTGTATATTGAAAGGTTTTATCAAGAGCGAATTTCCCGCCCAGTGCCTTTGGCACAAAAACGATACCAAAGCCAACCATTGCATAGACCACCGATCCAAAATGATCAAGGAAACTATGCTCTATCAACTGGTAGGCACCATATACAATCATGATACTAAAAATAAAATGATATTCTTTTCTCCCGCTGACAAACATCATAGATAAATAAATGATGGCTGTTAGGAGAAGATTGAAGCTGTATAATACTTCATTATCATATAAAAACAGCATAAAAAGCGTACATAGAACGAGATTGACTTGTACATATGGGACAAATTCTTTTGTAAATAATTTGTATGCTTCCTTACCTTTGAATTTATGATATAGGATGATAATGATAGCATTAAAAAGCATCATACCGAGATAAAAGAAATCGACACTAAGCTTCAATGAAGCTGCTAAAAATGCTGCTCCGGAAGTGACAGTAACATAAGAAAACCATACAAATAATCTAGATTTCAACTTACTAGCAAATGTTGTATAGACGATTAAAGGAAGAAAACTCCCAAGCATGCCAAGGACATATTTTCCTTCACCGTTAATCGATAAATAAGTCCCTAAAAGCCCAAACCATCCAAGTGACAAAATAAAAATCGGTAAAAACAAACTGCCTAACACAGTAAAGGCAAAGGCTGTTTTGTCAATTTTCAACACTTTAAATGCGAGCAAGGCAATTCCGTAAAATAATAACGAAACAATAGCAATAGAACCACTTTTCATCACGCTGGTCATTGATTCCCAGTTACTTGTCGCTACAAATAAGCCCCCAATTAATAGGAAAATAACCCCAATATTTAAGGACCACGTAATATTCCTTTCACGAATTTCTTCAGAAGATAGTACCTTTTTTACTTTTTGAGGCTGAGGAGGAACCGGCTTTTTATTAATCGATATTTTCATTTCAGTTGGCAATTGGATTGCTTCTTCCTCGATTAAATCCAACTGAAACTGATTATGTGCTTTCGCTACGATTTCGACGATACTCTTTGTTAAGTATCCTTTCTCCCTTAAGGTGAAAAGTTCCTGTCTGAAGATTTTTCTTCTCTCTTCCCTGCTAATAGGCTCCATCTTTATCCCCCTCAACAATCAATCATGGGTTTATATCTTTATTTCTTAATGTAGTCGCATTTACCACTATAGTGAAATTTTACACCATTTTGGTAATTATCTCAACATTTTACTGTAAAATAAAAACAGCTGTGTA
>NZ_JBITPF010000118.1:0-10829 GCF_050468025.1 Neobacillus sp. NRS-1170 | reverse complement strand
TCGTTCATGATAACTTAAACTAACGAGTGCTTGAGCGAAACAAAGAGTCGTAGCTGCGGCTTTTTGTTTTTTGTTCCACTTACGGGCAGGTTAGATTAAGCAGGGATATTAATGTCTTTTGATGAATATTGTTTTTTAGATACATATTGAAGGGGTGCAGGAGTTTGGAGGTTATAATTAATGCAATAAACAACTGGATACAAGCATTACCAAAGGTATACAACTCAATGTCAGAATTAGAAATATCAAATCGCCCATTACCAAATAAATGGTCTAAAAAAGAGATATTAGGACATCTTTGTGACTCTGCAATAAATAATATTGAGAGGTTTGTAAAAATTCAATATACGAAACAACCTTATGTCATCCAATCGTATAATCAAGAAGAATGGGTCGCAGTTCAGAATTATCAAGAAAGACCAATTGATGAAATAATGACTCTTTTTCAAAACCTAAATAAGCAAGTGATAAATATCATCATAAATATTCCTGCCGAGAAATTAACTTATCTTTGTAAAATTGGTAATTCCCAAAAAACATTACTGTGGCTTATACAGGACTACCTTAATCATATGGAACATCATATTAACAAGCAAATCTTAATTAAAGGAAACAATATTGAAGCTGAATTTGATGTAGATTTGTATGCTAATCCTTATGAAGGTGAGTTTAACGAATAAAGTGCAAACTTTCTTCAACAAACGGGACTTGTAGAAGCATGTAATTTCTAAACTAATGGTGATTATCTTGATTAAGATTTAAGCAATGATCTTCCACATTAGGGTTCGATTGTGGAACAAGAAGTAAGAGGGTGATACATATTATACATGACTAATATGTATCACCCCCTATTTTTTTATGACTTTTTACAATTTAAGTCTTGATAAAACGGAGTCTTTCTGTCTTTCCGTTACGTGTCGCTTTGGCACTAAATGGCACGATATCCACTGCCTGTACGGCTGACGCCTACATTCCGTAGACTCCTGTTCCAATTAGGGCAGGCCCGGTATAACTACCTTATTATTCCCTCCAAAAAATTGATAGATTTACCCTTTCACCGCACCTTGCGTCAGACCATTTACGAGGTACTTTTGACAGAACGCAAACAAGATCATGGTAGGAATAACCGATAGTACCGTTCCAGCTGACATTGCTCCCCATTCAATATCATATTTTTTTATAAAAGAATTCATCGCCACCGGAATGGTTTTAACCGATTCCTCATCAATAAACATGACCGCCATAATAAGCTCGTTCCAGCACTGAACAAACGCAAATATTAAGGTGGCCATAATTCCTGGCAGCATTACAGGAACAATGACCTTAAATAATGCGCTTATTCTTGAGCATCCATCAATCATTGCAGCTTCTTCCAATGAGGCAGGAATTCTCTGGAAAAACCCAACCATAATTATCGTGCAGAAAGGAATCAACATAACCGTATAGATCAGCATTAAAGAAAACAAATGATTAATAAGCTGCATATTTGACATCATCATATATAACGGAGCCATACCAATGAAAATAGGGACCATTTGAGTAATGAGGAAGCCGCCCATCACCTGTCCTTTCCCTTTGAATTTGAATCTTGCAAGGACATATCCCCCAAGCAAAGAAATAATCAATACAATAAAGGAAGCAACGATGGAAACCAAAAAACTGTTGAAAATATAAGTTTGAAAATGAGAGATTTTAAATATTTGAATATAATTATCCAGTGTGAATTCTTTTGGCCAGTATTGAATCGGCAGAGAAAAAATGTCCTTCTGTGTTTTAAAGGAAGTAATAATGATCCAATACAAAGGAAAAATGGTGATGGCCAAAAAAATGCTTAAAAAACCTACTTTCAGAGTACGAAGCCAAATTCCTCCATTAGTCATTAAAAATCACCTTTCTTTTTAAATTTTGAAGCTTTTATGAAAAACACCATGAATGAAAGAAGAATGACAACGATGATAAGACCTACTGCAGAGGCTTGTCCATAGTTCTGTTCAAACATAACCTTATCAATCAGGTATGTAGAGAGAATATGCGTTGCACCAGCCGGACCCCCATTTGTCATGGAATAGATAATATCCGGGAAGTTGAGAATCCAAATTACCCTCAAGAGAATGGTAATAAAGAGGGTAGGTAAAATATAAGGCAGGGTAATATAGAAAAGCTGATGAAGCTTGTTTGCCCCATCTATTTCAGCCGCTTCATACAACTCGTCAGGTATCGATTGAAGCGCAGCCAAAATCATGATGGCAAAGAACGCTACTCCATACCAAATATTCGCGATAATAACAGAAGACATCGCCCACTTGCCTTCGGCTAAAAACGCAATAGGTGCATCAATCAACCCTGTTTTGAGAAGAAGATCATTAATGACTCCAAATTGCCCGTTAAACATCCATCGCCAAATTAGCCCAATCAAGAATCCCGACATCGCCCAAGGAAAGAAGACAAGACCCTGATATATTCCTCTTCCTTTGAAGTGTTTCCTCATGCTTAGGGCAAGCGCAAAGCCAAGGACCAATTGAAAAAATAATGAGATAAAAACCCAATACACACTGTTCTTAACGATGGTGGCAAAGTTAGGACTTGAAATAACAGCTTTAAAATTATCCAATCCAATAAAATGAATATTCATTAAGTCGAAGAGGGTGTAATTCTGAAAAGCCATAACTGATCCTCTAATGATGGGATAATATACAAATACCGATACTAGAACAATCGCAGGCGCTAGACAAAGAAGAATAAAAACCCCTTCTTTTGAGAAACGAAAGGGGGCTTTCTCAAGCTGAACTCCTGGATTGTTCGCATGTAAAATCTGCTTCTCCATTTTCAAAAGATTTCCTCCTTACATTAGTAACAGGGAGAAATGGATAGCTTTCGCTATCCATTTCCATTGCCAAACTACTTTTTGTTTTCCGCTTTTTCTTTAGTCCAATATTCGTCCCATTTTTTCAAGAGATCTTTTGCTGATGTATTTCCGGATAAGAAGGCCTGAAGATCTTGGTCAGCGGCTGACTGCCATGCACCCCATCCCTTGAAATCGATTGGTCTTGTCACGTCGAGGAATATATCCGGTTGTGCATTCATATCTCCGTACGGTTTAAAATAACCTGTTTTATAAAATTCATCATTAAAAGCATTCTGATGAACTGGAATTACAGAACTCCTTTTTGTATACTCATTGCTCTGTTCCGGATCACTTAGAAACTCAATAAGCTTCCATGCTTCTTTTTTATGCTTAGAGTAGGCGGTCATCCCCCAGCCAGGCCCGCTGACTACTTGCTGGGCTACACCAGATGGTCCAATCGGTAGAGGTGCTGTTGCCCATGTTCCATCCTGCAGCTTTTCCTTCGCGGCATCGATGACTTCCGCATCCTGGATCAACATCGCAGTGCTCCCTGAAACAAATCCTTGGACCATTTCTGGGTAGCCCCAGTTGATCGAATCTGGAGGAGAAACTTCCTTATAAACCTTTTTATAAAAATTTAACGCTTCTAACGATTCAGGTGAGGAGAATAAAGTCTTACCATTCTCTAAGTAAAATGCATTATCTGGATTAACCTCTTTACCATTGTAAGCCCACATAGTAATTAGAGCATAATCCCATCCGGTCGGGCCTCCACGAAAACTATATCCATAGCGATTCTTAGCTGGGTCTGTTAATTTCTTTGCTGCTTCATAGAATTCGTCCCATGTTTTGGGTACTTCTAGTCCTGCTTCCTTAAACCAATCGGTACGGTAAAATAAGACACGCTGATACAAACCGTTAGGTATGTAGTATGGAGTATTATCCACCCAATTGGCACGCTTTTTGGCAATATCGTTCAAGGAATCGTAGTTTTTCCATTTTTCTGTGTAAGGCTTCAAATCTTCGATAAAACCATTCATTGCAAATTGTTTGGCATTGAATTCGCGGACTTCCACAACATCCAGCGCCTCTTTAGCCATAAGCATTTGGGTGATTTTTTGGTCCGCACCATTAAAAGGTGGGGAGATCAATTCTACTTTGATATTCGGATTCGCAGCTTCAAACTTGTCTATTAACTCGTTGAGCAATGCCGTTCTTGCCGGGCTTGAAAGGCTTTCAATCATTTTTAAGGTAATCTTTCCATCCGAATCTTTCCCATTACCATTCGACTCCGTGCTTGATTCCTGGCTGCAACCTACAACAATAGATAGTAATAGGCAAATGGAGAAAAATAATGCAAAATACTTTTTCCTACTTCTCATCTAAATCCCCCCCTAAAAGCGCAAAATATAGTTGTTACCATGTCCCACCTGATTGCATGGGATGTTATAACCTACTTAAAATTGATATTTTCTCATCACCTCATTCTATTGAACAAAATTAATCAGGATATCATTGATGTCTGAATCCCGATAAAGATTACACAACAATGACAACCCTTACATAAATTATTTCAATAATATTAAATACAATTTTAAATATCAACAAATTATTCTAAATATTCATAATAATGTAAAAATATTATAAAAATAGGTAAAGATAATATAAAAATATCTAAATTATTTAAGACTCTTCGATTACTCACACTCTTTTGGCTTTTAAATTATTAAGTAGGTTTCTCTGAGGTTATAAATTGCTCTTTTCCTAAATATACTTACGAAACTTCCTCCTCATAGGTGATATTTTAAACAAGAGGAGGATCCGGTATCTAAATAGGTAAGGGAAGCTGCTACTTTGAAAATTCGTTTAACTTTGTAAAGAGATGGCCTTAAACTATCGGGGTGCTATAGTTTAAGAATTAGGGTTCCTTGCAATTAATTTCAAAAAATGCTATTTTAAAGAAGAATTATTTTTGTTCGGTGTAAAGGATAGTATTAGTAAAAACTTTTCGTCTTGATGATCACTGAGAGCAAGGATAGTAATACATTGTGTGTGCTTAGCACACTAGGAGGCAACAAACATGGAAAAAGGTAAAGTAAAATGGTTTAATGGCGAAAAAGGATTCGGATTCATCGAACGTGAAGGTGGAGAAGACGTATTCGTTCATTTCTCAGCTATCCAAGGCGAAGGGTACAAAACATTAGAAGAAGGCCAAGAAGTGACTTTTGATGTTGAGCAAGGTCAACGTGGAGCACAAGCAGCTAACGTTCGTAAAGCTTAAATAAAACGACAAACATGGACAGACTCTTTTTTAGAGTCTGTTATTTATTTTTCTTAGAAAAACAAATAACCCCACTCAAAAATGAGTAGGGTACTTGAAAACAGTATATCATATGGTAAACCAAGTGTAGCATATAAATTGTGGATCTCCTAATTTCCGTGTATTTTTTTACTAAAAGAAAAACTCTGTTGGCAAACATTGAAACAGATGAAAAAAATCAGATGCGATGTTTCAATAACATAGGATTACTTTTTCCAATTTGACTAACGGGAAGTATTGTGAAAAAAGGAGATGACCCCTTATTAATATATTTTAAATTTATTCCATGAATTTAAAACCGTTTATCAATAAAAAATCCTGTATCCAAAATAAATTAATTTTTTGGAACAGGACTGTTATTTGCTTTTCGGACTATAGCGATGAAAGCCCTAGAAATAAGAAAAGTTATACTTAAAGTCCAAAAGCTGGTTAAGGAATTCCAGCCCTTTTTAAATTTAAGTAAAGACGTTTTCTTTTCTAAGAAATGCTCTGTTACAGCCATTGGAATACTAAAATAGAATGTTTTAACAAACATACCTAAAATATTGGATTTCTTAGTAACTTGGTTATAGTAAACACAGGTTATAGGATAAAGTAAATAATCAAAAATAAAGCTAAAATCAAATGATTTAAATAATTTTATTGGATATTTGATGTATCCTTTTTTCACAACTAAATTATCTAAAATTGAAGATAAAAATCCTTTAAAAAGAAAGATAATTAACCAATCTTTTGCGGGTGGTTTTCTAATCAAATTTATGAATGAGATTATTCCAAAAATTAATAAAGCCCTTAAAATATTTTTCTCTAATGTGTGTTTCTGTTTCATAACTTCACCTCATAGGTAAGTATGCCCAATTCGATGGAAGAAATATTTAAGATAATAGTGTTAATTGTAGTGCTATTCAGAGAGGTAAACACTGATTTTTATATTCTTTAACAATATAGCGGCGGTCTTTTTTTCTTTTTGTGCTATCGGATGCATGTTTGTAGAAGATGTCCTTTGAGAATTGAAGTGGAAAATATGTATTAACAACCTTTGGCAGAATTATAAAAAGCACAATCTGAAACAAGCATTTCTGATTAGAAAATAGACAGTTTTGAGAGAGAACCTCTTATTAGGTGAATAAACAATTTTTCCAATAAAAAAGAGAGCGGCGAGCCGCTCACATAATCACTTTGGCGATTAAAAATATCCCTCTTTTTCGCTCATACATTGCTATATACACTTATCTTTCTACCAGTTCTAGCTTCTCACCATTCGGACCTTGGAAAAAGGCGATTTTAACTGTATTATTTAAAATGCTTCGAGGTTCTTCATCTACTAATTTGACGCCTGCTTTTTTAAAACGTACTAGTTCAGCTTCAATGTTTTCAACAGTAAAGGCCAAGTGGTTAACGATTCCTTCGTTCTCAACCGGGCCGCCGTAGACAAGTTCAACCTCTACACTCGGCTGCTCAGGAAAATATAAAAATGCAAGCTCAACAGTGTCATTTAACCATTCTCTATTTCTTAATTCTAAACCGAGGATCTTTTGATAGAACTCTAAAGACTCGTCCATGTCATTGACCATAATCCCCACATGTTCCATTTTCACAATGCATTCCTCCAAACGGTAAATAGTATGTATCGTACTTTTATATAATAGTCTATATTTGACTGTTTCAATAGCGAAAAAATTCAATTTAATAATTAGTGTCCTAATCTTATTATTCTAAGTGTTGAGAATGAGTTAAAAAAGATGTCTGAACAAAAAAATGTGGACGTTTCTGTATCAATTGGAGCCGCTCTGTTTCCTGATGATGCTTCGAATCTCGATGAATGAATTAAGGATGCAGATGAGAAAATGTATAAATTCAAACTATTAAAAAAGGAATATTGTGCTATCATAAATTGATTCTTTTTGGCAAAGAAGATAATCTGTGTTATATAAGTATCGTAAATTAATTGGATAAAAGGTTAGAAGCTAAATAAAGGGTTTTTATATTCTGTTTTATAAAACTTAGTCTGATCTCAAGTGCAGGCTGGAAAGTATTTTACTGATAATAACGGATGCTTGGACTCCAGAACACTAGGTTGCTGCGGCAGCCTTTTTCTTTTTGCATTAACGGGCAGGATAGTTCAATTACAAATGATATAATTTCTATTAATTATATAATTGTAGAGTCACTTTAGAAGGGGGATAAAAATGCTTCAGATACTGAATAATTCAGGTAATTTGATTATTGTGATACACGAAATCTATGGCATTAATAAACATATAAAGAATTTTTGTGATTTATTATCAAAACAGGATATTGATGTTATCTGTCCGAACTTATTAGAACGAGAACAACCATTTGATTATTCTGAAGAGGAGATTGCCTATCTCAATTTTATGGAGAATGTAGGGTTTTCTGATGCTGTCCATAAAATAAAGAATTTATTATTAGGTGTTAAAAATAAATACCAAAAAATATATATTATTGGATTTAGCGTGGGGGCAACTGTTGCTTGGTTGTGTAGTGAGGAAGAGTGCCTTGATGGAGTTGTGGGATACTATGGTTCGAGAATTAGGAATTACACACAAATAGTGCCACTATGTCCTACAATTTTATTCTTTCCTCAAGAGGAACAATCCTTTAATGTGGATGAGTTAATTTCAAATTTAGATAAAAAGAATATAGAGATATATAAATATTTTGGACAACACGGATTCAGTGATCCATACTCTACAAAATTTAATGAAAAATCATCCCAAAACGCTTTCAATGAAATGCTAAACTTCCTAAATAAACATTGATTAATAAACAAGGTTGTTATTCAATTAACTGGTGCTTGAGTTGAGTAAGGCAAGACTGCTGCGGCAGCCTTTCTTATTCGAACGTTAGAATAGTTTAACAAAACAACATATAAATCAGTAAACAAATCTTAAGGAGGTTTTGAAGTGAAACAACACAAATTCATAATAACTCAGTATAATCCTAAGTATGCAAAACAGACAGTGGAAATGTGGCTAGATAGTAAGGAACGGGCTATTGGTCAGAAAGAAATTCATAGCTTTGAAAATCATATAAATTTTTTAAATAATATATTACCAGGACAGTATCAAATAGATTTAGCGTTAATTGAAGAAAAAGTAGTTGGAATGATCGCCTATAATGAAAGGGAGATAAGCCAACTTTATATTCATAATGATTATCAAGGAATCGGTATAGGTCAAACAATACTTGATAAGGTAAAAGAACAATCAAGTGGGAGATTAACATTATATACATTTGAAGTAAATAAAAACGCACAACGATTTTATGAAAAGAATGGATTTAAAATCATTGGTAGAGGCCATGAAAATGAAGAAAATTTACCTGATATTCAATATGAATGGCAATCCACCGGGGATTGAGTTTAGTATTGATTGCTGCGGCAGCACTTTTTTCTTGTTAAACTAACTGGGCAGGGTTAGTGGAAAGAGCAATGGCTAATAAAAAAAACTCGCTACAGCGAGTTTTGCTTTTTCTTGTTCCAACATGAAGCAAAGATAGTTATTCGATTGTATTTTTCATTGCATTGTACATATTTGCTACGTGTTCATCGACTTTATCTCGTGACATGCGTAGTCGTTCGACTGAAGTACCATATCCAATTTCATGTTTGCCCTCTTGTAATTCTTTAAAAATCCCATCTGCGAATTCATCTAACGGTTCTCCGTGAGTATGCAACCCTGCTCCGCCTAAATCTGTATTCACTGCTGGAGGAGCAACTTCAATTACTTCTACAGATGAATCCGAAAGTTGATGTCGTAGACTCATTGTAAATGAATGAAGTGCCGCTTTCGTTGCTGAATAGATTGGAGCAATAGCAAACGGAGTAAAAGCTAACCCAGATGTGACGTTAATGATAGTCGCTTCTTCTTTTGTAGCAAAAAATGGAGCAAATAGCATAGACAAATGGAAAGGTGCTTCAATGTTTGTTGTGATTTCTTTATTGAAATAATTCCAATTGTTCTTCGCATCTGCTTTCAACACATTAAAACGTTGTTGAATCCCTGCGTTGTTCACTAACACATTCACTTCTGGATAGTTCTCAGTTACCCAATCAAACAATGATACACGCTCAGATTCAGTGCTCAAATCACTTACATGGGTAATAAGGTCTGGGAATTTCTCTTTTGCTTTTTGAAGTACATTTTCACGGCGTCCAGTAACGATGACTTTATTTCCAGCTTTTATAAAGCGTTCTGCGAAAGCTAATCCTATTCCAGCACTTCCACCTGTAATAAGTATTGTATTTCCTGAAAGTTTCATTCTAGTTCCTCTTCTCCAATTATTTTCTTCTTTTTTTAAAAAAAATTTATACCTTTTCTGGAACAGTGCGTTTTGAATAACGCGTAATTTTCAAGTCAATCCTCTTTAAAGATTCTGTCATTAACGAAATTTCATCTAGCACTGCCTGCTTGTGGTTCCTCATCATTTCAAGTCGGAGAACAATGGTATTGTCTCCTTCTACTACCCAATCAATATATTGTTTAATACCACTAATGGGCATGCGCGTATTTTTTAAACAAATAACGGTTTCAAGGAGTGAAATTTGATCTTCTGAAAATAACCGCCTGCCCGCTTCATCACGCTCAATCAGTGGCAGTAGTCCCTTTTTTTCATAATAACGTAACGTTGATTCTGTAATATTGAATTTTGCTGCAGCTTCACTAATTGAACAATATTTCATCGGGAGACCTCCGCATTTTATCTTTCCTTGTCGACAGGATTATGATACGACTTAAACCGTGGTTTAAGTCAACACAAATATTTGACTATGTACCAGATAATGAATTGAGACATATGGCACAAAAATATAAATGGAAAATAACATTTCTTTGATTAGATATATAATGTGACCACAAAAGTTAAATCGTTAATAATTCACACTAGAATCAAAGATGTGAAAAGGTAACTTAAACTAACCTGGGCAATAGTTCAACAAGGGGCTGCGGTGGCGGCTCTTTTTCTTGTTCCGCTAACGCACAGTTTAGTCGAAGAAGGAATGAATATAATTAAGAAAAAAATTTGCGGATTAACTGAATAACTTGTCCCTTTCATTAAGAGAATTTATTTCATTAACTATAGTGATTGATAATTTATTTATTGAAAAAAAGTGTATTAATGGCAACTTTACTTTCAGGTCCATACCTAGCTCTAATGAGGACATGTAGTGGATTATTTCTCACTTTCACCACTCTTAGTAATAAAACTTTAACCGCAACGGACTGACATTTTTTTTCAGAGGTTCCTAGTATAAATTACGGAAAGGGGAGATTCTGTGCTAGGCTATATAAAGTCACTAGAGTTTTGGATTACCATAGTAGTTACAGCTATCTTGCTTAAAGTCATTGGCTTAAGCGACCTAGCCAATTATATTCAAGTATTCTCAGTATTCCAATTCAGCTATATTATCCATAAACTGCATAAACACCACAAGTTATTAAAAAGTATGACTAAAGACGAATAAGAGGGGATAGCGGGACACTTTTTAAAAAATCCACTCTATTTCTGCTATATGATAGATATCATTCTTTAAAAATAAAAACTTGTAAAATATTACACTTAAAGTAACGGATGCAAGAGTTAAAGATTGGGATGGCTGCGGCGATCTCCTTTTTTATTGTACTAACGGGGCAGTTGTGCGGC
>NZ_JBITPF010000117.1:0-4936 GCF_050468025.1 Neobacillus sp. NRS-1170 | reverse complement strand
AAAACCATATAAAAAATGGTCAACCAGAAATATTTAGCATTCTGGCTAACCTTATAATACGAACGGGTGCGATTGTTGAACAAGAGCAGTCGCTTTTCTTGTTCCGCTAACTGGCAGATTAGTTTGAATTATATTATTATCCGATGGTAATCCTAAACAAAAATATGGGAAAAGGGAGATTAATCATGGATACTTTAAATCCAATGGATATTTTAAAGCCAATTGATTTAAGTTCAAAAGCATTAGATGAGACTCAACCTTTAACATCCGTTGAAATGGGAAAACTTTGGGCGACTTATGTGGGAAATAGAATGTGCAGTCAAATATTAACTTATTTTCTACAACATTGCGATGATGAATATATAAAGAAACTATTGGAAAATGGTTTAGCCTTATCAAAGGATTTTATGAAGAAGATAGAAGAAATTTTTAAGAAAGATAATTTCCCTATACCTGTAGGATTTACTGAAGAGGATGTAAATCTTGGTGCCCCACGTTTATACGAAGATGAATTTTACATTCATTATTTAAAATATGTGGCTAAGGCAGGGCTTAGCATTTACGCAGTAGCAGTTCCAATACAAATGAGGGAGGATATAAGAGAATTTTTTATTTATCTTAATAATTGTGTATCTATCCTTTTAGGGCAAATTAATAATGTATTAGCGGAAAAAAAGTATATCCCAAAACCTCCTATTATTCCAACACCAGAAACAAATGATTTTATTCAAAAACAAAGTTACTTAAATGGTTTTGTTGGAGATGTCCGACCATTACATGCATTAGAAATTACTCATCTTTATGATAACATTGAGAATAATGTAACAAGTAAGACATTATTATTGGGATTTTATCAGACAGTTAGAGATGAAAAGATAAAGGCGTTGTTTAAACGAGGTTTAGAAATGACTGATAAGTCAATTAAACAGTATATGGAAAAACTGCACACTGAACACATGCAAACACCGTCATACATTGACCATTTAGTTACAACATCTACATATCCCCCTTTTTCCGATAAAATAATGCTGTTTCATAAAGTGGACATGTTCTCAATGAAGATAAGGGCTTTTGGGAACTCACTTGCGGTAAATGGAAGAAGGGATATAGGATTTTTGTACGGGAGAACCCTCATAAACGTTACTCTATTTGTCGATGATGCTACAAATATCATGATTGATAAAGGCTGGTTGGAATCACCGCCAAAAGCATTTGACAGAGTTTAATTATCATCTTATTCGTTTGTTTTATGGTTTAATTATTTATTTTTGATTGTAATATGGGAAGATACTTAAACATGCAATCGCCTTTTTGGGTTTACTTTAATAAAAAGATTGTGAAAAATTACACTTAAAATAACGGAGTGCTAGAGTTTAAGGGGGATTGCTGCGGCGATCCCTTTTTCTTGTTGTGCTAACGGAGTAGGATTGTTGAAATGGGATGGAAATCTCTTTGGGTTAAATGGTAAAGTTGATTTTGAAACAATATTATTTGTTTAGGCTTGGATCTTTTTTACATAATAGGATATTATCTGCCATATATCCAAGGAGGATTTGTTTTGATTACTGATTTACTAAAGGAAGCTGAGGAATTTATCCGGACCTGTTATAGAGAATTAAATAAAACAGAGCAGGAAGTGGAACATAGATTGAATGAATTGAATGAACAGATACGGAATAAAGGTTTTTATGAACACACCAACCTAGAGCTTGAATATGGGGCAAAAATGGCTTGGCGTAATAGTAACCGTTGTATAGGAAGATTATTTTGGGATCAATTAACCGTGATCGATAAGAGGAACCTAAAGACAGAAGAAGAAATTATCGAAGCCTTATTTGGACACATTGAATATGCAACGAATAAGGGTCGAATACGCCCTACAATCACCATTTTTTCACAAAAAGCTTCGAACCAAAAAGTTCGTATATGGAATCACCAATTAATTCGCTATGCAGGTTACAAAACGGAACAAGGTGTTTTAGGGGATCCACACTCCATTTCCTTTACCGAGACCTGTATAGATTTAGGATGGGAACCGAAGTTTGGAAATTTCGATGTTTTACCCTTAGTCGTTCAAATAAATGATCATCATCCAAAAGTAGCCCAGATTCCAGAAAAGCTTCTTCTCGAAGTGCCAATTCGTCATCCCAATTACAAATGGTTTAATGATTTAAATTTGAAATGGTATGCAGTACCGATGATCTCGGATATGATTTTAGAAATTGGCGGCATTACGTATACCGCTGCTCCTTTTAATGGCTGGTATATGGGGACTGAGATAGGGGCAAGGAACTTTGCGGATGAATCGCGGTATAATATGCTTCCTCAAATAGGAAAATTAATGGGGTTGGACATAAAAAGTAATATATCTTTATGGAAGGATAGGGCACTCTTAGAATTGAATACTGCAGTGTTACATTCCTTTAAGGAGGATGGGGTTAGTATTGTAGACCATCATACGGCTGCACAACAATTCAAAAAATTCGAAGAAAAAGAAAGGGCAAGTGAAAGGTCTATTACAGGCGACTGGACGTGGCTTATTCCACCACTGTCACCAGCTGCAACCCATATTTTCCACAAACCATATAATAATGACATTAAAAAACCCAATTATTTTTATCAACCCAACCCATATTAATTTTTTAGTGTAGTCCACAAAAATCTTCGTTTAATAATTTAATATTCTGGTTTTTCAATGGTGCTTATTAACTAACAGTGTAGGATGCCTAAATAATGCATCTACTCTTCCTTGTTCGATTAACGAGTTAGATTGTGAAATACTGTACTTAAAGTAACGGGTGCTTGAGTTGAAGAAGGAGTTGCGGCAGCTCCTTTTTCTTGTTCAACTATAGAGGCAGTTTAGTTGAAGATAGAACAGTATAAGAAGTAGTATGCAACTTTAGCGATTGCTGGCTCATATTTTGCAAGGTGGGGTATTAAGGTAACTAATACATACTATAGGTAATTTCAGGGGATGGTATTTTTTAGTATAACTTTTTTGGAGGTTACTTATGGATGAAAGAGAAAAACAGATTAGGCTAACAGCGGGAGAAATTGGTCAACTTTGGCTTCAATACTTAAATGATAGCTCTAGCACATGTATTCTAACATTTTTTTTAGAAAAAGCTGAGGATATTGAAATTAAGCCTATAATTGAATTTGCTCTAGAATTATCTAAGTCACATATTCAAAAGATTACAGCGATACTAACAGAGGAAAAAAATGTAGTTCCACATGGTTTTAGTATTGAAGAGGATGTCGATTTAACTGCTCCTAGACTTTATTCCGACAGTTTTGTACTTAATTTTTTAAACCAAATGTCTAAGGTTGGACTTACAACATATGCTGCTAGTGTTGGAACATCTGTAAGGAGTGATATAAGAGCCTATTACATGGATTGCCTTACAGAAACAATGCAATTATATGATAAGTCAACTGAATTATTATTGTCTAAAGGATTGTTTATCAGGTCACCGAGCCTGCCTAATTTAGAGGATGTTGAATTTGTAAAAAAGCAATGGTTTATGTTAGATGTGTTCGGAGAAAAAAGACCATTAATTGCAGCCGAAGTCGAAAATATATTTGCAAATCTGCAAAGAAATGCCTTGGGGGTAGCTGCACTTACTGGATTTAGTCAAGTTGCAAAGGATAAGGATGTAAAACAATTCTTTTTAAAGGGTTTAGAAGTTGGGAATAAACATATTAAAATATTTAGAAGTAAGCTAGAGGAAAGTAAACTTCCTGCACCCATGGGTTGGGATTCAGAAATAACAAATAGTACAACCCCTTCTTTTTCTGATAAACTGATGATGTTCTTCACAAGTGGTTTGATTTCTTTGAGCGTTGGCTATTATGGTACAGCTGTTAGTCAAAGTCCTAGAGGAGATATTAGTACAATGTATAACAGGCTATCCTTAGAAGTTCAGATGTATTCTGAAGATGGAGCTAATATCATGATTAAAAATGGATGGCTGGAACAGCCTCCAATGGCATCCGATAGAGATGAATTAATAAGAAAAAAGAATCAATTGTAAATCACAATTAATGTCCTTCTGCATTTAACAGTAAGGACTTTTTTTAATATCATTATGATTATGTTTGCTTGAGTTTAAGAAAAAATGGCTGTTCCGATAACCTTTTTCTTTTTCGACTCTAACGCAAATTTTATGAGCTAGCAAAATATACACAATTATTATAATAAATAATATATATTCTTTTCTAGTGATGGAAAAGCTATATAAGTGCTTAAAGAAAGGTGCTTAATATGAGTAAATTTTCATATTCACTAAGGAGGATAACGATGGGAATTTTAAGTGGGAATCCAAAGGAAGAACCTTTACACTACGGGGAAGTCTTTGATATTTGGGCTTCTCAACTAGTCGGAAATAGTATGATTGCAGGTTATCAAACGATGTTGAACCATGCAGGTGATGAAGATTTAAAGAAGTTATTAGTAGAAGCAATTGAAACTTGTCAGCAAGAAAAAAAACAGGTTGAAGAGCTATTAAAAGAAAACGGTGTCGGCTTACCACCTGCTGCTCCAGAGCCTCCAGATGCATGTTTGGAGGATATTCCAGTTGGTGCAAGAATTCCAGATCCAGCAATTGCAGCTACACTTTCCGCTGATATTGCTGCTGGATTAGTAACTTGCAGCCAAGTAATCGGTAAATCCATCAGGGAAGACGTTGCCATGATGTATGGTCAATTTCATAACCAAAAGGCAGCCCTTGGAGCAAAAGTGCTTCGTTTAAATAAAGAAAAAGGATGGCTCGTCCCACCTCCACTGCATCTAAATAAACATGGTGATTGTTAATTTTTGGACACGGTTATTTTCTAGCCGTGTTTTTTATTATGCGTACCCAGCAACCCATGAATTGCTAATTGTTAAAAGCGAACATATCAATTTAATTTAGAGTTTGTGAAGAAATGTACTGAT
>NZ_JBITPF010000116.1:0-1670 GCF_050468025.1 Neobacillus sp. NRS-1170 | reverse complement strand
CCGTTAGAATTCCTGTAGATCACTAATTTTCAACTTTGAAAAAAATAGGGCCCCTCAGTAAGATATGAGTATAGACACCACTCTAACTCAATACCCTAAGGAGGAAGCCCTTATATGAAGTTTAAAATGCAAGACAAACAAAATCAACTAATAGAAAGAATTTCTGATAAACACCTTGTAGTTGGTGTAGACATAGCTCAAGAATTACACATAGCTAGAGCTGTTAATTTTCGTGGAATTATAGTTGGAGATCCTCTTTCCTTTGAAAATAATGAAGATGGTTTTGCTAGATTACTACAATGGATGAACCAGTTAAAAAGCTTAAAAGGTTTTGATTTTACAATTGTTGGTATGGAACCAACAGGACATTATTGGATTAACCTATCAAAATGGCTATTTGATCAAGATATTGAAGCCGTCACTGTTAACCCTCATTTGGTAAAAAAGAATAAGGAAAACCGGGATAATACCCAGTCAAAAAGTGATAAAAAAGATGCTCTTGTTATCGCTGATATGGTCAAGAATGGTTACTATTCCTTTATTCGTCCTACTTCGGAGCCCTTTGAAAAACTCAGTGTATTAATGTCAAACCGAGATATGACAGTTAAAAGACTGGTCAGTGCTATCAATCAAATTAACCGATGGGTAGATATTGTATTCCCTGAACTTCGACAGGTATTTAAAGATGTTAAAGGGAAAGGGGCAATTGCCACTCTACGCTTATTCCCTACCCCAAATGAACTTCGTTCAATGAAAGCTCCAGATATCGTTAAAGGCTGGAAAACTCAAATGAAGAGGCAACCTGGGTTAAAAAAAGCACATCAATTAATTGAATTAGCCAGGCATTCAGTTGGAACGCGACAAGCACTCGATGCTTATAAATTGCACCTTGAACAATTAATTGAAGAGTTTGATCTAGCAACAACGCAACTTGAACGAGTTGAAAAAGAAGTCACTAATGTTCTTAAACGAATTCCTTTCGCAAGAAAGTTACTTGCCATAAAAGGGATTAGTGAGATTGCCCTTGCAGGTATTCTAGGTGAGTCAGGAGATTTAAGTGGATTTGCACATGGTAATTCATTATTACGTCATGCTGGATTACATCTTGCAGAGGCTAGTTCAGGTAAATGGAAAGGTCAAATTGTCCTCTCTAAACGCGGAAGATCTAGATTGAGACGTTTCTTGTACTTAACGACTATGAGCCTAGTGATGAACAACCCCGATTTTAAAGAGATGCACGCTAATAATGTTAAAGTAAAAAAAATGAAGAAAATGAAATCGATAATGAAATTAATTCATAAACTCGCAAGAGTTTTAGTTGGAATGGCCCGTAAAAATGAAACTTATTGTCCCCACAAAGTAAAACCAATAGTATTAATAGCTGCATAGCTTTAACCAAGGATAGTCTATTTATATACAACTTACTAATAACATTAAGATTAATATCTTTCGAATATTGGCTTATTCGTAGGATTACAAAGAAAGTACGAAGTACCGGAATTATTGTGCAAAAGGGCTCTGACCCGTTCCGTTAGAAAGACCGGCCTCTACCACTTGGATAGGTATGACGAAGGAATGAAAGGGCATTTGACCCGTTGAGACATGGGAGCGAAAACCTCCAGGGGTGGCGTGGAGAATACGTACATCATATGGAAATTATTGGAGTGAAA
>NZ_JBITPF010000115.1:0-4985 GCF_050468025.1 Neobacillus sp. NRS-1170 | reverse complement strand
TTTCGTTCATGATAACTTAAGCTAACGGGTGCTTGAGTTTAATTAAAATTAGAATGAATGACTTGAGTGGTCGTTCTTATCAATTGTTGTTCTTGTAATAATCTCCCTTATTAGGTGCAAGATAATAACGATTAATTCGTGGAGGTAATTTGTTGTGCTTAACAAAAGAAGGAAGATAACATCGTTATTTTGGATTGCTATACTTGGCTTATTTTTAACAACGATATATACAATAATCCTTGGTATTTTAGGATATAGGACAATGAACAGGATCGATTATATTTATAAACAGAATAAACACAGACCAAAAAATGGTTAATTAAGAGTGGCTGAGAAGTCGCTCTTTTTTTATCCTTATTTAACTAACGAAGCAGGTTAGTGCAAGAATCTATTTGAAAATCCCACTCACTTTAATGCTTCATTTGAACCATTCTATGAACCATGATAAATAAAAAAAGACCATTTAATGGTCTCAATTATTTACTAAGAAAATCTCTAATTTCATCCGCCGATATTCCTATCTCTAGAGCTTTCTTAATAAGTTCCACCCAATCTTTATCAAGTTCCTTTTCATCAGCAAGAGTAATCACAATATAGCCTCCTAAAATATGAACTATTTTAGGCAACTCAGCCATCATAGTTAAACACCTTAGATCCGTAGCTTTGCGTCCCAATCTCTCAAGAGGTTTGCCATTATCTTTTTAAAGTTCAAAAGTACTATATAAATGGCACTATAAACTTTACAAAAAATTTACAAATAAAAATCCAAAAATTTCGACATAAATAAATACTTGGAAATTATGTCACACCTATACAAAAATGCGATAAAAGAGAAGGTACTTGTTCAACGGGAGCAAGAGTTAAAGAACTGGGATTGCTGCGGTGATCCTTTTTTGTTATTCAGCTAAATGGCAGGTTATCATAAGAAGAAAACTTAATTATTGATATTATTTTTATTTAAAAAATTTTTTGGAGAGATTAAGGAAAAAGGATTATATAACTGAATTTAACCTGTACACAGAAATTACAAACTTGGATCAAAGGAGCATTTTATATGAGTAGGGTTATGAGAAGAGAAAGTCTTCCTAGAAACGTTTTAGGAATTTTTGATACAACCATACTTCATTTAAGAAAACCTTCAATAATTGCCTGGTGGTCAGTAGCTTTCCCTGGACTTGGTCACATTCTACTAGGACATTTTTTTCGTGGTACTGGTCTAATTGTTTGGGAAATTTGTATTAATTCATATTCAAATCTAAACGCTGCTATGGTGTATTCTTTTATAGGAGATATACCATCAGCTAAAGGTATATTAAATACCAGATTATTGCTTTTATATATACCTATATATTTATTCGGTATATGGGACAGTTACCGTGGAGCAGTTGATTTGAACAAAGAGTATAAACTTAGCGAAAGTGCCAACTCTCCCATCAAGAAATATGCTATGAACACAGCGGGTGTTAATTATCTGGATAAGAGAAATCCTATCCTAGCCCTTATTTGGGCAATTTTCATTCCAAGTCTAGGTCAATTTTATCAACAAAGAATCTTAGCAAGTTTTTTTACACTTTTTTGGGCAGTTATCTTTGTATTTTACTCACACTTCGCTGAAGCAATAATTTATTTAATACAGGGAGATATACAAAAATCCACACAAGTATTAAATATGCAATGGTTGCTATTTATACCGTCTTTTTATTTCTTCACATTGTATCAATCTTATACAGATACTATTGAACTAAATAAATTGTTTGCAAAAGAACAAGCACGCTTTTTAGAGGAAAATTTCCAGCCTTCGAATTTCCACATTCAAAAGGGAGGACTGGTGGAATAAATGCAAATTTTTGCGACCTTTGAACATACAAAGTATCTTGAGCTTGGGATAACAGAGTTACAGGAGAATGGCATAACGGATATTTTTGCAGTACCATTAAAGAAAGTAAATGTTAGAGCTTCAATCATTGACTCCCTTAATCATTCTGACGGTCGTTCGTTTTTAGATAAGGGTTTTGCATTAGCAGTTGTATTATCAACTATTTTAGCCAGCAAGGGATTTGAATTAGAATGGGGACCTATATACTGGGGACTAATTGGTGCAGCCAGCGGCATTATTATTGGTTTAGTAATCGAAATAATATTTTATAAATGGAAGAATAAAAAAAAGCAAATTAAACTGGTACGGAATGAAAAACATGGAGAAGTTATACTAATTATTAATTGTAAGCTGAAGGATGAAAAATTAGTTTCAGATATACTCACACGGAATTTAGCGTTAGGGTTGGCGAAAGTTATTAATTCTAAAGAATAACAACAAAATTTTTTATTATCGGTGTGATGCTATAAAAAACATCGCCCATTAAAGAAGGAGATTGTGAAGAATTGTACTTAAAGTAACGGGTGCTTAAGTTCAAGAAGGATTGCAGTCACAGCGATACTTTTTCCTATTCAAAAAATGGGAGTTTTGTTGAAAAAGTCATACCTTCGTATTGCTCATTTACTGGTATAAACTTTAATTATTAACAAATAATCATCTTATTACGAACTTTGTTTATCAATTATTATCTTGTAACATGGGTGAATGCCTTTACTTTCCTAAAAATTAATACATATGTGCATTCCAATCAAGGCGTTAGTCCAATATAAAAAATTGTAAACAAATTGAAGGGGGTTATGAAGTATGACAACATTTTATGAAATGGGCATTAGTGAAACCATTCAAAGAGCGATTACGGATATGGGATTTGAAGAAGCATCTCCTATTCAAGAGAAAGCCATTCCCATAGCCTTGACGGGGAAGGACATAATTGGTCAAGCACAAACAGGTACAGGAAAGACGGCTGCCTTCGCCATACCTATCTTGGAGAAAGTGGATACGAGCAAAAAATATGTTCAGGCGATTGCAATTGCACCGACAAGGGAATTAGCTATTCAGGTTTCAGACGAGATCAATCGGCTGGCGAAATACATGGGCATATCTTCTCTCCCTATTTATGGAGGTCAGTCTATAGAACGCCAAATCAAGGCATTAAAAAAGGTCCCACACATTATTACGGGTACACCTGGAAGACTTTTGGACCACATTCAACGTAAAACGCTGAAGTTAGATCGCATCTCAGTGGTGGTATTGGATGAAGCTGATGAAATGTTAGATATGGGCTTTTTGGAGGATATCGAACGAATCCTCAAAGAGACCCCTGAAGAAAAACAAACCTTACTGTTCTCTGCAACCATGCCCAAACTGATTCAAAATCTTGCGGAAAGATTTATGAACGATCCAGAGTTGGTAAAGATGAAAGCGAAGGAAGTTACCTCGCCAACTGTAAAGCAAATTTTTTATGAGGTCAATGAACGAGATAAATTTGAAGTGCTTTGCCGTCTGCTAGACGTGGATAACCCAGAATTAGCCGTGATTTTTGGAAGAACAAAAAGACGCGTGGATGAATTAAGTGATGCATTGAATAAAAGAGGGTATCTTGCTGATGGGTTGCACGGAGATTTAAATCAACGACAGCGAGATGTTGTGATGAATAAATTTCGTGAGGGAAACATTGATATTTTAGTTGCGACCGATGTGGCTGCTAGAGGAATTGATGTTTCAGGGGTTACCCACGTCTACAATTTTGACATTCCTCAAGACCCGGAAAGTTATGTTCACCGAATCGGCAGAACGGGCAGAGCAGGTAAGACGGGGTTAGCTATTACATTGGTTACACCGAGGGAAACTGGACAGATTCACAGTATTGAAAAAGCCTCGAAAGGAAAGATCCAGCGTAAATCAATTCCGACGGTAGCAGAGGCAATGGAGTCTATACAGAGAGCCGCATTAGAAAAGATGATTCAATTGGTTGAAGAGGAGCAGTACAAACAGTTTAATCAAGCAGCAACCGAATTGCTCGATCAATACGATTCGATATCGTTAGTTTCAGTTGCCTTGAAATTGTTGTCGAAGGAACAGAGGGATGTTCCAGTTCAGTTAACTTCCGAATCACCGCGATATGCCAGTAAGCCTAAAATTAAGGTACAAGAGAAATCAAGGAGAAATTATAAAGGGAATATGGAATTTGGGGGAAAAGGGGGAAATGGCAATCATAAAAAAACTTCCAGGTCATTTCGAAAAAAGAAAGCATTATGAAATGATTACAAGTAGGATGAAAACAGCCCAGATATGATTTGAGAAGCTTTAGGGACAGATGATGAGTATTATTGGGTATGAACTGGTTGCTACAATGTTTTAAAGACACGTTCAAGCGGAATTAGGAAATGATGTCGTATATATTGTGAATTTTTCACTTACACTTACGGGTGCTTTATTTGAATAAGAACAACTAAAGAATGCAAGACCAGATGTGTATATTCGTGAGTGGCAAATATGGTCGCTTTTATGCCTTCTTGCAAATACTTGTGAAAAATGTTAATATATATAAGAATTATTTTTGTTCGGTGTAAAGGATAGGATTAGTAAAACTTTTCGTCTTGATGATCACTGAAAGCAAGGATAGTAACACAATGTGTGTTTTTACACACTAGGAGGCAACAAAAATGGAAAATGGTAAAGTGAAATGGTTTAACAGCGAAAAAGGCTTCGGATTCATCGAACGTGAAGGTGGAGAAGACGTATTCGTTCATTTCTCAGCTATTCAAGGCGAAGGTTTCAAATCTTTAGAAGAAGGTCAAGCTGTGACTTTCGATGTTGAGCAAGGTCAACGTGGAGCTCAAGCAGCTAACGTGCGTAAAGCTTAATAATAAAAGCAAACTAAAGCAGGCTCTTTTTAGAGTCTGTTTTTTATTTATTTTTAAAAGCAAGGAACCCCACTCACGAATGAGTAGGGCACATGTAAACAGTAAATCAAATGGTAAACAAAGTGTATCACATAAACACGAATTCTCCTAATTACATTTCAATAAACATTTTAAAGTGCTTTTGTAGAGGGTGGCTAAAATTGTCAATCTTTTTTAGTGTAATTCAACTCCCATGAAAATAA
>NZ_JBITPF010000114.1:0-3510 GCF_050468025.1 Neobacillus sp. NRS-1170 | reverse complement strand
CATTTTCATTCTCTGTGGTGCAGTGCCGATTTTTACGCTGCATGGGTGGCTAACGGGTGCAAGAGTTTAAGGTGGGATGGCTGCGGCGATTCCTTTTTTCTTGTACCAACGGGGCAGTTTAGCATTCCTGTAGATCGTTATTTTTCGACTTTGAAAAAAATAGGGTCCCTCAGTAAGATATGAGTATAGACACCACTCTAACTCAAAACCTTAAGGAGGAACCCTAATATGAAGTTTAAAATGCAAGACAAACAAAATCAACTAATAGAAAGAATTTCCGTTAAACATCTGGTTGTTGGTGTGGATATAGCCCAACAATTACACGTGGCTAGAGCTGTAAATTTCCGCGGAATTGTAGTAGGAGACCCACTGGCCTTCGAAAACAATGAAGAAGGATTTGGTCATTTATTAAAATGGATCAATAATCTTAAAAAATTAAATAATTTAGATGCAGTTATAGTTGGTATGGAGCCGACTGGACACTACTGGATCAACCTTTCAAAATGGTTATCTAAACAAAATACAGAGGTAGTAACTGTAAACCCTCATTTAGTGAAAAGGAATAAAGAAAATCGCGATAATACTCAATCAAAAAGTGATAAAAAAGATGCCTTAGTTATCGCTGATATGGTTAAAAACGGTTACTACAGTTTTGTTAGGTACACTTCAGAATCATTCGAAAAACTGAGAGTCCTTATGTCAAACCGTGATGTAGTAGTTAAACGTCTTGTAAGTTCTATTAATCAATTAAATCGTTGGGTAGATATTGTCTTTCCTGAACTCAGACAAGTGTTTAAAGATATTACGGCTAAAGGTGCAATCGCAACCCTCCGTCTATTCCCGACCCCCATGGAGTTAGTGACTAAGCAGCCACATGAAGTTATTACAGGTTGGAAGTCAAAAATGAAGAGGCAGCCTGGATTAAAAAAAGCCCAATTACTTATTCAGGTTGCAAGAAGATCTGTCGGAACCAGACAAGCTCTGGATGCGTATAAATTTCATTTAGAACAATTACTAGAGGAGTATGATTTAGCAGTAACACAACTCGAAAGAGTTGAAAAGCAAGTTATTGACGTATTAAATAAGATCCCTTTTGCACAAAAACTGCTTTCTATTAAAGGAGTTAGTGAAATTTCATTAGCTGGTATATTAGGAGAAGCAGGAGATTTAAGTAGTTTTTCTCATGGTAATTCCCTTCTTCGCCATGCAGGATTGCACTTAGCTGAAGCAAGTTCAGGGAAGTGGAAAGGACAAATTGTCATCTCTAAACGTGGAAGGTCCAGACTACGACGATTCCTCTATTTAGCGACATTGAGCCTTGTGATGAATAACCCAGAATTTAAAGCAATTCACTCCCATAATGTTAATGTGAAAAAAATGAAGAAAATAAAATCGATTATGAAATTGGTTGGAAAGTTAGCCCGTATATTTGTAGGAATAGCCAAAAGAAATGAATCCAATTGTCCAGAAAAATTACAACCTTTATATTCCATAGCTGCATAAGAAATAATAGATTCTTAGACTTTTTTCCCCGTAAGGGGAAAATCCAATAAATAAATAATCTTTAAACATCGAATGTTGGCTTATTCGTAGGATTTCAAATATGTACGGAGTACCAGATTTGTTCAACAAAAGGGCACTGACCCATCAGGTTAGCATAACTGGCCTCCACCCCTTGACCCCTTGGATAGGCATGACGAAGGAATGAGAGGGCAATTGACCCGTTGAGACATGGGAGGGAAAGCCTCCAGGGGCGGCGTGGAGAAGTACATTATATGGTAAAATATGGAGCGGTAGCTGACTCCTTTATTTAACTATGCCTTCACGAAGCCAAAATGATCTGAACTCATTTCATTTAACTGTAACTCTAATTACAAGGGTTATGAAATCCTGCGAATAAGGGAGCATTCGAGAGATATTCGTATTAAACTGAGGGAGTTGAATAAGGGTAATTCCCTGTACTCGCTACAAGAAAGGAGTATTTCCAATGAAAAAATTATCCATGTACCTTCATTACAATGGAGAAAACTTAGTCCGTTGGGTAAGCCAAAATGCACTCATAAAAAGAAGAATCTGAATCGGGACAGAATAACTATAACGCCAGGCATTTGGCTCATAAATGCCCAGCCAGTCAAAAAATGGTTCTGCTATATAGGAAGTTAAAAGTGCGAAAAATATTGCTTTAAACCATGGGTTTATTTTTGGAAAGAGTTGCAGGAGAATCATTACCGATACAGGCATGAGCGTAACATCCCATGGGAAATAGGTAGGAAGTGTCGGGATTACATGAAACCGATAATGCCAAATGCCTATTTGGTCTCTTAAAATATCAAGCAGGGTTGAAATTGCCATAATATAAAAACCCACATACATTATCCGATCTGTACTTTGTTTTTTTCTAATATGAAACCAGATAATCCAAGGGATAATTGAGAGAGCAACCCCAAACCACCATAAGCCAGAAAAAAGAACATGTTCTTGCCAAATATCTATCTTTTGGTCAATTAATTCTTCGGTCGTATAATAATTTTTATCTTGTATCGAGATGATGCTGTCTTTACTCTCCATATGATCACTCGCTTCAATCCAATAGTATTACTTTAGGTTTAGATACTATTATAAAAATATACATTTATTAGTGCACACCCTTAAACTTGGTAATAAATGCAGCTCGTTTATGAGTACCGAGATTACATCTAAGGGATGGTTGCAGCCCCTTTCTTCTTATGCTAATAAGTGCTAACAAAATTAACAAAGTTATTAAAAGAAATTATCTATATTCTTTTCTAGTGTAGGAAAAGTTATTAAAGTGCATAAAGAGAGGTGGCACTTAATATGAGTAGATTTTCATATTCACTAAGGAGGATAACGATGGGAATTTTATCTGGAAATCCAAAGAATGAGCCTTTACATTACGGGGAAGTCTTTGATATTTGGGCTTCTCAACTAGTCGGAAATAGTCTGATTGCAGGTTATCAAACGATGATCAACCACGCAGGTGATGAAGATTTAAAGAAGTTATTAGTAGAAGCAATTGAAACTTACCAGCAAGAAAAAAAACAGGTTGAAGAGTTATTAAAAGAAAACGGTGTGGGCTTACCACCTGCTGCTCCAGAGCCTCCAGATGCATGTTTGGAGAATATTCCAGTAGGTGCAAGAATTCCAGATCCAGCAATTGCAGCTACACTTTCCGCTAATATTGCTGCCGGATTAGTAACTTGCAGCCAAGTAATCGGTAAATCCATCAGGGAAGACGTTGCTATGATGTACGTTCAATTTCATAATCAAAAGGTAGCCCTTGGAGCAAAAGTGCTTCGTTTAAATAAAGAAAAAGGATGGCTTGTCCCACCTCCACTGCATCTAAATAAACATGGTGATTGTTAATTTTGGGCACAGTTATTTCTAACCGTGTTTTTTATTATGCCTCCCGACAATCATGAATTGCTAATTGGTAAAAGCAACATATCAATTAAATTTAGAGTTGTGAAGAAATGTACTGATATGAACGAA
>NZ_JBITPF010000113.1:0-3222 GCF_050468025.1 Neobacillus sp. NRS-1170 | reverse complement strand
GATTCCGGTCCTCGGCACCATTTATTTTTATAATGCGCCCGTAGCTCAATTGGATAGAGCGTTTGACTACGGATCAAAAGGTTATGGGTTCGACTCCTTTCGGGCGCGCCATTAAAAATACGGGAAGTAGCTCAGCTTGGTAGAGCACTTGGTTTGGGACCAAGGGGTCGCAGGTTCGAATCCTGTCTTCCCGACCAGTCGAAAGTTTTTTTACAATAACAACATGGGGCCTTAGCTCAGCTGGGAGAGCGCCTGCTTTGCACGCAGGAGGTCAGCGGTTCGATCCCGCTAGGCTCCATTTTTTATATTGATAATGGCGGTGTAGCTCAGCTGGCTAGAGCGTACGGTTCATACCCGTAAGGTCGGGGGTTCGATCCCCTCCGCCGCTACCATATCTTTACGGAGGAATACCCAAGTCCGGCTGAAGGGATCGGTCTTGAAAACCGACAGGCGGGTTAAACCGCGCGGGGGTTCGAATCCCTCTTCCTCCGCCATAATATTTTATGGTTTATAACTTATTTATCGTCGCGGGGTGGAGCAGTCCGGTAGCTCGTCGGGCTCATAACCCGAAGGTCGCAGGTTCAAATCCTGTCCCCGCAATATGGTCTGGTAGTTCAGTTGGTTAGAATGCCTGCCTGTCACGCAGGAGGTCGCGGGTTCGAGTCCCGTCCAGACCGCCATTTTCATCCCAGTAGCGAACGCTGCTGTTGATATAGATTTTTTTTGTATGGCTCAGTAGCTCAGTCGGTAGAGCACGCCCGAATAAGCTACAGTGAATAAGCATCAGCGTACCCATCGAGCTGCTGCTTGAGTAAGCTTTCTGAGATGGGGACGAAGGTACGACCATCTTCAAAGTTAAGGAAACAATCATAATATGGCTCAGTAGCTCAGTCGGTAGAGCAAAGGACTGAAAATCCTTGTGTCGGCGGTTCGATTCCGTCCTGAGCCACCATCTACTAGATGTTTTTATATGTGGAGGGGTAGCGAAGTGGCTAAACGCGGCGGACTGTAAATCCGCTCCCTCGGGGTTCGGCGGTTCGAATCCGTCCCCCTCCACCATTGATTTAAAATACTTGGAATTATGGCGATTGTGGCGAAGTGGTTAACGCATCGGATTGTGGTTCCGACATTCGTGGGTTCGATTCCCATCAGTCGCCCCATTACATTCATAATATTGGGCTATAGCCAAGCGGTAAGGCATCGCACTTTGACTGCGACATGCGTTGGTTCGAATCCAGCTAGCCCAGCCAAATTAAGGCAGCATAGCCAAGTGGTAAGGCAGAGGTCTGCAAAACCTTTATCACCGGTTCAAATCCGGTTGCTGCCTCCAATTATTCAATAGTGCGGGTGTAGTTTAGTGGTAAAACCTCAGCCTTCCAAGCTGATGTTGTGAGTTCGATTCTCATCACCCGCTCCATTATTTATGGGCCTATAGCTCAGCTGGTTAGAGCGCACGCCTGATAAGCGTGAGGTCGATGGTTCGAGTCCATTTAGGCCCACCATAAGTTTTATTCCGCAGTAGCTCAGTGGTAGAGCTATCGGCTGTTAACCGATCGGTCGTAGGTTCGAGTCCTACCTGCGGAGTCTTTTTTTATTTTCTAGACTAACAAGATTCCCTCAAAACTCAATCGATTAATTGGTTATGTTGAACGGGGAAATTGTTGGATTTAGTATATTGGGCGTTACGAAACGAAAAAGCAGATATCCAAATGGATATCTGCTTTTTGGTGTGATCTATCCGCCGAATATGGCTTGAAGGATTAGTGCCTTATACATAAATGTAAAAAGACCAATTAGGATTCCGGATATGGCCAGTCCGCGCCTGTATGAATTAAAAAGACCTACTATACCGAATAAAATCGCCATAATCCACACAGGGAGAAGGATCCAGCCAAGGATGGGTATCAGGCTCAAAACAAATCCAATGATTGCAAGAGAAATGGACACTTTGGCCGCTTTATTTGATTGTTTTTCTATTACAATATAATGGCGTTCACCAGACAAAAAAATCACTCCTTATGGTATATGGTACATCTATATCCATTTTGGAGTTTTTTAATCTTTTGGTGTTTATTTTACTGGTTTTTGTGGTAATTTAATTCGCCCTATCCAAGTGCCCGCCATGAGGCAGAAATCGTTTGAGTAAAGATGATTTTGTCCTTATAGGGCAGTCATGAGCAACCCGAAGATCAGCATCATATAAATCATTCAAACTATTAAAAATGAAATTAAAGCTTAATTAAAAGTATTTCAATCACCATGGTTATGGTCATGGTAAAAGTCAGTTTCACGGTCATGGATTTGACTCCGGTCTAAAATGGCATCATATGCGGGATAATAGTTGGGCGGTGCCTGGCTCACTGTGAATTTGCCGATGGAAGGGAAGGGCGAGGCAATGCAATCCTCCTCAGAATTTTCCCTCGGTTTATGCTACATGTCATATTTTTTAAAAAAATAAAATATAGAATCATTTTCTGGGGAATAATGTCTTTTTTTGAGAAAATACTTAACTGGTTTTCGACAATTACATTCAGATATCCATATATCCTAATGGTCATATTTTGTTCCTAAATCAAAAATACTTTTGAATAACCTCTGGAGCATCTTGGTTATAAACTAGTTTCCAAGCGTCAAGGAGCATGAAATTAGACTATCAAACTAATACATGGGGTGGAATAGTGGAACATCCTGCAGGAGTTACTTCTGTAAAGGAACTTTATTATCTTGCTTACGGTTCAACAGAAGAAGCACTCAAGGATATTGCTGCAGCTCACTGTTTGAGCACTGGAACGGTTAGAAGTTTCCTAGAACCAGCCAATGCTCAGATAAAAAGCCAGTTTCTTCTTTGATTTCTCTTTTGGCGGTATCCAGAGGAGAATCGCTGTCTTGTTCAATGATCCTGGCTGGCAGCTCCCATTCCCAGCTTTTGAAGTATAAGTATAACCCCTCGTGAGACATTATTGATTATTCGGTGGTCATTGTCATATTAGGGACAAGTCTTAAAAAAACAGCTTCAATGGAAGCTGTTCTAAGCTTGAAATATAAGAGAAAATAAATCGTTTTTATTTTTTTTTGAAAAAGTATTGACCAATCTATTAATCTCCTGTAATATAGGAAAAGTCGTCAGCGAGACGATGAAAGAAAAACAAAAAAGTTGTTGACTTCGAGTTAATAACTTGTTATGATGATAAAGTCGCTTTTGAGCGATGATGAAATTGTTCT
>NZ_JBITPF010000112.1:0-5782 GCF_050468025.1 Neobacillus sp. NRS-1170 | reverse complement strand
TTAGCTGGTTTACTTTAAGTACACTCTTTCACATTTAGCTTTTACTTTTGAAAAATCTTAATTTTTATTTTCCACATAGTTAACTAAATAAGGAAGAATCCATAAACCAATAGCATCAATAAACAAGTCTAATTATTACAGTTATAGAAACATATCAAAAATAAAAAACTGGTGAATCTTACTAATTTTTAACTCTACGGAGCGTTTGTTGATGCCAACCATATAAACCTCTAAGATGAAAATAGAGCAGGAGGAGACAATGATGGATAATAGTAAAGTTGGAGAGTTAATTTATAATTTGCGCAAGGAAAAAGGACTAACACAGAAACAATTAGCTGATCAAATGAACATTTCTGATCGTACGATTTCAAAATGGGAACGTGGGTATGGCTGTCCAGATGTCACGCTATTACCAAGCTTATCTACCCTATTGGGAGTAAATATAGAAAATATTTTAGATGGTGAATTATCGTCGAATGATTTTGTTGGAGGAAATATGAAAAAGTCGAATTATTTTGTCTGTCCGTCATGTAATAATATTGTATTAGCAACTGGAGATGTAAGCATATCTTGCTGTGGGAGAAAGTTAGAACGATTAGAAGCGAAGAACGCAACAGACGAAGAAAAGCTATTAATTACAGAAATTGATTATGAATGGTTTATTTCAAGCGACCATCCCATGACAAAAGATCATTATATATCATTTATTGCTGTTGCTACTGGTGATCAAGTTCAGATTATTAAACAGTATCCTGAATGGAGTTTACAAACACGTATCCCGAAACGTAAACATAGCAAATTGTTATGGTATGATACACAATTTGGTTTATATTATCAGCTTTTATAAAACATACACAAGTTATGACTTAAATATTCATAATCGATTACTATTCCCTCACTTTGTTCATAATCTAGATTCAAAGAGTGAGGGATTCTTTTGAAATGAAACCTATTAGGAGTTATATGAAATGAAAAAATCTTTAAATGAAACGATTGTCTTAGCAAAACCAATGATTGCCTTTCTCGTACCTGTTATTTTTGCAAGCGTTTTTCAATCATTAGGTCAAGTATTTGGAATTATCGTCATTGGACAAACACTTGGAGTAGATTCTTTAGCAGCTATTTCTGCCTTCTTCCCTCTATTCTTTTTCTTACTATCCTTTGTCATCGGAATTGGATCTGGAAGCTCCATTCTAGTTGGGCAAACATACGGTAGTGGGGATATCCCAAAAATGAAGGAAGTAGTAGGAGTTACTTTAGTATTTACAATCATTATTTCCATTGCTGTCGCCCTAATCGGAGGGCTCTTTACAGAAGATATTCTAAAATGGATGGGAACACCTGAGAATATTCTGATTCAAAGCGCAGAGTATGCACGTATTTTATTTGTTACATTACCCATTACCTTCTTATATATGTGCTATACAACCTTTATGAGAGGTGTTGGCGATTCAAAAACACCTTTTTATTTTCTATTGATTAGTATTATCTTAAATATTACTTTGTTACCAATTCTTATTTTCGGTTGGTTGGGTTTACCGGCATTCGGATTAAATGGTGCTGCTTATGCTGCTGTATTAGCCAATTTCATTACATTTGTGATTCTGTTAATATTCTTACACAAACGGAATCATGTGCTCAAATTAGACTCTATTATTTTGAATCATCTTCACATGAAAGGCTCTGTATTGAAAACCTTACTGAAATTATCTATTCCTACTAGTATTAGTATGGTTTCGATCGCGCTTTCAGAAGTTGCAGTCATAAGTTTTGTAAATGATTATGGTTCCAATGCAACAGCTGCATATGGAATCGTGAATCAAATTGCGAGCTACGTTCAAATACCAGCGATGAGTATTTCAATTGCCATTTCAGTATTTGTTGCACAAGCCGTGGGGTCCGGGAACATTTCGAACATTAAACATTTAACTAAAATAGCCATTACAATGAATTATCTTCTTTGCGGTATTCTCATTCTCATTCTTTACCTAATACCAACCCCTATTTTAAGCATCTTTTTAAACAACACCGAAACAATTCATATCGCTAAAAGCCTTATAATGTTCTCATTTTGGAGTTATGTTATTTTAGGTCACACTCAGACTATCTCAGCAACAATGAGAGCAACAGGTACTGTATTTTGGCCAACAATTTTTACAATCACAAGTATTTTGCTAATTGAAATTCCGGCAGCATACTCCTTGTCCCATTTTACAACGCTTGGGATAAATGGAATATGGCTCGCCTATCCAATTGCATTTATCGTCAATTTCTTGGCCCAATCTGCTTATCATCAATTTTTCTGGAAAAAGAAATCCAAAAAAATACTAATTAATTAAAACCTACTAAAAAATGAAGCTATTTTTCTATTTTACAAATAGCTTCTTTTTTTCTATTTCTGCACTAAACTGCATCCGTTAGTGGAACAAGAAAAAGGAGCCGCAACTTCAACTAATTTATGACCAAGACTATCCCAAACCGCAACTGTATACAAGGACACCCATTCAAGATTTCCTCGTGCAACTCGGAAAGAAAAATAATCATTATCCGTTGTAACCAACACTTCCTCATAGGTAATCTGTTCACTTTTGCTGTTTTGAATAACCAAATCAAAATCCACCTTATCATCTTTGGGTATTTGGACAATTCGTGCTATAAACATTCCATCAGGATTCTTCTTTGTTTTATAAATTTTTTTAGTTTCTATCTTTTGTTCTGGTTTCCCCTTCATACATCTCCCTCTCACACCAGAACTCTTGCACCCGTTAGCCATCCATGAAGCGCAAAAATCATCGCTTCACCACAGAGAATGAAAAATGGATCAGGCAGTCTATACTGTTTTAATGCTGGCGAAGTAGGTCTTTGAACTATGGTGCCTTTGAGCCCATCCGTTAGTCTGACTCCAACGACCACGGTGTACCACCGACTGTCGCGCCCATTTAGGGGTAGCACTTATGGGAGATTAATCCTTTTTCTGGTTGTTGCGCCAGCCTTTCTGATTTAATTTTAAGTAGAAAGGTATTACTATTTCGTTTTACCAGCCAACCTCATACTCTTTCCTTCAAGAGGCTCAGCCTTTTTTTAAAAACTGGTTTTTCTGGGTCTGTTTTTTCATGCCCTTTTTCCGTTTTTATTTTCATGGGAGTTTAAGAAGAACCTACAAAATACCAATTTTCATCTAACTTTTCTATTTGTTTAAAATCTCCATCAAAGTCACGTTTACTTGGCTTTTTATCATTAGGCGAATACACGAACCCAGAGAAATTATCTAATATACCACGGTATGTGAAGAACAAAACCAAGTTACCGTTTTTTTCAATAACAATTTCTCCACCCCCTTTAGATAGTCGGGCGTATTTTTCAGGTAATAGGATAAGTGATGAATTGTGTGAAACATTCGGTTTAAGAGCACCATTTTCCACCATTTCCACCACTTCTTCTCTTTCAGCCTTATTCATTTTGAAATCCAAATCTAACATAACCTGTGTAAAAGGGAAGAACAGCCATAATAAGATGGTTAATAACTGGATGGTAAACGGCTTCCAATCCTTATTTTTAAATAAATTGATAATTGTCTTTACTGTAATGACAATAAAAAATCCAAACACCAGTAAATAAATGGGTAACATTAAAAATTCAGTTATTATATCAACCAAATTCCATTGAAAAAACGCAACTAAAACAACCAATATACTACTAACCAACGATAACAATAAAAGTCGATTATGTTTCAAGTTTTTCACTCTCTCAAAGTGTGTTTTTCTTCATTGTATAGATAAAATCATAAGAATATCAATGGTTCTATGTGTCAATCCTTATTCAACAAACCTGCCAAGTTAGCACAATATGAAAAGCTGCCAAAATGACAGCTTAGATCTTCAACTATCGTACCCTTCACTCCCGGGTCGTAAGACAGATGTTAAGGATGTTGAGTGGGTCGCATCACCGCAGCCGATGTAGACGTAGCGAAGTCAGCTTGGCGCTCACGTCTCGAACATCTCTTTGAGGACGAGCCCATCCCCTTCCGGCGTCAAAATGGTGGGGACTATCCGGACCACCATATACTAGCAGACTATGTCGCTGTTGGACAGACCGGATTGTTGGCTCACATTGCAGAATAGCTCAGCGCGCCACCGAGAAATAGAGGTCTGACATTTTTAAACAAATTTAATTTCGTTTTAAACAGACAACAACACCACTAAGAGGTCGAATTATTGAGGTTACAATAAACGCACTTGTCGGTTGACAAGTGGGTTTGACTATGGAGTTTCTTGTAATATTAGTAGATTGGATCAAGCTACTTAGATGTACTCATGTTGCAATGGAGAGGACTGAGTCCTATGAACACCTATCGTAAATCTTACCGAAGCTAAAGAAATTGAGTTTCAAGTCGCCCATGGGCAACATAGGAGACTGTTCCTGGAAGTAAAAAGGATGTGGAAGGTATGCCGAAGTAGCTAATGATCTTAAACTATAGCACCACGTTACTTTAAGTGAATTTCTTCACAAACTAGAGAAGAGCGAGCCAATTCTTCATTACAGGAATGCTCCCCGTTACTTTAATAAGAAATTTTACATAATAGATGAATATTTCTAAATTAAAAAATGAACCGTACTAAGAGCACAGTTCATTTAAGAGCTATTACTTTACTTTCTTTAGAGGAGAAATGACATTATTATAAAAAAATCTTTCCCATTTAGCTAACAAACCGTTCCCATTTTCACCACGTTGAATTTCAATTTCGTGGTTTTTATGAAATTCTGCTATTCGTTTATTATGCTCTTTATGCCATTGATGGAGAGCTGCATGTTTCATTTTTATTCCTCCTTTAATTAATAACAAAATCATATCACTAGGAGTCTTAGTTACAAAGTATTTTTATCCCAAAAGTTTTGACATTAAGATATCATATTGATGGAGAAAATTATTAATCCAAAATGGGCATTGGAGATAATGTCGTCTTACGTTTCTATTGTGCTTATTCAAGTAAACAGCTCCGTTAGTTCAACAAGAAAAAGCTGCCTTATTGACAGCTCTGACCTTCAACTCTAGCACCCTTTAGTTGAACAACAAAGCGATGCCATTATTTATACTAATAATTTAAACTTCTATTAGTAAGGTTTGCTTTATACTCGTTCAAGTTTTTTAAATGGTTTCGGGGGTAATTTAACTCGGATTATATCACCAGGTTTTACTTCACCATTCTGCAAAATTACCGCCATTATTCCGACTTTTCGTATTAGATTTCCATTAGAATCCTTATCTACAACAGCCTTTAGAAGACCAGGTTTAAAATTATCAATTTGAGCACACGGATTGCGTAAACCTGTTACTTTTACTATTGCAGTCTCACCTATATACAATATTGTGTCAGTTGGTAATTCAAGGAGATTTATTCCAACAGTTGTAATATTTTCACCCATTTGTCCAGGGTTAATAGTAAAACGGTCCTTTAACTCTTCTAATAACTCATTGTGAATTAAATGCACTTGTCTTAGGTTCGGCTGGTTTGGATTTTGTGCCACTCTAGAACGGTGTATAACCGTAGAACCGTAGTGGGCATCGCCTTCAACTCCAAATCCCTTAACTAATTTTATACTCTCTTGATTTTCTTTACTAAATGTATGTTTATCACTTAAACTAACCGCTATTACTGCTCCTAAAATTGAACTCTCTTTTTCTTCATCCAACATTCATTCCCCTCCGCCTTCTATTACTTTAAACTTCCTGATTGCTCGTTTTATTCAATAATGATTTGATTATTCCTTCTTCAACTGATAT
>NZ_JBITPF010000111.1:0-1063 GCF_050468025.1 Neobacillus sp. NRS-1170 | reverse complement strand
AAGTTCTTTTGCTAAAGCATCTATCTCAGTTTGAAACGTAGATAGGTGCTTTTGGTATTCTAAAAGCATATTGATATACATTTTTAGCGTTAAAATATGGCTCTGGTATAAGGTTTTCTGAAAAGGATTCTGAGCTGCTGCAGATATCAGTTCCTTTGCCTTTGTGGACGCCCACTTACGGGAACGACTATTACAGTTTTCCTTTATTCTAGTTGCTATCGTTTCTTCTCCAGCTTCTAAGACATCGTTAGATGTAGGATATTCTAATAGAGTTAGTAAAGAAACAACTGAATATAAGTCCCCAAAAACACCTTTATACTCAGGAAAAACCTGATCAAGAACTGCTTGAAACTGCAGCTTAGCTTGTACAAATATTTCAGTTAAGTTTTCGTGTTGCCGTGTTAGATTACGAAGGTTTAAGAGGTGAATTCCTCGTTTTTTATAGGGCTCTAAATCCTCTTTATAGTACAATTCACAGAGATGATAAGCATCGATTTTATCTGTTTTTACTTTCCGTAAACTCGAGCTCTTTGCACGATAGGAGATAAGAGGATTGATTATAATTAATAAATAATCTCTGTCCTCAAAAAACTGAACAACGGGAGTATGATAATGCCCTGTAGCTTCAAGAACAATTGGAGGTTTAACTCCTGTTACGTTCTCTATTTCTCTAAGAAATTGATGTAAAATATCTAATCCCTCTAGAGTATGTGATACTTTAAAACTACTTTTGTAAGGTTTTTTCTTATCCAAGAAAGCTTGAACCTGACTTTCACCTTTTGCTATATCCAGACCAATGACTGGATTCATTTTTAAATCTCCTCCTATAATAAATAAAATCACCGGTACCCCTAATTTCTTCTTGCAGTATCATAGCTTCGCTTGTTATACGAGATCCATAGTCCCAACCAGCCTCAAACATGTTTCTACAAGTAGGGGGCGAACTGTTTAGCTGACGGGATCGAAGTCCCACGGGTGCTTACGTTCTACCCCGGCTACCGTTATAATAAAACCATATAAAAAATGGTCAACCAGAAATATCTGGCTGACCTTATAATACGAA
>NZ_JBITPF010000110.1:0-2055 GCF_050468025.1 Neobacillus sp. NRS-1170 | reverse complement strand
TTTGTGCGCTTGGCAGCGCTTCGCTCTAGAGGGTGCAAGTCCCTAACATGCCGTTGTGGCGGAAATGTATAGCTGACAGGTAGTGCGAGTACCGTGAGGTTTCGTGCGGAGGACTTGAAGGCAAAACTCGGAACAGGTGGCTGAAACCATGCTGGCTGGTAAGACTGGATAACCTTGCAAAGGAAAGGGATGTCCTATACCACTTTGTGTCTTATTAGTTATGAGGACTGGATTCGAGGGAAAGGCGAAGACGTGACCCAAGGAGATCTCATCTTCTCCACCGTTGGTGGTAACTCATTTTCAAAGCCACGATGGACAAGATTTTGACTATGGAGGGTGAGAAGTCAGAGCAGGGGATAGTAGTGAATAAGCTTGTCGGAAATGCCACAAAGACAAGCGACTTACCACATTGTTGGTTTGACAGACATTGACCCAAAAGGCAATGAACTGATGCGAAGCCTGTCTGCCCATGTAAGAAAAGCATTACGAACTTATTTACTCGTCATGTACTAAACAGAAGTCGATGAGGCAGATAGCCAGAGAATCGAGACCGAAAGAAAGTAGGTTGTTTAGGGCGTAGTACTAATATCAAATGTCAACCATTGGGTAACCTATACAGTTGATATTGTTTTGGGAAAGGAAACGAATACATGGAGGAATCGATAGGAAAACGAAGCTTACGTGTAGTAGAGAATTCTAAAAAGAAACGCAAATGGTACAGCCTGATTGATAAAATCTGGAACTACCAAAACCTAGAACAGGCATTTTATGACGTGAAGAAAAATCGAGGCTCACATGGTGTGGATAAAGTTACTATTAAAGATTATGAAAAAGAATTGGAACACAACTTAAGAGTGCTCCAAGAATCTTTAGGTACTAAAACATATCGAGCAAAACCCGTCCGAAGAGTGTATATTCCAAAAGCCGATGGTACTAAACGTCCATTAGGAATACCAACAGTTGAAGACCGAATTCTCCAAGCCGCAACAAAAAGAATACTTGAACCCATCTTCGAACAAAAGTTTCTAGACTGTAGTTACGGATTTCGTCCAAACCGTAGTGCGCATATGGCGATAGACAAAATCCGTAAGGATTTGATGGAAGGTTATACGTATGTAATTGACGCTGACATAAAGACGTATTTTGATTCAATTCCACACGACAAGCTTATCGAATTAATCAAAGAAGAGGTTGTGGATGGAAGTGTTTTAGCTTTAATGGTGCAGTTCTTAAAGTCAGGGATCCTTGAAAATGGTGTGGTTTTTGAAAATGATAACGGCAGCCCTCAAGGTGGTGTAATAAGTCCGCTTCTTGCGAACATCTATCTTCACCCACTAGATGAAATGATGACAGAAAGAGGCCATCAAATAACAAGGTATGCAGATGACTTCGTCATATGTTGTAAATCCCAAAAAGGTGCAGAGAGGGTGTTAAGAACAGTTGTGAAACTGTTAGAAGGAAAGCTTGGATTAAAGGTTCATCCTGATAAAACTAAGATTGTGAATAATTTGGAAGAACCGTTCATTTTTCTTGGGTATGTATTTAAAAGCGGTTACTACCACTCACCTTCAGATAAAGCAGTCGAGAAATTCAAGGCTAGAGTCAAAGAGACAACGAAAAGAAACCAAACAGTGAATTTGGAGGAATTCGTTAAACATAAGCTAAACCCCATCATTAGAGGTTGGGGTAGATACTTTGGGATTGGATTCTCAAAGAACCTGTTCAAACAGCTTGATTCATGGATTCGGAGAAGATTGCGAATGATTCAGTTAAGAAGTTGGAGAAAAATAAGAAAGCTCCATAGGGAGCTTCGGAAAAGGAACTGGGAAGGTGAACTTCCACATTTGTCCATGACTAAATGGAGAAATTCAATGACCCAGCACGTTCATTTTGCGATACCTAATGATAGGTTTCGTGAAATTAATCTTGTATTTCTTTTAGACATTTATAACGAACTACATCCCCAGCGGGGATAAGCATGGAGGAGCCGTATGCGATGACCCGCATGTACGGATCTGTGAGAGGCGCATGAATATTTCATGCGCCTACTCTATT
>NZ_JBITPF010000109.1:0-18299 GCF_050468025.1 Neobacillus sp. NRS-1170 | reverse complement strand
GGCTGACCTTATAATACGAAAGGGTGCTTTTATATAATAACAATTTAAATTTTGTAGTGGTAAATCATACTATGGTTGTTGTAAGTTGTTGTTACAAATACTTATAAAAGTAAAAAGATACAACACTATATCTTAGTGATGTACCTTTTATATATTGTCTGACATTCTATGAAAGTCCTTTGTGTACCAAGTAAGACTTACTTTTTTTCACTTTTAATAAAACATCTGACTAGGCTTCCTGATTAAGCTCCGCACAATGCTTCATCGTATACATTTGCACGGAGATAAGTTTTCTAATAAAAATTCTATGCTGGGTATTCATCATTGAAAGGACCTTCTTTGTCATTTATTCTATTATAGCATCACAAGAATATACTCAGAAATGATGACCCCCGCATGATGTTTCAATTGCTTATAGAGTTAAACCACCATCTACAAGTGCAATTGAACCAGTCATATAGCTTGCTTTATCTGATGCTAAGAAAACAACCATTTCAGCAAGCTCGTTCGGATCAGCATAACGACCCATTCTCATATTTGAAAATTCTTCTGGAACATAACCGCCTTTTTCAAACTGCTCAGCAACACTAGCTGTTAACGCTGTTTGAACACCGCCTGGGCAAAGCGCATTAATTCGGATTCCTTTTTTAGCATATTCTAATGCAGCACCTTTCGTTAAACCGATAACTGCATGTTTGCTTGCAGAATATACAGCAACACTATGCTCAGGACGAATTCCTGCAGTAGAAGCCGTGTTAATAATCGATCCGCTTCCTTGCTCTTCCATCACTTTTAGGACATATTTCAATCCAAGGAATACTCCTTTTACATTGACAGACATAATCCGGTCAAATTCGGATTCTTCTACTGAAGTGAAAGGTGCGAACTTTTGGATAATACCTGCATTATTGAAAAATATATCAATGCGGCCATATGTTTCGACTGCTTTATTTACATAGTTTTGCACATCTTCACTTTTCGATACATCTGCCTGAACGAAGATTCCTTCTCCACCTTGCTCTTTCACAAGTTTTAAAGTTTCTTCCCCTGTTTCTCTATTGAAATCAACTAAGACAACGGCTGCTCCATTACTAGCAAGTTTCAAACTGCTTGCTCTTCCTATGCCACTTCCTGCACCAGTGATAATCGCAATTTTATTTGCTAATTCCATGTTCATTTCCCCTTTGTTTAAGATTTCTTACATCATCTATTTTATTGCTGATTAAGAATGAATTATTGTATTATTCTACGGATAATAGTATTTTCTTATTGTAAAAAATAAGCAATGTAACCGAATTAAAAAACGGATGGAGTAGATGAAATAGATGGAAATATCCATGGAGGATATGCAATATATATGCCAGCTTATTTGGGAAGTTCATGGAATACCAGTTTATTATGTCAATGGATTTGGTGAGTTCGAGTACGAATTTTCAAGCAGTGACCTACGGAGTAATCCCTATTATGTTCCATTTAAAGAGCAGATAAGTGTATATACGTATGAAGAGGATCCGAGTGAGTTTCCTATCTTTTTTTCAAATTCAAATTTGAATTTTTTCTTTGTGAATCTTAAAAAATCGAACTATTTTTTAGGTACTATTATTGTAGGACCTGCCCTTGAGACCGAAATATCGGATGAAAATATTACAAAGATCATGGATGCTTTTAAAGGAATCATCAATAAAAGGAATCTTATTGAATATTATCAAGCCGTCCCCATTATGGACCATCATCAGCTACTATCGATTAGTTTAATGGTTTATTATTTGCTTTATCGTAAAGCGTTAGATAAAACGTTGGTCCTAGAAAACAATAAAGCGATAGACCTCGGTGTCAAACAATCAGAGAATTTAGATGTTGAGCTTTCAAAAGGGAGAAGGAATTTCATTTTTCATTCCAATCTTTCTTATGAACGGGTATTGCTTGATTATGTCAAAAACGGGCGGATCGATAAATTAAAGGATATCTTCGATTACTCTATTGTGGGTGAGGCAGAATTAGGATTATTGTCGAGAAGGAATCGCTTACGAAGTGAAAAAAATTTAATGATAACCGGCATTCCCCTTGTTTGCAGAGCTGCAATTGAAGGGGGCTTAAATGAGGAAACGGCCTTTACTTTAAGTGATTATTATATTATTCAACATATTGAGGAATTAGGAAACTTAAAGGCCATTTTGAGATTAACGGAAGAAGCCATAAGTGATTTTACCAATCGTGTTCACGGTTTAAATGAAGAAAAATATTCTGCACCCATAACTGCTTGTCGACATTATATTTACAACCATCTTTATGGAGACATTACACTGGAACAACTTGCAGAAATGTGTCGATTAAGTCCCAATTACTTATCATCTCTTTTTAAAAAAGAAGTGGGTATTCCTATAAGTGAATATATTCAACAACAACGAGTAGACGAAGCAAAAAAGCTGTTGGCTATAACAAGTTATTCGATTTCAGACATCAGCACCTGGTTAAATTTCAATGATCAAAGTTATTTTATTAAAGTATTTAAAAAATACACAGGTTTAACCCCTAGGCAGTTTAAAAATGATCATTCTTCACATCATCTATCGACATGATGAGATGAAAATGTATTGTATAAGTAAGGTATTGGGTATTTGCATATCCTCTTGATCCACTAAAGGGCCATATTCTCGAATAACAGGTTTTTACAAAAAACATTTATTTAAAATAGGAAATAAAGGAACCCGTTTTCTTTTATTAGGAAACGGCTTTTTAATCAGGTATTAAATTCAGAAAACTTACGTATTTTTATTATCAATAATAAGTTTTCATTTGAAAGGAGAAAGAATGTGGAATCATCCAAGTAATCAATATAAACCCCTAAATATTTATAGTTACTTTGTAGGTTCCAATCCTCAAACATCTGTGAATCCATCTTTAAAGTATCCAACGATTAGCAAGACCGCTTTCTTAAGTCCTTTTACTTTTATCATCGGGGACGTTACCATTCGGAAAAATACTTATATTGCTCCATTCGTAAGTATTCGTGCTGATGAAGGAACGCCTTTTTATATTGGGAAGAATACCAATCTGCAGGATGGGGTAATCCTTCATGGGTTGAAAGATAAATACGTAGAGGTAAACCGTATGAAGTTTTCGATCTATATTGGCGATTGGGTATCTTGTGCTCACGGATCCCTGATCCATGAGCCTTGTCGAATTGATGATCGTGTTTTTATTGGATTTAATGCAATTGTTTATAACGCATGGATAGGTGAGGGCAGTTTTGTCTCCAAAGGATCAGTTGTCACGGGCGGGGTAAAACTTAAGCCCAAAAGCTTTGTACCTCCAGGAGCCAGCATTGATACACAGCAAAAAGCAAATGTATTATCCCAAGTTCCTATAAATCAGGAGGAATTTGTTAAGGAAGTACAACGGGTCAATCAGGAATTTCCTTCAGCCTATTCCATGTTTTTTGGTAAAAATAGATGTTCATGCGGGTTAACCTGTTGAAAGTAAGTTATCAATTAATAAATGACATTTCAGACATGGATAGATGGATTAGGCTAGGATGAAATGAAACGAAACCTTCCATTTCTTATCGTTATTATGACAGTCACTTTATTCCATATCATAAATACCTAATTTTTTCAAATTCCTTCAGATAGAAGTCTATACTCTCCTTCTAATGTGGATAACTTTCTGCACATTAAAAGGGGAGTTTTTTATAATTAAGGAAAAAGTTGTATTGATTCATTATCATCTCGCCTTTTGGGTAGAAGTTTAGTTTTCAACCTGAAATATGCAGGTTTGAACACGACGTTACATTAATGGGAAAATTGGGTATTAATTCTACTTACAAGACATAAAACTTAGTTAGGAATTAAAAATAGGCAACATTGATGCTCGTATCCAGCCTGTAGCCAATCGTCTGCGTTTGACATGCAAATACTCAAAATATATAAAACTGTTACATTTAATTTAAGGAGCAGGATACATCTTGATTAATGAATTTAACATATACGATCAAGGCTTTCCTCAATATATTCCTCGAAAATACATGAATAATTGGATTGAAGTAGGTTTATCTAACGATTTTTATTTTAAATTTTTCCTGACATATTGGGATAACAATTATTTAGGAGGATACCTTTCTCGAAATGCGTATAATACATTATTTTGTGGACCAACATTAACAAATCAATCTTCACTTCAATATGGACTCCAAAATAATATTCTACAATTTACTCCGAATGAGTGTATAAATAATTGGGTACAAATTGGCTTTGAAAATGCCCAATATCTAAAATTTTATTTAACCTTTGCTAATGAGAATGACATCGGAGGTTTTTTACTACAGAAATCGATAAAAAAACTTGATTTCTCCATTGTTCATTATCAGGAATTTTTCGAAGAATATGAAAACCAATTTCATCCAATTCTAATTAATAACAATATTCAATTATCAAAAGAGGAGAAGACTAGGCGAATACAAGTTATTAATGATGTTTACACTATACTTTTGGCACGTCTTTTGAAACGTGGGTTAGCTTCCAAAGAAGGTGGAAGAATTCCTAAACATACTGAATTGCCTAACGCTGCTATAGATGATATTCAATATCTCTCAAATAAGCTATTACAACTTTATAAAGAATTTTTTAATGGTTTTCATGATCAGTCCACTTTCCATCGATTTCATGAATGCTATGAATTATTTTCCAACGGTGAAATGAGAGGAACAAAATATCCTGGACAAGGGCAGCCAGACTCCTCAGATGAATTTTTATTTTCAGAGTTCGCCATTCAAGCTATTGAACTGAACATAGATGTGGAAATTTGGCGTGAACTATTAAAAACATTTGTCAAATCTCAAGAAATTTTTATACAGGTGTATAGACCAAAAGGAATCGAAGTACCTACCTTAGAAGATTATACATTTAGCAATTTCCAATACTTTAAACAAGTTTCCCAAAATGAAAAAGAAAGACTTAGAAAAAAGTACGATAAAATGTCGTTTTATGAGTTAATACAAGCATACGCTAGAAACCTATTAAAAGCACAGTCTCCATGACCAAGCTAAGTAATTTAAGAACGACTCTGTGAAAAATTATACTTAAGCTAAAGGGGGCAAGAGCAAAACACTGAGTGGCTACGGCTGCTCTTTTTTATTATTCAACTTTATTTAGACATTTCTACAATAGTAGAAACGCCTGTTTCTTGTTTGAAATGGTAAAGGTTTTGGTTTGTGAATTTATAATTGGAGGATACTGCATTGACAATTTGATAAGACACTCTTAATTTTTTAGATTTAATACTCCTCTAATTTCTTCAACATGTTTATCTTTTATATAGTTTTTGTATAAATTACTGGATAATCGAATAGGATCACCAAAAAAGTATCTTTCATATTGGGTTTGCCTTGTACCAAACGAACTCATCGTAAGATCCCATGCCAAGCGGAAAAGTTTCACACGGTCCTCGGCATTCATACCATCTGCTTGAAGATATTGGTCGAGTTCTGAACGAATTTCGGAATCAAACGCGCTTTCCGATGGTAATGATATCATTCCGCTAGCACCAATTATTTGTATAATTTCGCTGAAACGGGGATAAATTTTAGGAAAGATGTTACTAGCCACTTGTAATGGAATAATACTAGGACGCATAAATCCCCATTCATCCAATTCTGCATCATTTTCTGATTTCTCTAGAAGTGCTTTCATGGTTTCAAGACCAATGATGATTTCGGAGAGTTTTTCATGTATATGTTGATACTCCCCAATATTAATTGTCTCGACAAGAAGTTGAGCAACTCCAAGAAAAAATTCTGTTTTTACAATTTGTCTGGTTATGACTTGATGATAGGCAAAATGGTAAAAAGAGCTTTCAACAAGGAAATCTGTCGCTGCATCTACATTATCGTAATAAAATACGCGGTCCCATGGAACCAAAACATTGTCAAAGACGACAATTGAGTCCATTTCTTCATATTTTGAACTTAACGGATAATTAAACGAAGATTCTCCCCCCACAAAGGATTCCCTGCAAAAAAATTTTAATCCTTTCGTATTAGATGGAATGGAAAAGGCGAACGCCTGGTCAGGATCAAAAAACAATCTTGGTGCAGAAAAAACTAATATTTCATCCGTTATACCACCTTGAGTGGCAAGTAAGCGGGCACCTTTGATAATCAATCCTTTTTCATTTTGATCTATCACCTTAGCGGAGATTGGCTCATTGGAAAAGCCTAAGTAGACTTGTGAACGATTTACCTGAGGAGTAATAAAGGTATGTGAAAACGATAAATCGTGTTCCATTGCCCTTTCATATAGAGATTGAATGTTTTCGGGAAAACAATTTTCCCTATCTCTTAAAACATTGGCGGAGGAGGCAAAACTCATTACAACCGTATTCATATAGTCAGGACTTCTTCCCATCATTCCGTGAGTGTGTCTTGCCCAATGTTCAATCATTTTTCTTCTTCTTTTTAAATCCTCTTTCGTTTTGGGCTGTAAGTAAGATAGTCCAATAGTATTTTGGTTTTCTGGCAAAAGGAAAGTCATCTCATTTTTTATATCCTGAGAATTTTGCAAATCATAAAGGGAAGCCTTTGACTTAATAATTCCTTTAAAGGCAGGATGCTCTGAAATTTCCCCCTTGATTTTTTCACCATCAAACCAAATTTCATTATTCATTTTATTTAAACGTTCAATAAAATCCCTACCATTTATGATACTCATTTTCTACCGTCTCCTTAAAATGAAGGTGCCAAAGAAATGTACAAGTTTAGTTAGTACCATTTTATTAGATTACTTAAATGCTTGTTCATATTGGAAAAGCCTTGTTTTTAAATTGGGCAAAATGTATCGCTCCAACTGGCATAAAAAAAAATGACCTAGGACGGACGACGATTTTTTCGTAACAGGCATTTTCTAAAATAAAAGAAACTCGCCAATTACTATGGCGAGTTTTGCTTTTTTATATACCAATAACGATGCCAATACGACTGTCATTTCGGCACGTATTTTTAGAAAAGCACCTCAAAACGGAACCCTTTATTAAAAGAGTAGGAGTTTTTTTAATTTCGTTGTTTTTAACTAAACTTTTGTCTAACCTATTTTTATTCAAAAAATATACTACATTACCAGCATTTATTTATTTCTCTATTAAGCTGATTGTTTTTTGTTTCTTTTTGATCGATCTTCTTCTTTTTTAGTTGATTTAGGAACTCTAAATAATAATATCAATCCCGCATTCATCATAAGAGTCCATACAAGTGCGAATTTAGTACCACTAAAATAAATTCCTATAACAGGTATTACCAGTAACGTGATGTTTTTCACATAATAATTTATTTTAGGATTTATAACCATTAAAACTGAAATAATAACAAGCACCGAAGCTATGATGTTATTTCCTAAAAAGGATTGATTCGGATAATTTACATAGCCGTAGTACCCAAATGATCCGACTATTGCAACTAGGGAGAGATAAAACCTCATCAATGAATTTTTATAAAACAGAAACCAAACGGCAAGAAAATTAATTCCTGCACAAATTCCAACTACAATTAAGGTATCCGTAAAATTACTAATCGGATTTTTCATATAGTTCAGAAGGAATTTGAAGTTGAAGAAAACTGCTCCTACTACCAAAATCTTAAAGACTAGTTTTAACCAGAACATCTCCAGCTTCTTTTTCTTATTTGTCGAAGGGAACCTGAATTTCGAAAATACTCTTGCAAAGCCACCATCAACAGCTTTTTTCTTGTTCCTCTCCATGGACAATTTTTTATCTTCTCTTTTTTCTCGTTCCTTTTTTACATCTTGTCTCGTCGGGTAATCTCTTTCTATATATTCTTCGTCATAAGCATTTTCTAATTGTTGGTCTGACTTTGAATTAAAATCCAATGCGTATTCACCTCAAGTATTTTAATTATGTAATAATATCATATTTCTTTAAATTAAGTTATTCTAAGCTTTTTTATTACAAGATTGTTATTCATGAGTTATGTAAGACTAATACCAGATTAGTACTTTTTTCATAGAATATTTAACCAAAGTACTAACATAATTTAAACAGGGACCTATTGAGATATTCTTCCAATAGGAGTAAATATTTACATAAACTAATCTCATCATCCCAATATTAGCTGTATATTAATCCATCAATTTACTTGAAATCAAGGGGGAAAATAGTATGCCAACTTTAACCGGGTTCCGTCCCAGTTCAGCAGGATTTAAATTTAGCAACAATAACTTTCCACGTGTTGCTTTAAAGACCATTACTGTTTTGGGTAAACAGATTCCGATTGGTGATGCATCTAACGGCCTTTGTGGCGGAATGGTTTATGCTGCAAGGGATTACTTTGAAGCAAAAATGCCCATTCCATCCAATCTGACAAATCCTTCTTCTGGTCCATTGTACGATTATATTGTGAACCGGCTGATTGATAGCTTCAATTTACCAGGAGGTCCACTGAAATATATGGATCTGATGAATCCAACCCTTCCGGACCATGAAACAGCAGCTAGTAAAATAGGTCTTGCCCCCCACGGAAGGGCCTGGAGAATGATCAAGGAGGAATGGCCAAGAATAAAAAGTGATCTTGACAGCGGAAAGCTTTCACCGCTTGGTTTAGTCAAAGTAAAATCACTTGATCCGTTTCAGCTTGGAAAAAATCATGTAGTACTGGCCTATGGTTATAATTTGAATCAAAACGATCTGTCTATCAACATCTATGACCCTAATTGGCCAAATGATGATAATGTAACCATTTCCTTAAATATTGGGAAGCCCGAATCCACAACAAGCGTTGTTCATTCAAGGTCCTCTAATCCGATTTATAGTTTCTTCCGAACAGATTACACGTTTAAAAGGCCGGTGGATTATAATTGGATTTCAAGCGGCCCGTTTGCTTCAGGGGAGGATATGCAGCCTGGTGAGAAACTCCAGATTGATCAGGCCATTCACTCAAGCAGCGGTACCTATGCGTTTGTGTTCCAAGGTGATGGAAATCTCGTACTCTATAAAAACTTCCCCAATAGTCCAAGAAAAGCGATTTGGGCTTCTGGCACGAACGGCAGGGGGCAGGTGGGAATCTGTATCATGCAGGGTGATGGAAATCTCGTCATTTATGACGCTTATCAAAAACCGATTTGGTCATCCGATACGTGGACACACCCGGGCAGCAGGCTTGTCGTTCAAAACGATGGCAACGTGGTCATATACCGGCCTGATGGAAGGGCAGTCTGGGCGACTAACACGGTTCAAAGGTAAAGGTATTTTTATTGAAGTCAGCATGATAAGAAATTAGGAGAGTAAAAAGACCTTCTCAATATTTCTATCGGGCTCCCCTTTGAGAGAGTAGACTACAAATTATTCTGAAAAGACAGACCAATTAACACATTATTGGTCTGTCTTTTTTATTGTTATAGTTAGAATTCTTTGATTTTTATTATATCTATAATTTAATTTTTCTTTAATGAGATCAATTTCAGTTCATTTTTCAAAAGTCAATAAAGTTAAGACCCTGCCAACCTTAGGATTATAGATCGATTGTTCATAAACCACCTCATCTTCATTGGCATCTAACAGCCAACAAGATGCCGGAACAGTTCCTTCCCGAATCTCTTCTTTATCGCTTGGGTGTATATAAAAGGTGGCTGCATTACTTCCACTATCAACCTCATCATCGAATGATTTAAGCATTCGCTGTCCTTGAAAAACTTTAATTATTTTCGAATTTTGTGATTGAACAACGGCGTATTTTTCATCTGCAAATTCCACCATTCGGTTTAACAGCAGAAACAATGAAACATTGTATTTCTTATCGGCAATATCCTTTAATTCCTCGATAGTCGCCCTTCGATCGATTATATCCGTCTTTAATTCTTTTGATGGGACAAGAAGGTTTGAAGCAAATTTATGTGCTTCCATTTCCTCCACTTCTTCCGTCAAAAGCGAAGAATTTCCCATTATAATTTCGTTAGGCTCACTTTTCTTCATTCCTTTATTATTGTCCTGCTGCTTTCCGTATCTTCGGGATATATAGCTTTGCTTTAGGTGCCATGGAATCATAAAATGGCCTAATAACGCAGCCAGGGTGAATTTTTTTCTAGACGGAAACTGGATGTTTCGATCTAAAATGACGATTGGATGGTCTCCTTGGATAAGAAGACCTTCACCCACGTCTAAATCATCTTCCAACACCTTTAATCCCAGCTCTTTTGCAAGGCGGTATACATCGATTGGCAATCGGTTATTTGTTTTTCCTTCAAGTAAATGGTCCGCATATTCCGCAGGTGATTCAAAAAGGGCATCCATCTTTATTTTCCTGCCAGTGGCCAAATAGGCAGCATATTCAAATACTTTTTCCTTATCTGAAACGGATAATGAATTTATGATTTTAAGTAATACACGGTCTGAATTAACAATCGGCTGCTCCGTTTGCGTGCTGGTAATGCCTGATACCAGATATTCAGTGGAAACTTGTAAGGCAAATGATAGTTTTCGTAAAGCTTCAAATGAAGGCCGCCTGACACCAGATTCATATTGGCTAATCGCAGGTGGTTTAAGACCAACTTTATTGGCTAAATCAGTTTGGGACATTTTCAATTCTTTTCTTCTATTTTTAATTCTTTCGCTTATGGAATTAGTCATACCATTATCCCTTTTCATAACATTTGTTATAGTAAATAATAACATAATAATAAAATTATTGACAACATCCATAACGGGAGTTATAGTAGCATTAACTTTAAGTTATTTTTTAAATTTATTTATACTTGATACTAAATTATCAAATACTTTTTTGGGGGAATGACACATGTATTTTAATAATTTTGAAATGAGCCTGCGGCAGCTGCCATTAAAATCTACTTATGAAAAAGAAGACCTGATGACGAAGGATTTTCTGTTTTTGAAGGAAGATCATGTTGAGGTTTACTGGGCACCATTTGAATACATAAATAAAGATGCAAAAGTTATCATTTTAGGGATTACTCCTGGATGGACACAAATGGAGCTGGCGTTTAATTACGTTCGCCATAATATCAATGCGGAGGAGTACGAGCAGCTGATCTGTAATGCCAAGAAAAATGCAAGCTTCGGCGGTACGACCATGAGGAAAAACCTTATTGAGATGTTGGACGGAATTGGACTTAATCAATTTTTACATATTGACAGCAGTGAGCAATTATTTGACGACAAGCATGATTTGCTGCATACGACTTCTGTTTTAAGATACCCAGTTTTTATTGACGGTAAAAATTATACTGGAAGTCAGCCTAAAATGTTAAATTACCAAGCATTTTTAAGAATTATAGATGAATTGCTGGTTCCTGAATTAAATAGTATTCCAAACGCCGTTATTATTCCAACAGGTAAAGCAGTTTCGGAAGTTCTGAAATACCTCGTAAGTGAAAATAAAATAATGAACCAAACTATTTTATTTAATTTTCCACATCCATCTGGAGCTAATGGTCATCGAAAAAAACAGTATGAAGCTAATAGGGAAACCTTTATTGCCCAATTGGCAGCTGCGATGAATTAAGAATGAGAGGTAAAGAATGTTCTAAAAGATTGGCTTTCGCAGCTAATCTTTTAGAATAGCTATATAATTTCCAGAATCATACCATTGTAGGTACTAATATTAAACCCCATCAGCTGTCCTTGATGGCTTTTTTTATGCCTACAACAAACAAACGGACATCTTTCGACATACGCCATGTTTTATAATGGAATTTACATGGAACTAAATTCCTATTTAATGAAAAATTCGTTCGAATAAGGAGCTGTTCAATTTGCTTTTTGTATCACCATCGAAAATCGCTAGCTATTTTTATCATGAATGTGAAAGATTTCTATACTATCATTCTCTCTCAAAGACCAGGAAGCTGGAGCTGGATATTCCTAGAGAAATCATCGAGAATCAGCACGCCAACACAGCAATCATGGCTGGAGGCATTGCCTGGGAAGAGAAGGTTGTTACCGCTTTTTTGAGTGATGATGTGGTTATTGGTGCTGGTGATGCTCCATTATCGAACCGCTACATTGGTTATGTTGAGATGGTCCAAGAGTTGAAAAGTCCTAGCAAAAAATACATTTATCAACCTACTTTTTCCATACCTGACCGTTTTTATCAGAAATACAATATTGACCGGGAAAAGATGACTTTCTCCGATTGCCGCCCTGATTTGATAGAGTGTATACCGGGTGAGTCGGGGTATTTATTTCGAATAATTGACGTCAAGTCCTCTGAGGTTCTCAAGGTATCGCATCGGGTTCAGACAGCCCTTTATGCAATGATTCTTCAATCCATCATCGAGGAACATCAAATCCCTGGTGATGTGGTGATAGAAGAAACAGGAGTTTGGCTGTATGAGCAGGATGGCCCTCAATTTACTTCGGTTGAACATTTGATTCCCTATCTCGAAGACTTCTTGAACTGGAAGTTAAAGGATCTTCCTGAAAAAGAACTGGAGGAAGTGTTTTGGCACTTGGATTATCGCTGCGAGTGGTGCAGCTTGTTTGATTACTGCTTACAAAAAGCCAAAGACGAAGAGCATGTTTCCTTACTGCCTTATCTTTCGAACCATGCTTCCCGGTTTATCAGTGACAATGAATTGCCCGTTACCATTAAAGAGTTTGCTGAATATGTAACAGATAAAGAACAACTTAAACTGCTTGAAAAAAGTGCTAGTTTACGAGGACAGGTGTTAAGAATCGATAAGCAGCTCGGATCCCTGATGAAAGGGGAAGTCATTCCTTATGGAAGCTATGCCAAGGATATGCCAATTGGTGAAAACATCCGCTTGATTCTTACCGTTCAGCGGGACCAGGTGTCAGGAAGAGTGTATGCAGCCTCGATTTATCGGATTAGCGGCAGTGAACTGTTTGGAAGCAAATCGGAAAAATTTCACTTTATTGCTGAAACACCGGACCAGGAAGCAATCGTTATTCGGGGGTTTATCAATCAGCTTTTTGACTTACTTGAAACCGTCCATTCGTACAATTTGGAAAGGGATTGGAAAGAACAAAAAAGTGTCCAGTCCTATGTTACTGATAACTATGAATGGAACAATATTAAGGAAATCTTAAAAGAGCTAATAGAAGATCCGGACTATCAGGAAAAAGCTTTACACCTCATGTTTTATTTTCATAGTGATTTGTTATCAGAAACAGATGAGCACCCTGATGAAATGATTCCTTTTCCCATTATCGTACTTACCACAGTAGTAAGCCGTTTGTTTGCGCTGCCAGCCCATATTGCTTATCGTCTTGAAGATTTATCCGAACATATCGCTTCGCAAAGCGATTGGCCATACGAATATAAGTCGAGAGATTACTTATCTTTTAAGCTTACAAACGTAATGAAATCCGATATCATTCATCAGGTTTGGAATGATAATGAAGTCGAAAAACTGGAGTGGATTCAAGGCGAACTGGATCGAAGGTTGAATTTGGCAAACAGCGTGATTTCTGGAATTCGTACTGCCGCTAAGGACCAGCTGGGAAATTCCCTTTTATATGCCTGGCCCGAAAAGTTTTCTCTTCCGACCGTAAGACAATATAAGCATCCTGTGTTATCCAAACTGGCCTTTGCTACTCGATACGAAACACTATTAAGCTATCTTGAAATTCGAAGTGCAAGGGCGCTTCCGCTTAAAGAGCGGGAGGAAAATGGCACCACCTTGAACGTAACCTATGTTGGAAATAACCTCTTCAAACTGAATAACAAGCAAGTTGCGGCTGAGCTGAATACACGTGATTCCTGGATCATAACCGAAATGAATGCAGCTGGAGAATTGAGTCAGCAGAAATTTAATGATTACAAGTATCGCAACGTCATGTATCCGCCTAAAAACGCAAATCTTTATTACACCCAAATTGAAGACATTGTCCATGAGAACGGAGAGGTGTTCGTTCGGTTACAAATGCCAAAAAAAGAAACTAAATATGAGTTTTATGTGGGTGAGAGTTACTTAGTTTCTCTTCGCTACACAGATTGGACGAGCAAACGGGTTCTCGGTGCACTTGATTCTATTGATGATGAGGACCATCGCGTTTTGGGGCTTTTTGATAACCCTGCAAGTATGAGCAGAAAATTAATGAATAAGTGGGATGACGAGGCCGTTACAGGTTTAGTTAAACAATCAGGCCTCACAAAGAGCCAACTGAAGGCGTTCAATCATTTTTTAAACAAAACGCTAACCCTCTGTTGGGGACCTCCTGGAACTGGAAAAACGCATTTTATTGCCACTTCGATTCTATTATTATCGAAGATCTATCAAAATAGACGGCCTTTGCGGATTTTGGTGTCCGGGTTCACCCATGCAGCGATTGAGAATGTGCTGGTAAAAGTCGAACAGCTTCGCAAGGACGAGAAAATCAAAGTGGGGAAATTGAAGCAGGTTACAACTGCAAAAGCCCGAAGTATTGAAGAGGTTTATGAAAAAAGAATACATGACTGGCTGGAGGACGATTGCACCACCATTATCGGAGCAACCCTCTACAATATTCAGAAAACCTATGATAATAACTGGAATGAATCAGAATTTGACGTTGTCATTCTGGATGAGGCTTCACAAGTAAGAACCACTGATTCCTTGCTGGCTCTCAGTCATTTGAAAGAAACGGGGAGGATGTTAATCGTCGGGGACCATTTTCAGCTACCTCCTATTGTAAAAGGAAATTATCTGGTGAAGGAAAACGAACCGAATGTTTATGATTCGATTTTTAAATTATTGTTTGAAATGGATCTGGAGAAAAAGTATACTTGCCAGCTTACCGAAAACTTCCGCATGAATGAGGTGCTCTGCCGTTATCCAGCGACCATGATTTACGGGTCAGAATACACGGCCTTTAACGCTGCAATTGCTAATCAAAAGATTCAATTGGCTTATAATTCGAGTACGACCTGGCTTGAAACGATTGCTGATCCCAATTATCCTTTGGTGGTCTGTGTGTATGATGGAATTCAGGAATCGCAAGCCAATTCCATCGAAGCAGGCTGGGTTGCCCAATTAACAAAAGAGTTCCGTTATTCGTTAAAAGATGAGGCCGGAAATCTGTATGAAGATAGCTTAGCTGGAGATCGGGCTTTCTGGGAAAAAGGTTTATTCATCATTTCCCCGCATCATGCGCAGATTAGGGAGATTAACAGACAGCTAGAGGAACAAGGATTACGGCCCGAATTCTTTGTTGGTACAGTGGATAAAATGCAAGGGCAGGAAAGTGATGTTGCAATCATCAGCTACGGTGTGGCCGACATTGAACAAGCTCTGTTAGAGGGGGAGTTCATCTACAGTTTAAACCGTTTGAACGTGTCTATTACAAGAGGTAGAAGCAAAACCATCTTATTCCTATCCCGGCAGCTGATGTCACCCGCTCTTGAAATCATAACCAATGATGATTTGAGTGAGGGAGTTCATTTTATGAGAAATATAGAAAAATATGCGGAAGCAAACGGCGAAACGGTGGATTTTCAATTTGGGGATGTTGGATTAAAAGTTTATAGGGTAAAAGAGATTTGAAGAAAAACTTGGCGTTAAGAGGATTCTTTTGGAGAAACTATCAGTAATACAAAACACCCTTGGCGGCAAACTAATGCTTGTAAGTATACATATTTGTTTGCCGTTATTTTTATAGCAATATTAACACTAATCTCATAGTAATTTAAAATAGCTATAAAATTGTATAGCTTTTTACTTAAATTGATTCCTGAATACCCAATATTGGAAAGTAAATAATCCATTATTCGGGCTTTTTTGTGCTCATTTCTATATATCTATTAATTTTCTAAAAAAGGACAGTAAATAACAAAGGTATCAAGCAGTCAATGTTGAATAAAGTTGTGGGGGTGTTTTGGTTGAAACTTATATCTTGGAATTGTCAACGGGGAATATTGAAGAGTGAAAAGTTTGAGAAATTAAAAGGGCTTTCCCCTGATATTGCAGTCATACAAGAGTGTTCCCACCATAGAAAGTTTCCGGAAGCTTTTGATTATGAGGATGCAATCTGGGTAGGGGAAGATGAAAATATCGGGTTATGTGTTATATCCTTTTCTAAGAACTATAAGCTTTCTTTACTCGTTGAGGAAGTAAAATATGAATGGGTTGTTCCAATCAAGGTTACTGGAGATGCGGATTTTATCATGCTGGCGGTTTGGACAAAAAGAATACATGGCTATTCTTCATATGGACAGTTACTTTATGCAGCATTGAAAGAGTATGAGCATTTTCTTAATCACGATCGAGTGATTATCATTGGCGACTTTAACATTGACAAAAAACTGTCTAGAAGCTATTCAGGAATTCAGGGAAGCCAGGGATTCAATCTCATTTTGGACCTGTTAAGTAGTAATAACATGGTAAGTTGCTATCATCATTATAGTAACGAAGAATTTGGCGCAGAAAGTAAGGCTACATATCATCATCATAAAAAAAGCGAGCATCCATTCCACATTGATTACTGCTTTGTCTCTAATGAATGGCTTCAAAGCATCCAACATTTTTATGTAGGTGAAGGCGAAGAATGGGTTAATTTAAGTGATCATTTTCCTCTTGTTATTGAAACACTGTTCAGTTCTAAGGGGAGCATGGATAATACCGATGATTCCATTCAAAACGGTAACACTCTAAAATCACTAGATCCATTACATAAAAAGGAGATTACACCTGAGATATTAAAAGAAAAATATAGTTTCATAATCGAGAATGAAGTTGTATCGGCGGAGGAAATTGATGAAGCCGTTAAATACATTAAAGTATCTCGATTAATGAAACAGTGAAAATGTGTGCAGTTTTTAGTTATGCAACATTTTGAGACCCCAATTCCATTATGAATTGGGGTCTCTTTATGGTCCGTGAAAACGGTCCCCTGTGTCATATATGCGCGAAAATTGAAATCGTTTCCATGGAATTTAATTGTTTACCCTTGAGCAAGTTTCAGGTTATAATAAAATTTATTATTTAGGATATCGAAATAAACGCAACAGGGAATAATAAATACTTATTTAATAGAAAGGCGATGGACATTGAATAAACCTAGTGGAAAAAAAAGAATACAACTTGCAATACTTCTCGGATCACTTGGACTTTTAGGACCTTTTACAATTGATACGTATTTACCGTCCTTTCCAACGATTGTAAACGATTTTCATACGACTGCTTCACTCGTACAAATTAGTTTAACTTCCTGTTTATTAGGATTGGGATTAGGGCAATTATTTATTGGTCCTTTTAGTGATGTGAAAGGCCGCCGACAACCCTTGCTCATCTTTATCACATTGTACTTACTTGCTTCTATAACATGTGCGTTGGCGCCCAATATCTATTTTCTGATCGTTGCTCGATTAATCCAGGGCTTTGCTGCTGCCGGTGGACTTGTGATCTCTAGAGCGATTGTTCGAGATCTTTTTAGTGGAAGGGAACTGACCAAGTTTTTTACGATGATGGTGTTAGTGGGTAACCTCGGACCGATCGTAGCACCGATTGCTGGAGGGGGCATTCTTGCTTTTTCCAATTGGCATGGTGTTTTCTTAGCTTTGGCTATTATAGGTGCGGTGTTGCTCTTTACAGTTGCTTTAAAATTAGAAGAATCACTTCCAGAAGAAAACCGTGTCCCAAGCAATTTACCACAAATCATGAAAAACTTTGGTTCATTATTCAAAGATCGAACGTTCATGGGGTACGCACTAACGCAAGGTTTTACTACTGCAGGGATCTTTGCCTATGTATCTGGGATTCCGTTTGTCTATCAGAATATTTACGAAGTCACACCGAAGCAATTTAGTTTATTATTTGGGACCAATGGATTAGCCTTAATTATTGGAAGTCAGTTGGTCGGCCGCTTGGCAGACATTATTCCGGAGCGGACTTTCTTAAAGATAGGGTTAGCTATCTCTACCATAGCGGGCTTATTGTTACTCATTGCACTGTTATTAAAAGCTCCGCTTTTCGCCGTCGCAGTCCCAATTTTCTTTTTTGTAGGTTCAATCAGTATTATTGGAACCACATGTTTTGCTTTAGCAATCGAAACGCAAGGACATATTGCCGGAAGTGCCTCTGCATTACTAGGTTTATTGCCATTTGTACTTGGCTCATTAACGGCTCCACTTGTGGGAATAGCAGGGGCGTATACAGGCATTCCTATGGGCGTGATCATCTTTTGCTCAAGTTTTCTAGCTTTTCTTTCCTATTTTGTGTTGGTACGAAAAGCTTCACTTCGTATACCTATATCCAATGACCATGGCTCAGTAAAGAAACCCAGTATCTAAAAATATTTATTTAAAGGAGAACACATTTCGTTAAGTGATATGCTCCCCAATAGGT
>NZ_JBITPF010000108.1:0-1410 GCF_050468025.1 Neobacillus sp. NRS-1170 | reverse complement strand
TGAATCGGCTACACTTAACTGAACAAAAAAATTAAGGTCAAGTAGACTAACGGTCAAATCAGGGCATACTGCTTACTAGCATAAGTGATCCGTATTAGCAACTTTACTAGGAGAGGCGGGTATGCTAGCCTGTTTGGCTAGCCAGATGTCATTGCCATCTGGTTTCCTGGCTGGGAAAGCATGCCCGCAGAGGCTCCTTGTCAAGTTGCGGTGGTTTCCAACTAAATTTACAGGTCTACTATATCTTATTCAGTTATGGAGGAACGCCAATATGACAAAGGCTAGAAGAACATTTACTCCCGATTTTAAAGCTCAAATGGTCAAGCTATATGAAAATGGCAAACCTAGAAAAGACATTATTTCCGAATATGATTTAACCCCTTCCGCATTGGATAAATGGGTGAAACAAAATCAAACATCAGGGTCCTTTAAAGAAAAGGACAATAGAACAACGGAAGAAGCAGAGTTGATCAAACTTCGTAAAGAAAACCAGCGTTTATTGATGGAGAATGATATTTTAAAGCAAGCTGCGCTGATAATAGGACGAAAGTAAATGTGATCAAAAATAATCGTCACAAATACTCGATATCAGCAATGTGCGATGTCCTACAACTCTCGAGAAGTACCTATTATTATGAAGCAAAAGAGCAATCCAAATCTGATGATGAACTTACAGATATCATCATAGATATCTTTCACAAAAGCCGTCAGAACTATGGTACACGTAAGATTAAGCATGAATTAAAAAAGCTTGGTATAGTCTCTTCGAGACGACGTATCGGCAGAATCATGAAAGAGAATGGACTAGTATCAAAATATACAGTTGCCCAGTTCAAGCCTTATTTGGATAAATGTAATGAATCTAAAGTTAATAATGTGTTAAATAGAGAGTTTGATCAACAAAAGGAATTAACTGTTGTAGTAAGTGATTTAACATACGTAAGAGTCGAAAATCGTTGGCATTACATATGTTTATTTGTCGATCTTTATAATAGGGAGATCATAGGTCATAGTGCAGGACCTAATAAAGATGCTGGACTGGTCTACCAAGCCTTATCAACAATTAAAGCTGATTTAAGGCAAATTCAATTATTTCACACTGATCGAGGAAATGAATTTAAAAACAAGACTATTGATGAAGCGCTCGACACATTTAAAATCAAACGGTCATTAAGCATGAAGGGCTGCCCTTATGATAATGCAGTTGCGGAAGCCACATTTAAAATTATTAAGACGGAATTCGTAAAGGGAATGTATTTTGATAGTTTGGAACAGTTAAAGTTAGAATTAGATGATTATGTTCATTGGTTTAATCACATTAGAATTCACGGAACACTTGGATATTTAAGCCCTATTGAGTACAAAAAAGAACACCTTAAAAAAGTTGTCTAGTTTAGTGTTGACAAACCA
>NZ_JBITPF010000107.1:0-4759 GCF_050468025.1 Neobacillus sp. NRS-1170 | reverse complement strand
TTCATGATAACTTAAAGTAATGGGTGCTTGAATTTAAGAAAGGGATTGCTGCGGCGGTCCCTTTTCTTGTTTAACTAACGGGGCAGGATAGTTGAAGAAGTCTGTTTGGATTCTATGGTAAAATTGATATATGAACTAGACAGATTCTTAGGAGGAAACAAAGTTTTTATGATTAATATTGTTGGGCAAAAAATTGTTTTGAAAGAGGCTACTCAACAAGAACTTGATGAATTATATTATTGGAAATATGAAGAAAAGGAACAAGCAGCGAAGAAATGGAATGGACCCTATTTACTTGAACCTAGAATTACAAAGGAAGAATTTCTAAAAAGTTGGGCGAACGACTATGAAATTCAGTCAACACTCCTAAAACACTAATTATCTTAGTAGGAGATAAAGTAATTGGTACAATAAGTTCTTATTGGGTAGATAAAAACACTAATTGGTTAGAAACTGGTATCGTTATTTATGATAAAAATTACTGGAACGGTGGATACGGTACGGAGGCTTATAATCTTTGGATAGATTTTTTATTCAAAACGACTGGATTACATCGTTTAGGTATGTCAACTTGGTCAGGAAATGTAAGAATGATAAAAGTGGCAGAAAAGTTAGGAATGAAAGAGGAAGCCAGAATTAGACAAGCAAGAATGGTAGATGGTAAATATTTTGATGCCATTAAAATGGGTGTTTTAAAAAGAGAATGGGAACAGTCTTCTTAAAGTAATGTGTGCGATTCTTCAATAACGAAGGATCGCTTTTCTTATTCGACTAACGAAGCAGTTACTTGAAGAAGGAATATGTTCATATTTGGGAGAATCTATACGGAAAAGAGTTCATTTTTTTAGAATCGAGGATATTATAAAATGTCAGTTGAAAAAGATAATATGGTTTCTTCTTTAAAGAAAATAGTAATACCAATCTTAAGAGAGAACGGGTTTAAAGGTTCATTTCCACATTTCCGTCGTATTAAAGAAAATAAAATTGACCTTCTAACGTTTCAATTTGACAGATATGGCGGGGGATTTGTTATCGAAGTGGCAGTTTGTCCTCCAGATGGAGTTACCACCCATTGGGGTAAGATAGTTCCGCCGAATAAAGTAACTGCCCACGACTTAAACAACAGACCGAGACTTAATGGTGGCGAATGGTTTAGGTATGATGCACCTGATTCTAATGAAAATATTTTTGATGTTATAGCAAATGAAGTCTTGGATTGTATCCCAGAAGCAGAAAAATATTGGGATAAAATTAAGATCAAAGGCTTCAAATAGTGGTTGCTAATCATAAGTAACCCGTTCTTCTTCAACTAAAGGTGCAAGAATTGAAAATTACCAGCTGCGATATTGGCGGCTGTTTTTATTGAGCTAACTGGCAGTTTACTTCAAGAAGAGTTTAGTATTAACTCATAGAATCCAAAACTAGGTAAGTCATTATACATATGAAAGTGTAATAATATTCTGTTGCTCTAAAGCTAACCAGCTTTTATAATTTTAACTAAAGAACATAGTAAGTCAGAAAATTATGAATACTATCTTTTTTAATTCTATTATATGGAGGTGGAGGCACCCATGCAACTCGCCAAGCCGCGAATCGACATCGGGCTATCGACCAACAACCTCGAACCCCTCCTTGCGTTCTGGCAGGGTGAGGTGAACGCGCAGTTCGATCATGTGCAGCCGGTTATTCGAGGCCAATACCAGCACCGCCACGACATCGCGGGCAGTGTGCTGAAGATCAATTATCACAAGACAACCCTACCCGCCAAACCCCCGACCGGCTACCGCGAGCTCGTGATCGCGCGAGCCGGCCTCACCGAACCGACATCACTCGCTGACCCGGAAGGCAACCGGGTGATGCTTGTTCCGCCGGGCTTCGAGGGTGTGAACCAGATCGGCATCCGGATGGCGGTGCGCGATCTCGATGCTCACCGCCACTTCTACGGCGAAGCGCTGGGTCTCGCGGAGGAACGACCTGGAGCTTTCCGCGCCGGCGAAAGCCTGATCCTTCTGGAAGAAAGTCCCGAAGCTCCGACCGACGCTGATATTCAGGGTCCGGGCTGGCGCTACATCACGTTCCAGGTCTTCAAGGTGGACGACGAGCATGCTGCGGTGCTCGCCAAGGGTGGTCGCGAGGCACTTGCGCCCGTAACACTCGGGACCACTGCACGCATCTCCATGGTACGCGATCCCGATGGGAATTGAATCGAGTTATCCCAGCGCGCCTCAATCGTCGGTAACCTGGAATAGAGGCCACCGTCCGGTCGACGATGCTAACGGGTGCTTGAGTTTAAGAGGGTTGCTGCGGCGATCCTTTTTCTTGTTGCACTTACGTAAGCAGTTTAGTTCAACAAGTAAAATATGTACAGAATATTAAAAAAAGGGGGGGAAGAAATGCCAAGGAAAGGTGAAGGAAAAATTAACGAGATTATTTATAATAACACCGTTTACTACAACGGAAAGTACAGATATTACCCGACGATTTCGGGGTTAAATGGTATTTTAGATGAGATCATTAATTCAAATTCAACCACGGATTACATAAGAATTACACCATTTTATAAAAACGAAAAATTGGATATGCAAATCGGGTTTGAGGATTTTATGTTTTATATTGAATGTAGAGATGTGTTCGATGAACAGATTCAAGGAATACATATCTTAGATTGTTCTAACTCTGTCGATACCCCAAGAACACTTAATGATTTGAGATTAGGGGCAATACTATATCCTTTATGTAAAAATACCGATGTGGTTTCTTTTCAAGAGGCACTTAAAAAATACAAAAAATCCTTAACTGAAATCCTTCCTAAAATGATGGCAATTGCAAAATCAGAAATGGATTTAAAAGAAGGGGATTTGCCTTTTGGTTATTTTTGTTTTGAAATACATAGTGAATAATCGGTTATTCAACAAAAGGGCAGTTGAATAAGAAATTATAATAATAATTACTGTTATTAGGTTTTAGGATGTGATAGCTATGTGTGGAATAGATTTTTCAATTGGAGTAACCGATAAAGAAGCATCAAAGGCAGAAAAATATGTTCATTTTAACGAAAGAATACACGTTTACTTAATTAAAATAGAAAAGGGCTATGGTAATGACTTTAAACTTCTTATGAATCTTGACCCTTATCGGAAAACAATAATATATAGAGATAAGATTCCAGATTTATTAGTAATATGTGAAGCCTTAATTAATAATTACAATTTGACTGGTGAGAAAGAAAAAGAAATAAGGACTTTTGCCCAAGAATTAAAAGAACTATGTGAAGATGCGATAAAACAAAAGAAACACATATACGCTTTTGGAGATTAGGGAATTTTTCTTCTTAGACTCGGTTTTCACCATATACAGCTAACGGGTAGCAAGCGTTAAAGATTGGGATGGCTGCGGCGATCTCCTTTTTAACGAGGAAGGTTAGCTTAAGAAGGTATTGTTAAAACAATGGAGAATAAATACCTTAACTTTTATATAAAAAGTAGGTGTTAGATATGATTGAAAACAAGAAAATGATTCAATTTTCACTAGTTGATATTATTGAAAGGAAAATACATTTTACTAATACAAATACCATATTTGATAAAATGGAGTTTCAATATAATGATGAAGGCGAACTTCAAGCTTATAATGAAATGCTGGTGGATGTTAAAGTTATGGACGAGAACGAATTTGTAAACAAGTATCTAAATATCATAAACACACTTGCGGTACAGTTTGAAAAAGAAGAATTTACAGATGAAACAGAGATAGAAAAAATGTCTGGATACAATAATGCAATAGTATCCATTTTGGAGTGTATAAACCCTATATTTAAGTATGATTTAAATGATTAGTTAATCTAAAGTGAATTAAGATTGTGAAGAATTATACTTAAAGTAACGGGTGCTTAAGGAAAATATTGCTTTTTACTGAAAGGAATTTTTGCGATGACATCTCATTATTTTATTGCTACATTAAGGCAAATTCCTGAACATCATTCTAGTGAAAATAACTATGCATTTCTAAATGGCGAAGCATATAAAGAAAGTTTACCGTTTACACTCCCTTATGTTTATGAACTTGAAGGTGATGACATCGAATTTATTACATTTTTGGATTCGTTTATGGAAATAGGGGACGTTGTAGAACAGTATATATTTGAAGAAGGCCGTCATGGTTACCCCCTATCACAAAATCATCCAGAAGAGGCTAGAACGATTAATCTCCTGAAAAAAACTTACCAAGATCAATACGGTGAATACCAATTAGACTCAAATAAATGGAAAGAAGAGCTTTCTAAACGCACTATTGCCTCAAAAAGAAGTATAACGACATTTGTTAAATTCTAGTGACCTGCTTACCTTGAGGTTGTTATTTAACTATCGGGCACGAGAATTAAAGAAGAGCAATTCTTTTTAATGCATTGCTTTATGAGTTCAATTTAAAAATACTTGCAATAAAGCTCTCGCCTTAAACTCCCACTTAACTGTGCATATATCCTTGTAGTCTCACTTTTCTCATGACCTAGTAAGCTCTGGATAACTTCTAGAGGTGCACCATTATTCAGCATATGGGTGGCATAACTGTGCCTTAGTTGGTGCGGATGAATCGATTTATTGATCCGTGCCCGATTCGAAATTCGTTTTATGATATATCTCATCTGGGCAATGCTCATTCGATGAGGATACCGTTCTGTAACAAAAATGGCTGCATCGCCATCCTGGCGTTGATCAAGGTATCGTTTAAGCTAAATTTCGCAGCGGATGTTAAAATACAC
>NZ_JBITPF010000106.1:0-3433 GCF_050468025.1 Neobacillus sp. NRS-1170 | reverse complement strand
TAACAGGAGTAATCCCCCAGGTATTAATGGGAATTATAAACTTTATCTCGACGGGTAAATTAGACTTATTTACTTTGATCATTGTCCTGCTCATTATTTACGGACTAACCATCGGTAAGCAGCATGTGAAAAAGCTGGATGCCTGGGCTCAAAGGAAATTTTCGAAAAGCGAAGAAAACCACCGTGCTTAGTCGGTGGTTTTCTTCGTTTTTTTGATTAAAAAGTAAATGGCTCCAATCACAAGCGCGGCAATAATAAATGGCACGACAAATGGATGGGCTTTTTCTTTAATATGGGACCAGTTGCTGCCCAAGGTTTGCCCTAAATAAAGGAACAGGACGGTCCACGGAAGAACGGCTGCCACGGTATAGAGAGTAAATTTAGCAGCTGACATTTTGGCAATACCGGCTGGAATGGAAATGGCGTGTCGGACGACCGGAATAAATCGTGCCGAAAAAATAACGCCGGCGCCGTATTTATTAAACCAATTTTCAGCAATATCAATATGACTCTTTTTAATCAGAACATATTTTCCATATTTCTCTAAAAACGGTCTGCCTCCATAATATCCGGCCCAATATAAAAATAATTGAGCAATCGTGCCGCCGATCGTACCTGCAATGACGGCACCTGGAAAGCCGAGATGACCTTGAGAAATCATATAACCGCCATAGCCTAAAACAATCTCACTTGGGATAATCTCTATCATCAATCCTAAGGCAATGCCGAAATAACCTAATTGCGATAAGAACTCCAAAATAGAGTTAATATAGTCTGCCATAGTTCACCTTCACTTAAGTAAATATATGTTTTCAACATGATTTATTTTATAACAGTTTATCTAATAATGAAATATTTATGGTTTCTATGAACTCAATGATTTTTCAGAAGAGAACATATAGGTTCGATGGTGATAGCGGATGCTGTACACCAGACCCATGGCAAACATGTTGCCCATCAGCGAGCTGCCGCCATAGCTGATAAACGGCAAAGGAATCCCGGTTATGGGAAGTACCTGAATCGTCATGCCAACATTTTGAAAGACATGGAAGGTTAATACACTAATAATTCCCGTGCAGACATATGTATTAAATGGATCGGTAGTCTCTAGGGAAGTCTTAATTAAATGGTAGATAAGCATAAAGAAAAGGCCAATAACAATACTGCCGCCGATAAACCCATACTCCTCGCCGATGACAGCAAAGATAAAATCGGTATGGGCCTCGGGAATATACACCTCGCGTTGGCTAAAACCCTTTCCGGAAATGAGACCAGAACCAATGGCACTTAATGATTTTAATAAGTGGTAGCTAGAACTGGTGGAATGATTATTCGGATCAAGCCAAGCATAAATCCGGTTAAATTGATAGGTTTGAACATGAAGGTATTTTTCAAGAAATTCAGGCTTTTGCAAAACAAGATAAAAAATTAGGCCTGCAAGAGAGGCTGCCAAGCTGTATATCGGTAAAATGATTTTCCATGTGATCCCGGAAACTAAAATCAGCCCTGTCAGTATGGAGAGAATAACGAGTCCTGTCCCTAGGTCAGGCTGCAGCATAATTAATCCGAGCGGAACTGCCGTGGTAATCACCAATTTACATAGTAAAAGAAAATCCGTTTTCAGCGTTTTCTCCAAATGCTTTTCTTGATGGGTGGTAATGACACGGCTAAGCGCTAAAATTAAAAAGGTTTTAACAAATTCGGAAGGCTGAATTGAGCCTATTTTTGGAATGATGAACCAGCTCTTTGCCCCATTTCGATGTGGAGCAATGGACTCTGGGGCAAGAAAAACAGCAAGCAGCAATAAAAGACCCAATCCATATAAATACCAGGAGAGCCGTTTATATTGATAGCCTTCGAAAAAGATGGATACTAAGATAATTCCTGCTCCAACTGCATACCAGAAAATTTGTTTGACTAAAAAATTTTCATCGTACTGGGCAGAGCTTTGTGCACTATAGATGGCCGCACAACTTATCAGGAAAAAAAGAAACAACAATAATGTTAACGTCCAATCAAATCGGTCTGCTTTTTTTACGTATCTTTCCATTCGCCACACCCTTTAGGAAATATATTACATTCCTATAACTTATATAACGATTATGGGGATGAAAGGTTTCATTTTTCACATTAAATGCTTTAAAAACATTGTAGCAATCCCAAAATAGGTGAGGAGCGAAAAAATATCATTTAAGGTGGTGATGAGCGGCCCTGAGGCAACAGCCGGGTCAATTTTAAAACGGTACAAAATGAGCGGGATGATAGTGCCCGCAAGTGTCCCAATAATCAGCGTGAAAAATAGCGAGCAGCCCACCACTGCTCCTAAAATAAGATTCCCTTGCCAAATATAAGCAATAATCGAAATCAGGACGGCGCAGGTGATCCCAATCGTGATGCCAACCCCAAGCTCGCGGGTGACCAAACGGGCAACCACTCCTTTATCGATATCATAAGAGATGAGTCCTCTTACGACCACAGCAAGGGATTGCGTGCCAGTGTTCCCGGTCATGCCGGCAATCATCGGCATAAAAAAGGCGAGGGCCACAACCTGCTTTAGGGTATCCTCAAAACTGCTGATGATCCTTCCGGAAATAAGACCGATAAATAAAAGGAGAATAAGCCATGGCAGCCTTCTGGCTGCGGCTACGAATGTTTTTGTTTCAAAGTCAATCGATTTCCCCGTTGCCGATAATTTTTCAATGTCTTCATTGGCTTCTTTGATGACAACATCGATAATATCATCGACGGTGACAATCCCAACAAGGACATTTTCCTCATCGACTACAGGAACTGCTAAGAAGTCATAACGCTCGGCTGTTTGTGCAACTTTTTCCTGATCGGTCATTACCGATACAGAAATCACCCGCTCGTACATGATGGCTTCGATTTTTTCCTCCAGCCCAGCTAACAGTAAATCCCGGTAAGATACAACACCGACCAGTTTTCGGTCCTCATCGGTGACATATAGATAATTCATCGATTCGGCAAACTCTGCAAAGCTTTTAAACTTATCGACTGCTTCCCGAACTGTATAATAGCTGCGAATCCAGATAAAACGGTTCGTCATGATTCTGCCCGCAGTTTCCGGAGGATACTTCATGATATCCTTAACAGCCTCGGACTCAGCTCTGTTCATCCCCGATAAAAGGGAATCCTTTTTCTCGGGAGACAAATCATGTAACAATAAAGCCAAGTCATCATTGTCCATTAAATCGAGGACTTTATTGGATTTCTCAATTCCGAGCTTATTCAACAAATCGAGCTGATCTGTCGTCTCAAGCTCCTCCATGAGGTCGGCTAGGACGTCGAATTTTAAAAAGAGCAGAAAGCGTCCTTTATGCTTCTCCGGTAAATCCCCATAGATTTTCGCAATATCATAGGGCTGAAGCTCTTCTAAAATCGCCTCAAAATCACCCTTTTTATTTTCTTTTAA
>NZ_JBITPF010000105.1:0-852 GCF_050468025.1 Neobacillus sp. NRS-1170 | reverse complement strand
TGAACGGAGGAGTTTGGCTTTGAAGAAGCATCATCAAGACATACGGGATCTCATTTATGTCCATTTAAATCAAACAGACCAGTATGTAATGTCCTACGGTATTGAATTCGATGAATTTACGGCTGCTTTTTCAGGTTCATTAAACCATTTGCTGCTACTAGCGCACCGTTTTGATGATGCTGATTTTAATATGCACACACTGCTCGAATATTGTCCGGAAGATAGAATTAACAAATTGGCAGCTGAAGATGTCTATAGTTACGGAAATTTTTGCTGGATTGATTTTATTGAGGAAGATGGACTGAATGAGCTAACAGGGCAGGAAATGGCCGAACTTTTATATTTAGGACACCATAAGCAGCATTTAAAATTGCCCTTTTATAATAAACTGGGTAACCGTTTTGTTTATTTGGCGCAGGATGACGGCTGGTATAACAAAATCTATTACCGCAGCTTTAAGGACTTTTTTCATTTATTAAGCGTCGCCCTGTCGGCAAAGCTCGGGGAGCTTAAACCGGAAAAATCCCTTCTTGGTCTTAGAAAAAAACGGACGTATCCTCCGGTGGCGAAAGAAATCCTCCTTTCGTTAACGCCCTTCATAAAAGAAGGAATTTGTATATCGTTGAGGGATGCAGACCATCAGCGCACGAAGATTGAAATTCCAATCTGGGTCATCGGTGATTTTGCCAATATGGATGATATGTATGAGGAATATCAGGACATCTCGAATAAGCCATTCCATGCCAAACTCATCTTTGACAAAAAAACGAAGGAATGGAAGCTGAATGTCGTTTAAAAAATAGTTAGATAGCCTATTGTTAAATTTTTTACGCTGTTGATTGGAGCGGAAGG
>NZ_JBITPF010000104.1:0-16605 GCF_050468025.1 Neobacillus sp. NRS-1170 | reverse complement strand
GCAGGGGAGACCCCGCAGGCGCATATGCGCCGAGGAGGCTCCCCGGACCGCCCGCGGAAAGCGAAGCGTCTGGAGCGGAAATCAACAGCCAAATTTAACATAGCTAAAAAATAGTCCCGCCATGGGACTATTTTTCATGATGATTTGTTTTTAAGCAAGCAGTATTGTTCATAAACTAAGCAATAGAGAAAAACATATAAAATGGGATATTACACATTTCCTTTATTAATTAATAAAGTGTTAAAATATACGTGAATGAGAATATGGAGGTTTGTTTCGAATGAAAACAAAACTAGGTTTGTTATATGGAGGAAAATCCGCTGAACATCAGGTTTCCCTGCAGACGGCATTAGCGGTAATCAAAGCATTAGACCTTGAAAAATTTGATATTCATCCTATTTACATAAACACGAGCGGACAGTGGATTAAAGGACCGCAGTTAAGTGAGCCGCCAGCAAATGTCAAAGCACTTGAATTCTCACAAGGAAATCAATTGTCGCCATTATCCTTGGCACCGTCCCTTTTCCAAGCGGAGAAACAAGAAAGAGAACCGTTGGATGTCATTTTTCCATTGCTGCATGGACCTAACGGTGAAGATGGAACAGTGCAAGGCTTGTTGGAACTATTAAACTTGCCGTACGTCGGAAATGGGGTTCTTGCTTCATCCGCTGGAATGGATAAGGTGATAATGAAGAATGTGTTTGCGCAAGCTGGGCTCTCGCAAGTAAACTATGTCGCTTTTATTAAAAGTGAATGGGCGAAGGCGAAGGATGAGTCTTATGCGAAGGTGGAGACAGAGCTTGGCTATCCTTGCTTTGTGAAGCCGGCGAATCTTGGCTCGAGTGTCGGCATCAGTAAATGCCGAAACCGCACTGAGTTAGAGGCAGCGTTCGTTGAGGCCTTCCAATTTGACCGCAAAGTCATTATTGAAGAGGGTGTTATTGCCCGTGAGATTGAGGTGGGCGTTCTCGGCAATGACGAGCCTGAAGTCTCGGTTGCCGGTGAAATTGTGCCGAAAACGGACTTTTATGATTATAAGGCAAAGTATGAGGATGGCGATACAGCCCTAATTATTCCTGCCGATATTACTGATGAGGAATACGCTGAGATTAAGGAAATGGCCATCGGAGCCTTTAAAGCATTGGATTGTTCCGGTCTTGTACGCGCCGATTTCTTTTTAACGAAAGAAGGCAAGGTTCTAATTAATGAGGTAAATACAATGCCAGGTTTTACGCCATTCAGTATGTTCCCGCTATTGTGGAAGCACACCGGGGTCGAGTACCCGCAGTTAATCGAACGACTTGTAAATCTTGCAGAAGAAAGACATGCTGAGAAACAAAATATTAAATACACGTTCTAATCAAAACAACAGGTGACACGGCGGGACTGCCGTGTCCATTTACATTTATTAATAAAGGAGGGTATCAACAATGATAAAACGTTCTTTACAGCAAGTTGCTGAAATGGTTTCTGCAAAAAATGATATCACCTCGTTTGCTAATACCATTATTTCTGGTGTTTCAATTGATTCCCGTAAAATAAGAGCAGGGAACCTGTTCGTTCCGTTTAAAGGAGAACAGGCTGATGGACATAAATATGTGGAGGATGCTATCCATAAGGGAGCGGCTGCTGCCCTTTGGCAGAGTGATGTACCGAATCCGCCGGCCCATTTGCCAATCTTGATTGTCGAAGACTGCCTGATAGCCTTACAGGAATTAGCGCGTAAGTACCGAAAAGAGCTAGCCGTGAAAGTCGTAGGGATCACGGGAAGTAACGGAAAAACAACCACAAAAGATATGACGGCGGGAATTTTATCAACCCAATATAAAGTTCAAAAAACGGAAGGGAATTATAATAACCATATTGGTCTGCCGTTAACCGTTTTAGGCTTGGATGAGGACACGGAAATTGCTGTCTTGGAAATGGGGATGAGCGGCCGGGGAGAAATTGAATTTTTAACGAAGCTCGCATGCCCTGATGCTGTCGTGATTACAAACATTGGGGAATCACATCTTTTGGACCTTGGCTCCCGTGAAGGAATTGCCGAAGCTAAGCTTGAGATCCTCCAAGGCCTGCAAGATGGCGGCATCGCCGTCCTGCATGGTGACGAGCCGCTGCTCATGGAACGGATTCAACAATTTAAAGGAAATATCCAAGTTCAAACGTTTGGCAGAACGGATGAAAATGATTTCTATCCAACTGAAATTATTCAACTGGAGCAGGGGAACCGTTTTTCCATTAATGCCGCAAATGGATGGTTTGAACTGCCCGTGTTAGGAACTCATAATATTTTAAATGCTTTGGCATCGATGCTAATTGCCCGTTATTTTTCAATCTCTTTTGAAAAAATAAATGAAGGGCTAAAAGGGATTAAACTGACAAATATGCGCATGGAGCTAGTAGAAGGCAGTCACGGAGAAAAAATTATCAATGATGCTTACAATGCCAGTCCAACATCAATGCTCGCAGCGATTGAACTCGTTGCAAACCTTCAAGGTTATGAGCGGAAAGTCCTTGTTCTTGGCGACATGCTAGAGCTTGGGCCTGAAGAGGAGCAGTATCATTTTCAAATTGGAGAACGCTTAAGCAGCGATAAAATTGATTTTCTATTTACCTATGGAAACTTAGGCAGACATATTGCCAAAGGGGCAAGCCAAAAGCTTGGCGAAGAAAGAGTTTTTGCCTATTCTGAAAAACGCGAGCTCCTTCAAGAATTAGAGCGGTATGTAAACGATAAAACATTGGTGCTCATCAAGGCATCAAGAGGGATGAGATTAGAAGAAATCGTCACAGCTCTTCAAGGTAAATAATGGTATTAACGGCAGGTGAGCGATTATGATTGGCTGTTTATGTATTCATGGTTTTACGGGTGCGCCTTATGAAGTAGAACCGCTTGTAGAATACTTGAAAGAGCGAACGGATTGGATATTCAGTGTTCCGACCCTGCCTGGTCATGGTGAGTCGGGGTCGTTAAAAGGGATCCACTTTGACGAGTGGATTCATCATGCCGAGGAAGAATTGAAAAGTCTTATCGAAGTTTGTGATACCGTGTATGTGATTGGCTTTTCCATGGGCGGCATGATTGCCAGCTTTCTAGCAGCCCAATATCGTGTGGACAAGCTTGTTTTATTAAGTGCGGCTGCCTTTTATGTGAATCCTAAACAATTGGCTGCTGATATTTTCTCTGTCCTGAAGGATTCAGTAAATGGAAACTTACAGAAGAATGAATTATTTCAGCGCTATAAAAGAAAAATAACAGAAACCCCACTTGCGGCCACCTTGCAATTCCGTCGTCTTGTTTCCTTTATCAAACCTATGCTGCATCAGGTACAGACGCCGACTTTAATCGCACAAGGAGAGTGTGACGGGATTGTGCCGCCGAAAAGTGCTGAATACTTATATCAGACGATTGGTGCTAATCAAAAAAAACTCACGTATATTAAACAGTCGAAACATCATATTTGTCATTGCGAGGAAAAAGAGGCCCTATTTTCCCAAGTATTGGATTTTTTGATGAAGCAGTAAGGATGTATAGAATTTGTCTTTATTGCATTATACTAATGAAAATGGTATGATTATCATCAACGTGTCTAAAGAACGATGAAAATAGGGCATACTCCTTTGGAGAATGTCTTTTTTTTGGTAAAATAATGATGTAACTGATGCGTATCGGAAAAAATATTCAGCACGATATAAAATATTTTCATATAGATGAAGGAGATTGAAAACATTGACGAAGTTTCAAGACTTAGGCCTAAGTCAGGCCACTTTAAAAGCTGTCCTCAAAATGGGTTTTGAGGAAGCGACCCCAATCCAAGCAGAAACGATTCCATTGAGCCTAGAAAATAAAGACTTGATCGGCCAAGCTCAAACAGGAACTGGTAAAACCGCTGCATTTGGAATTCCATTGGTTGAAAAAATTGATACGACTGCTGATGCGATCCAAGGGATTATTATTGCACCAACTCGGGAATTAGCGATTCAAGTATCAGAGGAACTTTATAAAATCGGAGCGGGTAAAAGAGTTCGCGTGCTTCCAATTTATGGAGGACAGGATATTGGACGCCAAATCCGTTCATTAAAGAAAGCTCCTCACATTATTGTTGGGACTCCTGGACGTGTGTTAGACCATATCAACAGAAAGACAATGCGCTTAGATACTGTTAACACAGTTATTCTTGATGAAGCAGATGAAATGTTAAATATGGGATTCATTGAAGATATTGAGTCTATTCTTGCATCTACACCTGCTGAGCGTCAAACATTACTTTTCTCAGCTACAATGCCGGGACCAATTCAAAGAATGGCTGAGAAATTCATGAAGGACCCTCAGATTGTTCGTGTGAAAACGAAAGAAATGACGGTTCCATTAATTGAACAGTACTATCTTGAAACACAAGAGAAAAACAAATTTGATGTGTTAACAAGACTATTGGATATTCAATCACCGGAGCTGGCGATTGTTTTTGGACGTACTAAACGCCGTGTCGATGAATTATCTGAGGCATTGAACCTAAGAGGTTATACGGCAGAAGGTATTCATGGCGACCTAAGCCAGGCAAAGCGTCTGCAGGTTCTTCGTAAATTTAAAGAAGGAACAATTGATGTTCTTGTCGCAACAGACGTAGCAGCACGTGGTCTTGATATCTCTGGCGTTACCCATGTATACAATTTCGATATTCCGCAGGATCCAGAAAGCTATGTTCACCGTATTGGACGTACTGGCCGTGCCGGAAAAACAGGCGTAGCAATGACATTCATTACACCACGTGAAAAGTCTTACCTTTCTGTGGTTGAAAAAACAACGAAACGCAAAATGGAAAGAATGAAGGCACCAACTCTTGATGAAGCGTTAGAAGGCCAACAACGTGCAGTTGTTGACAAGATCACGCAAACAATTGAGTCCAACAATCTTCATTATTACAAAGCTGCTGCAGATGAATTGTTAGAAGCAAATGATGCAACAACAGTTGTTGCCGCAGTACTGAAGATGTTAACAAAAGAACCGGATACAACTCCAGTTAAATTAACAGATGAAGCACCTCTTCCGCAAAAACGGGAAAGAAAGCCGTATAATGATCGTGACCGCCGCCGCAAGGATGATTCACGCGGCTATAGCTCGGATCGCCGAAAAAAAGCACCGGTAAAGCCAAGAACTGGTGAAAAAAGAACTGGCGGTAAATCATCAAAGCCAAGAAGCTTTAACCATTGAGACAAAAAGCATGGATATTATATCCATGCTTTTTTGAGTATACTAATTGGGATGTTAGTTCAGGAGGAGGGGAGGGTTCTGTGTTCTCTGAACCGCAAAAACGAATTTCTGCAAAAGCCCTAAAGGTGTGGCGCATCTCGGGTATCATTAAGTCAGCAATTGGCTGGTCGATAACCGCTTTATTCCTTTTCCTCATACATATTTTCGACTGGCCATTTTGGATTTCCGTCCTCTTAATCGTGCTTGGAGTGATTTTTCCCTTTTTACATATTATTCTATTTCCTGCTTTAAGATGGAAGCGCTGGCGATATGAGGTGCGCGAAGAGGAAATTGAATTGCAAGAAGGAATTTTTATCATCAGCCGCACGCTAGTCCCGATGGTTCGGGTCCAGCATGTGGATACCGTGCAGGGGCCAATTTTACGAAAATATAAGCTTGCCTCTGTGGTTGTTCATACGGCCGCTACGGCCCATGAGATTCCTGCCCTGGAAGAGAGCGAAGCAGAGGAATTGCGATTCTTTATTTCAAAATTGGCAAGGGTGGCGGAAGAAGATGTCTAAACCGAAACGGCTTCATCCAATAGCAAGTGTGATTCAAACTGGTAAGAGATTAAAAGGTCTTACCCTGCCTGGGATTGCCTTTATCATCTCTGTTGGCCGGCATGGCAAGGAAGGTTTAGCGGGTTCTTTGGTCATTACGTTAGTCGTTGTTTTGATTATTTTATTAACAGGGATAGTATCCTGGTTAAGGTTTACTTTTCGTTTCGAAAACGATGAACTTCGGATTGAACATGGAGTCTTTATCCGCAAGAAACGTTATATTCCATTTGAACGGATTCAAAGCATCGATTTGACTGAAGGGATTTTGCAGCGAATATTTGGATTAGTGAAGGTGCAAATTGAAACTGCTGGCGGCGGTGGAGGTGAGGAGGCCGAAGCAGTCCTTTCGGCCATTTCCAAAGAAGAAGCTATGCTGATTAAAGAGTATGTAGCCGCCGCAAAAAATCGAGGAGCGAGTGAGACGCAGTTTGTTCAAGAAGGACAGCCCGTTTTTAAAATTTCTTTCGGCCATTTAATGATTCTATCATTAACATCAGGCGGCATCGGAGTTGTGATATCTGCCGTATTTGCGTTGCTTTCGCAATTAGACGACCTCATTCCATTTCAACGATTATTTGGCGGTTTTGAAAAATGGGCGGTACATAATTTATTTATCATCGCCATCATCGTGTTTCTTGGGTTTTTCCTTGCATGGCTGATCGCACTGGTCATGACGATGCTGAGGTATGCAAATTTTACCGTGATGAAAACAGAAAAAGATTTCATCATTTCACAGGGATTGTTAGAAAAAAGACAAATCACCATTCCTTTGAACCGCATACAAGCTATCCGCGTTAGTGAAACTCTTGTCAGGCACTTCCTCGGTTATGGCACTGTCACTATTGAAAGTGCAGGCGGTTCCATAGCGAATCTCGAAGGTGCAAATGTCACTCTTTTGCCGATTGTAAGAGTGAAGCAAATTCAATCAATGATCGAGCCTCATTTACCTGATTATATCTTTGCGAATTCTTTCAACCCAGCCCCTAAACGGGCGATGTGGCGGTATATTTTACGCACCTGGTACTTCGTGATTCCCATTGTCCTTATTTCGCTTATCTTTTTAAAAGTATGGGGTATGCTTTCTTTCATTTTATTAGCGCTTGTAACCAATTGGGCTATATTAAAATACAAGGCTGCTGGCTGGGCTCTCAATGAGCAGCAGCTAAGTCTGAGGTTTCAGTTTATAAAACGAACAACCGTTTTTATGAAGAAAAATAAAATTCAGAGCTTAGAAACTAGGGAAAGCCCCTTTCAGCGGAAACGAAACCTAGGAACCATCGAAGCCAATGTTAAATCGGGAGTCGGTGTTGGAGGCGGGTCTGTCATTGATTTAGAAAAAAGTGATATAGAGAAAATCTTTGAATGGTATTCAAGAAATAAAAAAGGGGACTGCACCGAGGTTTAGCTTCGTTGGCAATCCCTTTACCTTTGCGCTAAGAAAACAATAATGGCGATAATAATAATCGCTCCCCAAATAATAAGCTTTATAGGAGATTGAAAAGACAAATTTTTTCTTTGGCTCCCAGCCCAGCTTGCCGTTACATAAATGGAATCCGCCAAATCTTTTTTATTAAAATAAGGAATGGCGCCAAGTAAAAATCCGCCAAGCAGCCCAAACAAATGGGCAGTGATGTTTATATTTGGCTGTAAAAAGGTCATGATCACACTGACAACAGAAATGGTAATAATAATTTGAGAATTTTGTTTTGTAAGCATATGCTTCCGAAAAATAATAATCGCAATGTAATATCCAAACAGTCCAAATATTGCACCACTTGAGCCAACATGCATGTACGATTTCGGCTCAAGAAGCAGCGTTGCTAGATTGGCGATGAGTCCACTGGCGAGATATACGAAAATAAATCTTCCGGTTCCAAGCATACGCTCAAGGGCCGGCCCAAATAACACAAGCGAAAAACTATTAAACAGCATATGTGAAAAACTGCCGTGCATGAATGTCGGTGTAATCAGTCTCCAATATTCCCCTTCCATAATATAAAGATTGACGCCGGAAAGGTTTTCGAAGAACCAATCGTTTGGAAACATTGGTAAAATAGTTAAAAGATATAATCCTACATGAATGGCAATAATAATAGAAACAATCGGATAAAAGCGGATAAATTCACGAAAGCTTTCGGTTCTGGTAAACATTATATGACCTCCTCTCATTACCATCATAAACAGAATTGCTATCTTGTACACTAATATGCTAGTAAGAATTTAAATAGAAGGAAGAGAAACGATGATTAAAGGGATTGGCATTGATATTATTGAACTTTCCAGGATTCAGGAATTGCTAAATAGACAGGGGAAATTTGCGGAGAGGATTTTAACTGCCCGTGAAAAGGATTCGCTTGAAACTCTCTCTGAACGCCGTAAAGTTGAATTTCTAGCAGGAAGATTTGCTGCAAAAGAGGCTTTTTCCAAAGCCTTTGGTACTGGAATCGGCAAGGAGTTATCCTTTTTAGATATCGAAATTGCTTCAGATTCATTTGGTAAGCCTATTATCGTTAAACCTGAGATTAGAGCGCATTTATCTATTTCACACAGTCGGGATTATGCAGTTGCTCAAGTGGTGATAGAAGAATAAGGATATATTTTTTAAACAGCTTGGCAATCTCCTTATCATAAACCCAAAGGTTGTCTCATATATTCATAGGGAAATAGGAGAGACAAGGTCAGCTATGGGCATTCCCTGCCTTTCTCTTCTTATAATCATATGAAATGAGACAAGAAGGGGTTGAAGGAATGAGGAAAAAGTTGTTGCTGCTCATGACGGGACTGATGGTCATCTTCATGCTTGCTGCCTGTGGCTCTAAATCGCAAGAGGATGTGGTAAAGGAGCTAAATGGTAAACTGGGAGATCTGTCCGGTTATAAGGTCAATGCCAAAATGACATTAAAAATGGGCTCCGATTCTCAAGTTTATAACGTTGAAATCTGGCATAAAGATCCTACCTTTTATCGAGTAAATTTGAAAAATGCCGAAAAGGATCAAAGCCAAATGATCTTGCGTAATGAACAAGGGGTATTTGTCTTAACGCCTGCGCTAAATAAAAGCTTCCGCTTCCAAAGCGATTGGCCGCAAAACAGCAGCCAAGCTTACTTGTATGAATCGTTAATCAAGGATATTGTCGCTGATAAAAGCGCTAAATTCTCGACAACAAAGGATTACTATGTATTTGAAACGAAAACCCGTTATCAAAACAATAGTATGCTTCCATTCCAGGAAATTAAGTTGAATAAAAAAGATTTATCACCAGCTGTTGTCAAAGTGATGGATCCTGATCGAAATGCTCTGGTAACAGTGGAGTTCTCCAAGGTGAAATTTAACGCCAGCTTCGACAAGGACGCTTTCGATATGAAGAAGAACATGACCCGCGCTCAGCTTCATTTACCGGCCATGGCGGACGGCGGCGACAAGGCCTTCACGGTGAAGTATCCAACGGCTGAGCTTAAAGGAACGAAGTTAATCGGGGAAAAAGAAGTGAAGATCAAAAATGGAAAAAGGGTCGTCCTCACCTATGATGGCAAAAAATCATTTACACTCGTCCAAGAAAAAGTAACGGTAAAAGAAGCAACAGCTCCTACCTATGTCGAAGGAGATATCGTTGATTTAGGATTAACTATCGGAGCAGTAACCGATCATTCAATCTCCTGGTCACATGATGGCGTCGATTACATGATTGCTTCGAAAAACCTATCCAAAGAAGAATTAATTGATGTTGCACAATCTGTTCAAGGCGATGCGGTAAAATAAACGCTTACGTTACAGGCTCTATCCTAGAGCCTGTTTTTTTATGGTAATATATAATAATGTGATAACTCATTTTAGGAAGTGGAATTATGGAAAGTCTTGATCATTTTTATCGCGATACTTGGGCTGAAGTGGATTTAGATTGTATAAAAGCAAATGTTACCTCCATTAAAAATCAACTCCCTAAAGAGGTTGATATCATCGCGGTTGTGAAAGCCAATGCTTACGGACATGGAGATGCTAAGGTGGCTGAAACCGCTTTGGCCGCAGGGGCTGCTTATTTAGCAGTTGCATTTATGGATGAAGCCATCGCATTACGAAAAAAAGGCATTCAAGCTCCCATTCTCGTATTAGGTGCCTCGCGTCCACAAGATGTGCAAATGGCTGCAAAAAATCAGATCACTCTCACTGTTTTCCAAAAAGAATGGCTTGAGGAGGCCAAAAAACATTTGCAAGCCGATGAGAAGCTAACCGTTCATATAAAAGTTGATACGGGCATGGGGAGACTTGGCATTCGCACCGGCGAAGAGTTAAAAGAATTGGAGCAAATGATTTTGAATGAGGCAGGGTTTCTTTTGGAAGGAATCTATACTCATTTTGCGACTGCTGATGAACTGGATCAAACCTATTTTCAGCAGCAATTAGCTGCGTTTGAAAACGTGCTGACAGCGTTAACGAAACGGCCGAAATTTGTTCACTCCAGCAATAGTGCCGCTGCCATTCGTTTTCCGAAAGCTTACTTTAATGCAGTGCGTCTTGGGATTGCGATGTACGGCTTAACACCATCGCTTGAGATGGAAAAAGAAATTCCATTTTCTTTAGAAGAGGCCTTTTCATTAAAGGCCCGGCTTGTCCATGTGAAAAAGCTTCAAAAAGGCGATAAAGTGAGTTATGGGGCAACGTATGAAGCAGGTAAAGATGAATGGATTGGAACGATTCCCATCGGTTATGCTGACGGCTGGATTCGTAAGTTGTCCGGCCAAGAAGTTCTTGTGGATGGGAAGCGGGTGCCGATTGTTGGGAGAATATGTATGGATCAATGCATGATTCGTCTTCCTTATGAGGTTCCGGTTGGAACAATTGTAACGTTAATCGGGTCAGACGGTAACCAAACGATATCAATCAATGATATTGCTGCCAAATTGGAAACGATTAATTACGAAATCCCTTGTATGGTAGCAGGGCGTGTTCCGCGGCTTTACAAAAAAGGCGGTAAAATTGTCGAGATAAAAAATTACTTGCTCGATGAATAACAGGGTTAAAAAAAGAAATTTTAACATATTTATGATATTGCGGTTGTTTATGCATAAAAGAGGCTTTTATTGGCTTATAATACAGTAGAATTATATTTAGTCTATGAATTGGGCTCGTTTAGTGTTATTATAAAATATGGTACAGATAAAAAATGGTGTGTAGTGATGGTGGAGGTGTATGTTTGTGTCTGAAACTGGCGCAACTACGGAAATCTTAGTGAAGTTACCGCAACACTTATTAACTGAGTTAGATGGTTTCGTAAAGCAAGAAAATGTAAACCGAAGCGAGTTTATCTACCAGGCAACAAAAATGTATTTACGCGAACGTAAAAAGAGACAAATTCGCGAGTCCATGAGACGAGGATACATGGAAATGGCAAAGATTAATCTTCGAATTGCATCTGAAGCATTTCAAGCAGAATATGAGGCAGAACATACAGTTGAACGTCTTGTAAGCGGAGGATAAACCTTTGATTGTCAAGCGTGGTGACGTATATTTCGCGGACCTATCCCCAGTTGTTGGTTCAGAACAAGGCGGCGTCCGTCCTGTACTTGTCATCCAAAACGACATCGGGAATCGGTTTAGTCCCACAGTGATTGTTGCAGCGATTACAGCTCAAATACAAAAAGCGAAGCTCCCAACTCATGTAGAAATTGATGCGAAGCGCTACGGATTTGAACGGGATTCGGTCATTCTGTTAGAGCAAATTCGTACAATTGATAAGCAGCGGTTAACCGATAAAATTACCCATCTCGATGACGAAATGATGGAAAAAGTGGATGAAGCCTTGCAAGTCAGCTTAGGTCTCATCGAATTTTAGTTAAATGAACGCTCTTTTAAAAGAGCGTTTTTTCATACATATTCTGCCCTTAAACTTAATACTGCTTAGAAGCAAGCTTTCGTGGCTTGCTTTTTTTTATAATAATTTAAGTGGGCCTCACAGTGCCTGAGAAGGAGAAAAAAGAAAGGTAGCGGTCACTCTGAGCGGAACACAGTGCCCGTGAAGGTGAAAAAAGAAAGGTAGCGGTCACTCTGAGCGGAACACAGTGCCCGTGAAGGTGAAAAAAGGAGTGTTGCGGTCACTCTGAGCGGAACACAGTGCCCGTGAAGGCGAAAAAAGAAGGTAGTGGTCACTCTGGGCGATTCATAAAGCCCGTGAGCAAGAAAAAAGAGAAGCGGCGGTCGATAAAAGCGGTTCATAAAGCCCGTAAGCAAGAAAAAAGAGAAGCGGCGGTCGATAAGAGCGATTCATAAAGCCTGTGAACAATAAAAAAGAGGAGAGCCGGTCGATAAGAACGGTTCATAAAGCCCGTGAACAAGAAAAAGGAAGAGTGTCGGTCGATAAGAACGGTTCATAAAGCCTGTGAACAAGAGCTGGTCGATAAGGACGGTTCATAAAGCCCGTGAACAAGAAAAAAGAAGAGTGTCGGTCGATGAGAGCACTTCAAAATATCCGCAACCATGAAAAAGTCGGTCATGAAAAAAGGGGGCAACGCTCGTTTAATGAAACGACCCTGCTAATTTGATACAATAAGAAAAAAGATTGGAGGACTATTCTTGTGACTGAAACAATGATAAAAGAAGATCAGTTGTTAGGGAAAATTGCCACCGAACTTGCTATTCCCTACAAGCAAGTTAAAAATGTTATATCTCTATTAAATGAAGGAAATACAGTACCATTTATTGCACGCTACCGAAAAGAAATGACCGGCGCTCTCGATGAAGTACAAATCCGCAATATCCTAGAACGCTGGCAATACATACAAAACCTTGAACAAAGAAAAGAAGAAGTTATCCGCATCATCGCTGAACAGGGTAAATTAACCGATGAACTCCAGCAGAATATAACGAAGGCTGAAAAACTTCAAGAGATAGAAGACTTATATCGTCCATACAAACAGAAAAGACGAACCAAGGCCACCATCGCAAAAGAAAAAGGTCTCGAGCCATTGGCCGAGTGGCTGCTAACTTTTTCGAATGAAAATATCGATGAGAAAGCAAGGGAGTTTTTATCCGAGGAAAAAGAGGTCCTAACGATTGAAGAGGCTATCGCAGGTGCTAAAGACATCATCGCTGAAATGGTATCTGATGATGCTGAAGGCCGTAAATGGATTCGTAAAGAAACAACCAAATCCGGTACAGTTGCCTCTACGGTAAAAGAAGCAGAAAAGGACGAGAAAAACGTTTATGAAATGTACTATGAGTACGAAGAGCCTGTAAACAAAATCGTTCCTCACCGAATATTAGCTTTAAATCGCGGCGAAAAAGAAGACATTCTTCGAGTCTCCGTAAAAATAAATCCTGACTTAATTCTGTCTTATCTATTTAAAAAATGGATCCATAAGACAAACTCATCTGCAGCGCCAATCGTATTAGAAGCAATAGAGGACAGCTACAAACGCTTGATTCAACCATCAATTGAGCGTGAAATCCGCTCTGAGTTAACAGATAAAGCAGAGGAACAAGCGATACATATTTTTTCCGAGAACCTGCGTAATTTATTGTTGCAGCCACCATTGAAGGGAAAAGTCGTCATTGGTGTCGATCCGGCTTACCGGACAGGCTGTAAATTAGCCGTGGTGGATGAAACGGGAAAAGTGTTGAAAATTGATGTGATCTATCCACATCTTTCTGATTTCAAAGCAAAAGAAGCCCGAGAAAAGTTTATTAACATCTTGCGTGAATATAAAGTAGAAATGGCGGCAATCGGGAACGGTACTGCATCAAGGGAAACAGAACAGTTTGTCGCTGATATTTTAAAAGAAATGGATGAAGAAATCTTCTATTTAATTGTCAATGAAGCTGGCGCCAGTGTTTACTCCGCCTCTGACTTGGCAAGGGAAGAATTCCCGAATTTCCAGGTTGAAGAAAGAAGCGCGGTATCTATTGCAAGACGTTTGCAGGATCCATTAGCTGAATTGGTAAAAATCGACCCGAAATCAGTCGGCGTAGGCCAATACCAGCATGATGTGTCACAAAAAAGGCTTTCAGAATCGTTGCATTTTGTCGTAGAAACTGCGGTTAACCGGGTAGGCGTAAATGTGAATACCGCGTCATCCTCTCTTTTACAATATGTTGCGGGTCTTAACAAAACAGCTGCAAACAATATTGTCAAAATGAGAGAAGAGACAGGTAAATTCACAAGCAGGATTCAGTTGAAGAAAGTGCCCCGCCTTGGTGCGAAAACCTATGAACAGGCCATTGGCTTTTTACGGGTAATAGATGGTAAACAGCCGCTAGACCGGACAGGAATTCATCCGGAAAACTATGACGAGGTAAAGAAACTATTAGCAAAACTGGGCTTTACTACGGACGATTTAGGTTCCGAAGAGTTAAAAGCTGCATTAAGCGGTCTTGACCTAAAGTCTGTTTCTGAAGAATTGTCGATTGGCGAATTAACGTTAAAAGATATCGTCGATGCTTTGGTGAGACCTGAGAGAGACCCGCGCGATGACTTACCTCGTCCACTCTTGAAAAAAGATGTATTAAAACTAGAAGACCTAAAATCCGGTATGGAGCTCCAAGGTACTGTTCGTAATGTTGTGGATTTCGGTGCATTTGTTGATATTGGTGTTAAACAAGACGGGCTTGTTCATATTTCAAAACTGAGCAACCGATTTGTAAAACATCCATTAGATATCGTATCTGTTGGCGATGTAGTTACTGTTTGGGTAGATTCCGTTGATATGAAAAAAGGCAGGGTTGCCCTAACCATGCTCCAGCCATCTTAATTCAAGAGAAAACACTGCTTTTACGAGCAGTGTTTTTTTCTGTAAAAAAACCAGCACTGGTTTAACATCTTGATCTGGTAGCGGTTCTTTTCATAGAAAGCTCTTTTCATTTGGTTTTGAAACCAAGTCGGCATAATTAAAACCTCCCGAAAAGCAATCTTCAATAAGGGTATAAACAATATATGCTATAATAGGTTGTCACGTTCTAAGAGAAAGGGAGGGGAGTTTAAGTGGATGATTCAAGTCTTCAGTTATTGGTAGAAAAAATCTCAATTAACTCATTTGGAAAATCATTTAAGCACCGTGCTTCCTTTAATCTAAGGTTAAAATCAACTGGCGGCAGATATCTTTTAAGCACACATAATATTGAAATCAACAAAAAGTATTTAGAACAGCTCGGAGAAAAAGAATTAATTGGGATTATTAAACACGAACTATGCCATTACCATCTTCATCTTGAAGGAAAAGGATATCAGCACCGTGATCAAGACTTTAAAGCCCTTTTAAAAAAAGTTGGGGCCCCTCGTTTTTGCAATCAGCTCCCAGAACGGAAAGTAAAACGTCCTCTGAAAAAAATTCTTGTCTATCAATGTACGAAATGCAAGCAATCCTATCAAAGAAAAAGAAGCATTAATACCGGTAGATATGTATGCGGGAAATGCAAAGGGAAATTGGCGAAGATACAAGAGGTGATATTAGAGTAACGTAAGATTTTGGAAAAAATCTTTATTGAAAAATCATATTGACTTTATATTAGTTCGTCATTATAATGTAAAGAGTCGACAGGGCAATCGCCTAACGTAGTCGGCAATAAAAATTATTCCGCAGTAGCTCAGTGGTAGAGCTATCGGCTGTTAACCGATCGGTCGTAGGTTCGAGTCCTACCTGCGGAGCCATATTGGGGAAGTACTCAAGAGGCTGAAGAGGCGCCCCTGCTAAGGGTGTAGGTCGGGTAACCGGCGCGAGGGTTCAAATCCCTCCTTCTCCGCCATAAAATTTTGGCCCCTTGGTCAAGCGGTTAAGACACCGCCCTTTCACGGCGGTAACACGGGTTCGAATCCCGTAGGGGTCATCAGAAATGGGGAATGAGCAAAAGGCTCATTTTCTATTTCTTAATTAATTGGTCTGGTAGTTCAGTTGGTTAGAATGCCTGCCTGTCACGCAGGAGGTCGCGGGTTCGAGTCCCGTCCAGACCGCCACTTAATTATTTTTTTGTTATTGGGCTATAGCCAAGCGGTAAGGCAACGGACTTTGACTCCGTCATGCGTTGGTTCGAATCCAGCTAGCCCAGCCATTTCTTTTATTGGGCCATTAGCTCATGAACATGAAATGAGCCATTAGCTCAGTCGGTAGAGCATCTGACTTTTAATCAGAGGGTCGAAGGTTCGAGTCCTTCATGGCTCACCATTTAAATTATGCGGGTGTGGCGGAATTGGCAGACGCACCAGACTTAGGATCTGGCGCCGCAAGGCGTGGGGGTTCGACTCCCTTCACCCGCACCATTTATTTCCTCTTGAAAAGCAATCGGTAATCTGATACAATTATCTTTGTCGCTGATTTAATGCGGTCGTGGCGGAATGGCAGACGCGCTAGGTTGAGGGCCTAGTGGGGGCAACCCCGTGGAGGTTCAAGTCCTCTCGGCCGCACCAAAAAAGATTCAAAAAAAGATTTGACAAACCAAGTTAAGTGTGATAAACTATAAAAGTTGGTTTTAACAAGATGCGCCCGTAGCTCAATTGGATAGAGCGTCTGACTACGGATCAGAAGGTTATGGGTTCGACTCCTTTCGGGCGCGCCATTATTACGAGAAGTAGCTCAGCTTGGTAGAGCACTTGGTTTGGGACCAAGGGGTCGCAGGTTCGAATCCTGTCTTCTCGACCATTCGAAATTAAATATGCGGGTGTAGTTTAGTGGTAAAACCTCAGCCTTCCAAGCTGATGTTGTGAGTTCGATTCTCATCACCCGCTCCAAATTACCTTATATGATTGTTCTTTGAAAACTAAACAAACAAAAACGTCAACAAACAATAATACTCGTTTCATTTGAAACGAGC
>NZ_JBITPF010000103.1:0-4528 GCF_050468025.1 Neobacillus sp. NRS-1170 | reverse complement strand
CCCTTACCTATCTGTATTAATAATAGGATTGCTGAGGCGTTCATTTATCTTTTTAATCTAAAGTTCAGGTTCGTTTAAAAAATAGTCTGGGAGATAAGATTGTATAAGTATTAAATTACAAAATACAACCCAAAGTTCCGTGATGAAAAAAGAAGGAATCTTAAAGAAGATTTGACCGCAATTAGTGATATCGGTAAGTCTTTTGAAGGTGAGGGACTTACAATTGAAACATATAAGCAAGTTGAAGATAGCTATATTAAAGCTATACAGTTAGTAATGGATTATTTAGGAGTTCCGTATCTATTGGTAAACAATGTAATACGAAGTTTTTCCTACCAAAAATTTCTTGAGAATACGAAAGAATTTGATGAACTTTATCCTAATGACTTAATGGAGGTTTATACAAATACTTGGGATATAGAAAAAATAGATAAAGAGAAAGTAGTTCTTTTTTGCCGATTACTTTTTCGGGAAGATATTGGTTCTGATGTTTATTTCCCTCGAAAACTGAAAGTCTTTATAGGATATGATTATCTGATGGGAGTACACACTTCAAAATCAATTGATTCAATAAGACCCGCAATAGAACAGTTGGGCTTGTTTGTAGTTGAGCACTAAACAATTTAAGACCTTGGGGTACAATAACATACAGGTCTTTCTTTTTCCAATTTAGAGTTTAATTTATCAGAGGATCAGATTTGTCTTTATTTTTGTCGTCAGTTTGTAAAAAGATGTACTTAAGCTATAGGGGGCAAGGGTTAAAGAACGGGGATTGCTGCTGGGATCTTTTTTTTTGCACTACGAAGCAGGTTAGCTTAATAAGAAACAATTCGAATAGTAGATAAAAACAACCCAATATCCATAAATTGAGTTGTTTTTTTGTTGACACAAAATATGTCCTAATGTTAGGATAAAAAAGTCCTAAGATTAGGATAAATAATATTAGGGTAAAGGGAGAGAAATATAAATGACTGTTTTATCAATTATTCTCCAAGTTTTATTGGGAATAGGATTCCTAATGTTTGGATTAATAAAGTTCGGTTCAAAGCAAATGGTTGAAGGATTTAAACATTATGGGTATCCAGGATGGTTTAGAGTATTTACAGGATTAGTGGAACTTATATCGGCTGCTTTAGTTATTGCAGGTATTTGGAATGAAACATTGGCTGCTTGGGGTGGATTATTAATAGCTGTAACAATGATTGGGGCTATTTTTACTCATATTAAAATTAAAGATTCAGTCAAAAATATGATGATGCCAATCATTTTATTAATATTAGGATTAATTGTATTACTAATAAATTTTGGTTCATTGCTTTAAGCGTTCCTTTATTAATCGTCTTGGACCATTGTTTTACTGGGCGTGGGCAAATCTGAAGGTGAAAGTGGTATTGGCTTTCATCCTCATCAGGATTTTGAGATATTAACCTACTTCATAAAGGGTAGAGGTCGTCACCAAGATACTCTTGGTACGATTAACGAATTAGGTGCTTGTGGTGTTTAAGTGATGCAAGCAGGCTCAGGTGTGCAGCATGCCGAATCTATTCTTGAACGGTCAGAAGACTTTCAAATTTGGTTTGAGCCACATTAGAGCCAAGCGATAAAGCGAACACCTACTTACTCGAAATATGTCCATGAGGATTACGTGACAGATGCCAAGATGTATGATGATGAAATTGGTGCAACCTATAGCTATACTCTTTCACCAAATCGGACCCTAGCTGTTTTAGCGATTAGAGGTAATGGCGGTGTTATTGATGAATTGGAGACTTCGCTTGATAATAAGGATTTCATCATTATTCAATCAAAGAAAGTTGAAACAGTTACCATTCAGCCTAAAGGTGAAGAACTTCGGATGCTGCTAATAGAGATTCCAACTGAAATAGATTATCCTTTATATATAAAACCAAGATAACCTTAATTTTTAAAGGAGGTTTGGTGATGGAAGAACAAAGTAATCTGGATTTGAGATTGTTTCGTGTTTGGATGAAGGCTTCCAGATCTGTTGTTGCAAATATTCAGAAGGACATTGAAAGTCATAAAATTAATAATGAAAATTTTATGATTCTTGAATTGCTTTACAGCAAAGGTCCACATCCTGTCCAAAAAATTAGTGAGAAATTCTCTATTCCTAGTGGAAGTATTACCTATGTCGTAGATAAGTTAGAAAAGAAAGGTCTTGTAGAAAGACAACCAAACCCAAATGATAGAAGGGCTTCTAACGTCGTACTGACAGAAGAAGGAAGAGCATTATTTGACGAGATTTTTCCCAAACACGTTGCAACCATTTCTCAAAATTTATCATTTATCTCGAATGATGAAAAAGAACAGCTAATTGATTTATTAAAGAGAATTGGAATGGGTGCACAAAGTTTGGAAAAATAAATTTTAATAAGCTAAATAGGAGGAAAAAACAATGACAAATGAAAAATTAAATGTAGGTATTATTTTAGGGAGTACAAGACAGGGACGAGTTAGCCCACAAGTGGGAGAATGGGTTAAAGGAATTGCTGACAAACGTGGAGATGCAAACTATGAAATTGTAGATATTGCTGATTATCAATTACCTTTTTTAGGCACAACTGATGGGACTGAACCAGGAATTGCAGCTTGGAACGAAAAACTTAACAGCTTGGATGGATTCGTATTTATCGTTCAGGAATATAATCATAGTATAACAGGAGCCTTAAAAAATGCACTTGATTTCGCTCGTGAAGCCTGGAATAACAAAGCAGCAGGTATCGTTAGTTATGGTTCAACTGGCGGTGCCCGTGCAGCTGAACATTTACGAGGAATAATGGGTGAACTAATGATTGCAGATGTTCGTGTTCACCCTACACTTTCCTTATTTACCGATTTTGAAAACTATACTACTTTCAAGCCAGCTGAATTACACCTTAATAATGTAAATGCAATGCTTGACCAAGTTGTTGCTTGGAGTGGTGCATTAAAAGCTTTAAGAAAATAATCAAATATATATTGAACCGAAAAACGAATATCATATACTACCTAAAAGTAGTGTTTGATATTCGTTTTTATTTACAGTGTCAGTTTACTTGATAATAACATTGTAAATAATTGCACTTAAACTAACTGGTGCAAGTGTTTAAGAGCAAGCTGCCATTTCAGCGGCTTTTCATATTGAAGTAACTGGGCAGGTTAGTTTAGTACATCCTTAACAAAGTTATATAAAAAAACCGACCTCCACATTTGGAGGATCGGAATTATAAATATTAACTATAAATTATAATTTATTATACCATTCATCATCTACAGGTTTTAACCACTCAGTTTCTCCTGGTGTAAGAGCGAGGTGTACAAACCAACTGTCTTTTGTGGCACCGTGCCAATGTTTTACATTAGGTGGGATATTTATCACATCACCTGTTTTGAGTAATTGAGCGGGTTTCCCTTCTTCTTGATACCACCCCTCACCGAGGGTTTTTAATAATTAATATCGAAAATCACTCGTAGTTAATTTGCAATGTAGAATGTCATAATAATCCGAAAGTATTATGGAGGAAGCGATGAAGAAAGTAATAAACATGATTAAGCCAAGTTCGAAAGTGGATGGAGTGTCATTACTTGAATTGAAAAAAACAGAAAAAGCACTTGGTGCTATTTTTCCAGAAGAATACAAGGAACTTTTTTTAGAAACGAATGGAGCAAAATTTGGTGATTGGACTTTATTCCCTATTCCAACTAATGAACAATCAGCATTAACAATTGATATTGTAAAACAAAATCGAGAGAACAGACCTAATGACGTACCGAGTGATATGATTTGTATTGGAGAAAATACCAATGGTGATAAACTTTGTTACCGTATTAGGAAAAGATTTATACAAGAACTAATTTTTCTTTGGAATGATAAAACTGGAATAAGCGACTGTAAATCATCAACATTAAGCCAATTTATTGATTGGTATGTGCCGAGAGTGAATACTAATAAGCCCAAAACAGTGGGTACTTTTACTGTAGAAAGTGGAAAGTTAATTGTTACTGATCCATGTTATCAGGTGGATAAAGAAGAAGAACTGCAAATCATACTTTCAAATGTGAAAAATGGGGAATGGAGAGCATCCATATCTTACACTGATGAAGAAGTTGTTGAAAGTTTAATTGTTTTTACTGGAGAAAAGAAACCAAGTGGAAAATGGCATGATTGCGATAAATCGATTGGAGTTGATTCTGCACAAGCTGGAATCTTTGATCTTGCAGTATTCGGTAGAGATGAAGCCATCCAATATGAAGTGGAAAATGTACATAACTTAGAGATTGATGAAGTTGGATTAAGATATTATGTAGCATGCTGTGATATGGTTGCTTCAGATGCACAAGGGGGAGTTGTCCCTGGTGGTGCGGTTTCAATGTCGGGTTATGGTGACGGAATGTACGAAGTGAAAGTAAAATATAACACTTCAAAAGAGGTTGTTGGAGTGATGATTGGCTTTGGAGATGAGGAATAATGGAATGCATTCAAATATTATTTTCTGACTTTGTGAAGGATTGTACTGATATGAACGAA
>NZ_JBITPF010000102.1:0-55867 GCF_050468025.1 Neobacillus sp. NRS-1170 | reverse complement strand
CGTACTGGTAATGTTTCTGCTGGAACTTCTGCATTTGCTATGGTTGTACTGGAAAAAGATTTGTCCAAAGTACATCCTGAAGTTGATCTTGTAACTACACCTGCAGGAAATTTAGTAGCAATGGCTCACTCTAATAATTGTTCTACAGATATAAATGCATGGGTTGGATTATTCGAAGAATTTTCCAAAGTGATGGGTCTTAATGTGGATAAAAATAAGTTATATGAGACTTTATTTAAGTTGGCCCTACAAGGAGAATTGGATGGCGGTGGCCTACTATCCTATGGCTATCTTTCCGGTGAGCACATGACTCATTTTGAAGAAGGTCGCCCGTTGTTTGTTCGTTCTTTGGGTAGTAATTTCAATCTAGCTAATTTCATGCGAGTTCATTTGTTTTCAGCATTTAGCGCAATGAAGATAGGTATGGACATTCTACTAAATGAAGAAAAAGTCAAGCTTGATGAAATTTTAGCTCATGGTGGAATGTTTAATACAGAAGGTGTAGCACAAGCTATTTTGGCTGCACCCCTTAATGTTCCTGTTTCTGTTATGGATACTGCAGGAGAAGGTGGCGCATGGGGAATCGCCTTGCTTGGAGGATATATGTTAAATAAAAAGAAAAATGAAACATTGGAAGAATATTTAAATGAGAAGGTATTCGTTGACCAAGCGATAAAGACTGTGGATCCAGATGCTAAAGATGTAAAAGGGTTTGAGCAATTTATGGACCGTTATAGGAAAGGCCTTATGATTGAAAGGGCAGCTGTAGACAATCTTAAATAAATATAGCTATTTTCGCATAGATTGTTGTTTTCGAATAAGTTTATCACCCGTATACCTAGAAATTAGTAAATGAACCTTATTACGTTCCAAATCCAACAAAATTTATGAAAAGTGCCATAAATATAGACAGGAGATGGAGTTCTCCTGTCGTGTTTTTTTAAAAAATAGAGATTTTGTATAATAAAGAAGTTCCTGCAACTATATTTGATATGTTGCCAAATACACTATGCTTACGTTTTAGAAAAATATGTTTAGGTGCTTTGGTGCCATGCTTGGTGCCCAAATTTTTCAAATTACAAATTACAAGAAAACCCTAGGAAGCAAGAAAGCTTGATTTATCAAGACTTAAGGGTACATCAAGATACTAGAAAAACAGGTGCAAGCAAACTTCAAAACTGCTTGTGACCTGCGTGCCAGGCTGAAAGTCTTTATGTTATGAAATTCTAACTTAATTTAATGGCACTGCCGATTAAGAACGTGTGTGACGTCGAGGGGGGGCATCCACGCCTATTTTACCCAAAAGGTTTTATCTACTAATCACAATCCTTACAATAACCATAAATTTCAAATTTATGTCCAGTAATCTCAAACCCATCTGGTACATTAGATATGTTATTCATAGGACATCCCTCAAAAGGTATCGTTTTCCGGCATTTGATGCAAATTATATGATGCTGATGGTGATCATTTGAACCAGCAAAACGAAAAAGCCTTTCTCCTTCAAATTCTGTCGATTCTAATATACTAAGCTCCTCAAACAAGGATAGATTTCGGTAAATGGTGTCAATGCTTAGGTTTGGATAATCTTTTTGCATAAATCCAAACACTTCTTTTGCAGACAAATATCGATTTTCATTATAAATACGATGCATTATTAATTCTCTTTTACCAGTGTATTTATAACCCTTTACCTTTAACAACTGTAAAGCGCTATTCGCATTCATCTAATTAACATCTCCAAGTTACTTACTATCTATTGCCTTTGCAACATCGTCCAGTTGATCTACCATCCATTGGAGATAATTTTTCCCTTTTGGCTCAGTCTCGGTTACCTTTACAATTGGTATACTGTTGGAATTTGCAAGTTTAACGATATTATCTACCACTGGAGTTGAATTTTGAGTATTATGGACAAGTAATTTAACTTTCTTTCCATTTAAATCATTTTGCAAAGCTGCGATATCTGCTGGTGCAGGATCAGTACCCTCGTCTATTGCTCTAGCAAACTGAGAATCATTAATCTTTAAATTTAAAGCTTGAGCCATGTAGTCAAAGATTGGTTCAGAAACACTTATATTAGTTGCAGATTCTTGCTTTAGTTTTTGAACTTTCTCTTTCAATGGATCAAGCGATTTTATATAAGTTTGGGCTCTTTTATCAAAAGCTTCCTTCTGGGTCGGATCTAGTTTGGATAAATCATCCGCCAATTTGATAGCTAATTTAGGCATGGTTGTTGGGTCATACCAAACATGTTCATTCTCTCCTTCCTTTACGCCTATGATGTCCTCAGCTACTTGAATTGCAGATTTTGAACTGGCAGAAGATGAAGATTTGATTACCTTATCCATCCACGCATCGTATCCAGCGCCATTATACACGATAATTTGCGCATCATTGACTAATTTCGAGGTTTCAGCAGTAGGTTCATAATCATGTGGATCAACGTTAGGATTATCTAAAATCGACGTAACTTCTACACGATTTCCTCCTACAGCTTTTGCTACTTCACCGTAAAAATTCTCAGCAGCAACGATTTTAATTTTAGAATCAGAACCATCTGGTGCTGAAGTTGTTGTTTTTGATGAATCAGCACAACCTGACAGAAGTAGAAGGGAAGCAGAACATCCTACAGCTAAAAGTAAATACCATTTTTTTCGCATGATTTTGTTTTCCATTTTAATATTTCTCCTTTATTTTAAATATTTATTCCTTTAAATAGCTTGATTAAGATGCTGCTGTCTTTGTACTGGTTTCATCTAAAGACTCTTTTATCCGTATCCGTTCATGATAGTTCCTCCAACCTAGTGCAGCGAAATAAAAGATTCCCTGTATAGCGGTAATAAAGAAACTAACTGGTAGATTCGTATAATATCCAATCACTAGTCCCAACCATAACCCGATAACAGCAAGAAGAACAGAAAATAGAATCATTCGTGACACTTTTTGACTTAAGTGATGAGCTGCTGCAGCAGGTGTGGTCATCAGGGTGAATACAAGAAGGGCACCTACAATTTGTATAGCGCCAACCACTGCAATCGAGAGAATAAGTAAAAAGGAAATTGAGATAACACGAACGGGCAAACCTGCAGCCTCAGCACCTACAGGATCAAAGGAATCAAAGGTTAACATCTTAAACCCTATTAAAAGCAAAATCAAAACCCCAATAGATAAACCTAAAACCTCCCATACTTGCTGTGTACTGATACTTAACACACTGCCAAAGAGGATAGAAAATGCATTTGACGCATTCTTAGTCGATAAGGATAAGAAAAGCAGTCCAAATCCAAGAAAAATACTTATGATCACATTGATGGACAGATCCCTTCGAAACACTTTAGTACCCAATTGACCAATCGCCAATGCACTAGTGGTGGTAAAAAGCAGTAATCCGTTTATTGGGTTCCAACCCATATACATAGCGAACGAAGCTCCAGCAAATCCGATTTCTGAGAACATGTGGGCAATGAAAGATACACCTCTTGCAATGACATAGACCCCAATTACACCACACATAATTGCAACTAACGTTCCCGCTACAAAAGCATGTTGCATAAAATCATATTGAAACATCATTTACCTCCTATGAAACTTCAGGATGTGGATGAACGCAGATAGGTGTTACAGGTTCCATTAAATTTGGAGAGGACATCAGAAACTTTGCACCCGACCTCATCACTTCAACCGGTACACCATATAACTTTGTTAATACTTCAGGTTGCATCACATCTTCAACTGTTCCTTTTACATATTTTTCACGTGTTAAGTACAAGATCTGATGCGCATATTTAGAGATTAAATTCACATCATGACTTACAAATACTACACTGATTCCACGTTCCTGGTTGACTCGTTGAACTACAGCTGCAAGGTTTTCTTGAGCACCAGGATCAAGGTTAGAGGTCGGTTCATCGAGTAATAACACCCTGGGGTCTCGAAGTAGTGCTTGTGCTAAAAACAGTCGTTGTCTTTCCCCACCTGAAAGTTTACCTAGTGGTTTATCTGCATATTTTTCTGAATCTGTCAAACGTAAAACTTCTTCTACCAGTATACGGTCTTGCTTTGTTAACCAAGGCCTATATTTATGCGGCAATCCAAAGCTTACAAAATCTCTCCCCTGAATAGGAGTTTCCGGATCAATCTGACGCGATTGAGGAACGTACCCAATCAAAGAAGATCCCGCAGATTTAATATTTTTCCCACCTACTTTCACCGTTCCATCCTGTGGTTGAATCATTCCTAATAACACCCGCAGTAAGGTTGTCTTACCTACTCCATTTGGTCCGATAATTCCCATAAATTCTCCAAAGGCTACATTGAATGACAAATTTCGAAGAATCCATTCTCCTCCAAGGTGGACATTCACGTTATTAAGTGTAATTGCATTTTTCACTTAATCCATTCCTTTCAAACACTAGATTCAAAGATTACAATAAAAGTTATTCGTAACGATTACGATTTATACTTTAATAATAGTAATGATTACGAATTACATTGTCAACATTTTCTGAAAAAATTCAACTCAGATGATATCCTTTTTTTGGTTCACAAAAAACAGGAATGTCTTAAAGGAGACAAGCGTAATAATAAATCGTAATTATTTCGTTTTAAAAGGGGCTATATTATGACAATTTCATCTTCTTTAAAGGACATATTCCTATTTGGTTTATTTTTGATTATTGTGTATCTTTTTTTCTTTGGAAATGATGAAATCCCTCAAATCATAGGAGTTGTTTTTCAAGATGAATGGAAGACTGTATTTGTTGTTTTTCTTGGGATTTTACTCGAAGCACTTCCTTTTATCGTCATTGGTGCATTTATGGCATCGGTGATTCAAATATTTGTATCCGAAGATATCATACAGAGATTGATCCCCAAAAGGCCAATCCCTGCAATGATTACAGCATTACTTGCATCTGTCATCATTCCTGTGTGTGAATGTGCAATTATCCCGGTAGTCAGAAGATTGATTCAAAAGGGGATGCCAGTGCATGCCGGGACCATACTTTTGATTGGAGCACCAATATTGAATTTTGTTGTATTTGGTTCTACCTATTATGCCTTTGAACATCAGCCTGAAATTTTATACGGACGATTTATTTTGTGTATATTTACAGCAGTTATTGCGGGAACAGTAATATATATTAGTTTTAACAAAGTGAACATTCTGAAGAATAATATGGAGGATTTGACTCTTTACAGGTCATTAAATCAAAACCGAGGATCTTCAAAGCTGAAGGGGGTATTGCATCATACTTGCCAGGAATTTTTTGCTGTAGGAAAGGTGTTTATGATTGGAGCATTTCTTGCAAGTATTGCTCAAGTTTATGTTCATCAATCTACGCTAATTGTACCGGCAAAAGACCCTGTAAACTCAACAATCATGATGATGGCGTTTGCCTTTATTCTTTCACTTTGTTCAGAAGCAGATGCATTTGTTGCGGCTTCTCTAGGACATGTATTTCATCCAGGTGCGATATTAGCTTTTTTAGTTTATGGTCCCATTTTGGATTTAAAGAATGTATTTGTGATGTTATCTTCATTCAAAATTAAATTTGTCATATTTTATTTTCTTGTTGTTACGATAACAGTACTTATTCTATCCTTGCTGGCAGCCCACCTAATAAATGGAGGTTTTTAAAGAATGAAAGAAAAGCAAGTTCCTATTTGGCAATTTAACAATGAATTACAAGGAATCCTTTTAATTGGTTTTAGTTTAGTAATTTTTAAGCTTTATGTATCAAACAAAATCTTGATTATACTGGAACCCAAGATGATTCCTTTTTTGTTGTTTGCAATGATAAGCCTTTTTATCATCGGTTTTTGCCGTCTTTTGAACAGCGATTTAAATGGGGCAGATTGCGATTGTGAAGTTTGTGATCCATCTTCTTCACTGTTCAGTATCTTCATGAAATCTTCTTTATTCATCTTTGTGATTATATTGTCTCTGGTTTTAAATGATTTTATTAATACCGTTCAAGTCCCTTTCAAAGAGTAATGTTTTTCTATGAGAAAGATGTGAACAACATGATTGGACCAATTTCCGTCTGGTTAGTCAAAGTAATATCGGTTTTCCTGAAGAAAAACTTGAAAATAGTAATGATTACGATTTATAATAATATGCGATTATCAAAACAAAGGAAAGGAGAATGATAAACCTGTTTTTAATCAAAAAATACTTCAAAATTGATCTATTTTTTTAATGTATAAATCGTAATTATTACGTTTTAAATAAGGATGGATGATAATAATAGGAGGTACTAGTAATGGCAAAAAAATCGAAAATAGTAAAGGAAAAGAAACGTCAGGAAATGGTGAAGAAGTACGCGGAACTTCGTATGGAGCTAAAAGAAAAAGGGGACTTTGAGGCACTAAGGAAACTTCCTAGAGATTCATCACCGACACGTTTAAAGAATAGATGTGAGGTAACTGGAAGACCAAGAGGGTATTTAAGAAAGTTTAAAATGTCTCGGATTGCTTTTAGGGAGTACTCTCATAAAGGGCAAATTCCGGGAGTGAAGAAATCAAGTTGGTAGATGTTATACTCGTTCAGCCGTCATATTGAGAAATTTGATGGCTGAACTTATCTGGAAATATGGAGGTGTACAGAATGAATCCAATTTTATGGGGATTTTTACATCGTAGTGCTGTTTTAAAATTACCGGATCGTAAGCGGGCAATCTATCAGTTTATAGAGAGTAAAGAAAATCAATTGGAGGAAATCGCAATAAATGAGGAGCAGTTTATTCAGCTACTTTGTGAAAAGTCACCATTTAAAGAAGCAGCAGACCATTTTTCACTCCATATTTCATACATAAAAGGTTTAATGGATGAGGCTCAGGCAGAAATTGATCAGGTGATAGAGGAAAGGTGTAATCGCATGAAGTGGATTGATTGTACCGAGATGATGAGATATGCGAAAGGAAGAAAGGATAACCAGTGGGCTTTTATATTTGTTTCTTAGTGAGTTATAGGCGGTGTTTTTATGTATGAGTGGGTAATTATTGGCGGTGGAATTCAAGGAGTAACGCTAGCAGTCTTTATGCTGAAAACGAGAAAAACAAAGGTGGATAAACTTGCGATCATTGACCGTAATAAAGAACCATTAGCGAATTGGAAGCGAAATACGAAGGTGATCTCGATGCCATATTTGCGTTCCCCATCCGTTCATCATTTGGACGTTGATCCATTTAGTCTTCAATCATTTGTAAAGAAGGGCTCCTATCAACAAAGTACTGCCTTTTATGGTCAATATAAACGTCCATCACTAGAAATGTTTAACGATCACTGTGATCATCTTATAAATGACCTAATGATAAGAGAGACATGGGTTCAAGGAGAGGTACAGGAGGTATATAAAACAAGTGAAGGCTGGCAGGTACAGTTGAAAAACGGCCGTGAAATAAAGGGGAAAAAGCTTGTATTGGCTATAGGAATAAGTGAACAGCCCAATATACCGGATTGGGCAATGGATCTTGATAAACAATCTCCTGGAAGTGTTTATCATATTTTTGATGAAACGATACCTGAATTTGAAGGGATGAAGCTTCCCATTACAATTGTAGGGGGAGGAATTACGTCTATTCATTTGGCACTGAAGTTGAGTGAACTGTACCCAAATCAAGTCAAATTGTTGAAACGGCATCCATTCAGGATCCATGATTTTGATAGCGATCCAGGATGGTTAGGTCCAAAACTGCAGAATGCATTTCGAAATAAAGAAAGTTATGTAAAAAGGAGGGAGGAGATTTTAAGTGCCAGACATAGGGGTTCCATTCCCCATGACTTATATATAAAGCTATTAAATCGGATCAAAAATGAATCCCTTGTTGTTGAAGAAGGGGAGATCGTTCAAGGTCAAATCAAGAATGCTAGCATTCATCTTTTCGACAAGGATGGAAAATTTATTACAAAAACAGGGGCTGTACTTCTTGCAACTGGATATTTACCATGCCTCCCTGGAAGTGAATGGATATTGCCAATCATAGAGACTTTGGATTTACCATGTGCGGAATGCGGGTATCCTATCGTAACAAAAACCTTACAATGGGGTGAGGATTTATATGTTACCGGTGCATTAGCAGAGCTTGAAATGGGCCCGATTGCTCGTAATATTTCTGGAGCTAGACAAGCAGCCGAACGGATCGTAAAGCATTTATAAAAGAATATTTGTCTATTAACGGTTATTAATTTGAAAGTACTTATAATAGGCTAGAAATAGCATAATAAATGAACAAAAAAACTAATCCGTTGGAATTAGTTTTTTTTGTTCTTCTTTGAGATAGCAATCAGTTCAAGTACTAGTACCTACTTAAAGGAGTACAATATTCCTTTTCATTTTTTAAAATCTTATCTAAAGCTTGCCAAGTCATTAATGCACAATTGTGTCTAGCTTTTAACTGATGTACCCCTTGAAGTGATAGGCTGTCACCAAGGTCAATCCCTTCAGTTATATTTCCATATCGGATTAACTGTTCAAAAGCAGTTCGTAAGCATGAAAGTTCTTTAACTGGTTTATGTTTAATGAGTTCCGTCATCATCGAGGCAGATGCCATACTAATGCTGCAGCCTTCCCCTATAAACGCTGCGTTCCGTATCTGATTTTGGTCAAGTTCAATAAATAAAGTCATTACATCCCCACAAGTAGGGTTTTTATAATGCACTTTTCTGATTGTACTACCGTAAAGTTCCTTAAAATTTCTTTTGTGACTATAATGGTCCATGATAACTTGTCGGTACAGGTTATCAAGCATGGTATAGATGTTTCCCCCTTTTATCGTAACTTTACATAACTTTTCTTTCTAAATTTCCAATAGTTGATGGTTAGTATCATAAAGAGATTTGTCAATTTGCTATGCAATGCAATTTTTAAATTGCTGTTCTAATTCTTCTTTATTTAAATCCTTACCAATAAAAACGAGTTCACTGATTCTTTTTTCATTCTCTTTCCATTGCCTGTCAGGTCGTCCTGAAAACAGCATATGAAGTCCCTGAAAAACAATTCGTTCTTGTATACCCTTAACATAAAGTATACCTTTATAGCGTAATAAGTCTTCCCCTTTCTCTTGAATAAGGGAACTCATCCATTTATCTACCTTGTCAAGATCAAGGGGCTTTTCTTCTTTAAAAGCAACTGATGACACCTTATCATCATGGTCGTGATGATGATGATCCTCTAAGAAATGGGGATCAATTTCAAGCTTTCGGTTCACATCAAATGTGTGAATACCTAAAATATTTTCTAGCTTTATATTGCAATTTTCTGCATACAATCTTTTTGCTGTTGGATTCATTTGACTAATCCTTCGTTCCAACTTAGTTAAATCATCTTCCGAAACTAAATCTGTTTTATTTAAAATGATGACATCTGCGAAAGCAATTTGTTCCTGCGCTTCATCATGGCTATCCAAATGTTTTGTAATATGTTTGCTATCGACAACGGTAATAATGCTGTCCACTTCAAATTTTTCGGAAAGTAATTCATCCATAAAGAATGTCTGGGCAACTGGAGCAGGATCCGCTAAACCCGTTGTTTCAATCAAAACTCGACTAAAGTTCGTTTTTCCTTGTTCCATTGAAAAAACGAGTGTGCGTAAAATGCGAATTAAATCCCCACGTACTGTACAACAGATGCAGCCATTGTTCATTTCTAAAATCTCTTCATCTGCACCAACCACTAGCTGATTGTCGATTCCAACTTCTCCATATTCATTGACAATAACCGCAATCTTTTGGTTATGTTTTTCCGTTAATATTCGATTTAAAAGTGTTGTTTTTCCTGCACCTAAATATCCAGTCAGAATGGTGACTGGGATTTTCTTTGATCTTACAAATGTCATTATTTTCTACTCCTTTTAAAGTATTTTCGAAACTTTGCTTACTTTTTCTTTGTCTTTCTGTATCCCGGTGACTACTCCGTTTACATGTTCAAAACCTTCACCATTAAATAAATGGCTTATCTTTTCTTTATAATCCTTACCGGCAAGAAGGGAATCAATGAAGATGGAGGCATCCTCAGGTTTTAAATCTTTATACCAAGTCCCATTAGGATAGGAGATGACAACACATTTATCTTGGCATCTTCCATTGCAACGAGTTCGGGTTGTATGGATTGCGTCGTCTGCATCTCGGTCTGAGATTTCTTTACGAATTGCTTGTGTTAGTTCCTCTGCACCCACCCTGCTGCAGCTGCTCCCATTACATATTAGGACATGATTTTTAGTCGTACTTAAATCCCAAGTAGCCATATTTTTCATTCCTTTCACTTAATCGAAATCATTACGATTTACAAATGATAACTTTCCTTACTCGATTTTTTTACTATACTTATTACATCCTTTCCTTTTATTTACAACTTATTAGGGATAAAACGAAATCATTACGATTTAAACGCTATTTTAACCTATGTTTAATCCATATGCAACATAAATTGGATAAACATGGGTTCAATTAGTAAGTAGGGGACGTGCTGTCTTATTCAGGTTTAAGTAGTACATATCATGGGAGCCCAAATTACAGAACTTACGTTATTACACAAAAGGTACAAATAATTATAATATTTTTAACAAAGAACTTGCTCAAAAAATAAAAAAGTGGTAAATTAACAATTGCTATCATATAAATCGTAATGATTACGATTTCAATTTCGTTGGGAGAATGGGGTGTTTATCAATTATTTATGGGTGATGTTGGTCATATAAGTAGGAATATAAGACTAAATTTTAGGTTTTATTATCCCATTAATATTCGAGGAGGATTATTTTGAAAAAAATACCGACTTATATTATTTCAGGATTTTTGGGGAGCGGAAAAACAACATTACTGCTACATTTATTAAAATATTGTAAATCACAAAAAAAGAAGGCTGCCATTCTCTTAAATGAGCTAGGAAGTGTGAATGTTGAAAATCACTTGTTTCAAGACGAAAATGTATTTGAGTTATTGGATGGATGTATCTGTTGTTCCATTCAAGACGATTTAAAAGCTACCCTAATAACTCTGGTAGAGTCACACATGGAAAAACCGATAGATGTATTATTTGTTGAAGGAACAGGTGTTGCCAATCCGTTAGAGATCGTAGAAGTAATCGCCAGTCCCCCTTTTGTGAATTCGTTTGACATACAATCCGTCATTAGTATGATTGATGCAAATGCATACTTAGATAATCAAGATATATTTACTTCGAAAACCATTCGTGATTTGCTTAAAAACCAAATTAAGGGGGCAACAGTGGTTGTTCTTAATAAAGTTGATCTTGTGAAAGAAAAACAATTACAAAAAATTGAAGTGAAAATAAGTAAGTTGCTAGATACCAATACACCGGTAATTAAAACTTCATATGGAAATGTTGATCTAAGACAATTATTACAAAAACGATCGAACACGACTGTCTTTTCACATCAACATCAAACAAATTGTTGTGGGGATTCCCTGCATTCTTCTTGTAATCACCATAAACACCATCATGATCATGTACAGCACACCAGCATTAAAACCATAACATTTCAAGATGTGCCTTCTGTAACAAAAAGACAACTAAAGAAATGGTTAAAATCATTGCCAGAAGGGATTATGCGTGGAAAAGGATACATATACTTGCAAGATAAACCGGGATTGTATCCATTTCAATACAGTTCGAATCAAGTTCACATAGGGGATTTTCCACTAAAAATTACATTAAATCCTTGTATGGTGTTAATTGGGAAAGATATAGACATTATGACTATTCAAGACTCCTATACATCCCAATTTTCGTTATCTTAATTTCGTATGGAAAGAAAAAATCAAATGATTAGGTGTAAAGGTATATCATCTAAATCGTAATCATTCAGGTTTAAAGAGGAGAAATAAAAGTGAAGAAAATACCAGTAACCGTATTAAGTGGATATTTAGGAGCGGGAAAAACAACATTATTAAATCACATTTTAGCTAATCGGGAAAATAAAAAGGTTGCTGTGATTGTTAATGATATGAGTGAAGTCAATATTGATGCGTCTTTAGTAAAGCAGGGAGGCTTTTCGCGTACAGATGAGAAATTGGTAGAAATGCAGAATGGATGTATTTGCTGCACGCTGAGGGAAGATTTAATCAAAGAAGTGGAGAAGCTTGCTTCTCTAGGAGACATTGATTACATTGTGATTGAATCAACCGGCATTAGTGAGCCAATCCCCGTTGCCCAGACGTTTACCTACGTTGATGAAAATTTAGGAATTGATTTATCAGCTTTTTGCAGACTGGATACGATGGTGACTGTGGTTGACGCGAATCGTTTCTGGCATGATTTTTCCTCCGGTGAAAGCCTGCTTGATCGGAAACAAGGGAATGATGAAAGCGATAAAAGGGAAGTAGTCGATTTGTTAATTGACCAAATCGAGTTTGCCAACGTTATTTTATTAAATAAAGTGGACTTAATAGAAAAAGAAGATAGACGTGAATTAAAGTCAGTCCTTCAAAAACTAAATCCGGATGCTTGCATTATTGAAACAGATCATTCCAGAGTTCCACTGAAACAAGTGTTAGATACAGAACGATTTGATTTTGAAAAAGCAAGCCAAGGTGCCGGCTGGATAAAAGAATTAAATAATGAACATATACCGGAAACAGAGGAGTATGGAATCACATCTTTCGTTTATCGCAGACGCCTTCCTTTTCATCCGGAAAGATTAATGAACTGGTTAGAAGAGTGGCCAGTGGAAGTTGTTCGGGCAAAAGGCTTCATATGGCTGGCATCCCGCAATAAAACAGTAGCATTGCTGTCACAAGCTGGCCCGTCCATCACATTTCAAGGGGCTGGAGAGTGGATTGCAGCCTATCCTAAAGAGGAACAACAAGAGATTTTTCAGGAAGACCCTGAATTATTGGATAGATGGGATGAAGTTTATGGTGATCGATTAACAGAGCTTGTTATGATTGGAATCGACATGAATCAGGAAGAGATTGAAAAAACTCTTGATGACTGTTTGTTAACCGAAGAGGAACTAATGATAGAGTGGTCTACATTTAAAGATCCACTACCGCCACTTGAAGTATAAAACAAAATTAGGAGGAATTTAATATGAGAGTAAAAATTACGTTAGCGTGTACAGAAACAGGGGATCGAAATTATATTACAACAAAAAATAAACGAACACATCCAGATCGATTGGAATTAAAAAAATATTCCCCGCGTTTAAAAAGACATACATTGCATCGCGAAACAAAATAAAAAAGAATTACGTAATTAGGATAAAATATTTTATCCCTTGTGCGCCTTTATTCGACAAAGGCGCATACTTTTTACAATCACCTTAATGGGAACAATACACTGATAGTACTTCTTCATAGAATTATAGAAGTCTACTAACCTAAGCATTTTGGTCAAAAGCAAATAGAATATGATAGGAGGTTAGAGTGTGATTCTATCTGATAAGACCATTTTGAAGAAGTTAAAAGAGAAGGAGCTAATAATTGATCCTTTATCACAGTTGCAACTACAGCCAGCTTCTGTTGATTTAAGGTTATCCAATCATTTTTTAACAGTGGATGAAAAGGTTGTTCCACTTATTAAAATTGACAAACCCGCCTACTATAAAGAATTTTGTAGAGATACGATTATTATACCACCTCAATCCTTCGTATTAGGATCTGCCCATGAGTGGATCCGCTTACCTAATAATATGACCGCTTTTGTAGAAGGAAGAAGCTCCATTGGAAGATTAGGCCTGTTTATTCAAAATGCCGGATGGGTGGACCCAGGTTTTGAAGGGCATATCACTTTAGAACTTTATAATGCTAACCGTGTTCCAATCGAATTAAAAGCAGGAATGCGTATCTGTCAGTTGGTCCTAGCTACTTTAGATCAAGAAACGACTCCCTATATGGGAAAATACTGTTGTCAAAACAGGACCACTGAAAGCAGAGTCTATTTAGATGAAGAATCTGTAGAATTAAATTCGAGGTACAACTACAAGTTTAAAGAATTTGATTAACTTCTTCTCTCTATTTTTGGATTTAATGCGAGATTAGTTCTCTAATATGAAAAGAAATAATGTAGATAAAAGTAATCAAAAGGAGGGAAAGATAATGGGTGTTGAGCAGCATAAGAAAGAATCGCCTAAAAAAGTAAATTGCCAAGTCATCACAGTCAGTGACACACCGACGAACGATACAGATAAAAGTGGAAACTTAATTATCAGGTTGTTAGAAGAAAATTCTCATATAATACATGATTATGAAATCGTTACAGATGATTTTGAGGTAATTGAAGAAGCAATTAAAAAGGGATATCTTGATAAAGAGATTGATGTTGTCTTAATAAATGGTGGAACAGGTATTGCAAGTCGTGATGTTACAATGGAGGTTGTTCAAAGTTTATTAGAAAAGGAACTGACAGGATTTGGGGAGATATTCCGAATGCTTAGTTACTTAGAGGATATTGGTTCTGCAGCGATTTTAAGCAGAGCCATTGCCGGTGTAGCTTATAATACTGCTATTTTTTCCATGCCAGGATCTAGCGGGGCAGTCAAATTAGCTATGGAAAAACTCATTATACCAGAGATATCCCATGTAGTCAGAGAAATACGTAAAGACTCCAAAATGGAGAGTTATTAAAATGGTAATAATGCTTAATGAATTATAAAGGAGAATGTATGAAAGATTTTAAACTTCCCCCAAAGAGTGAGCGATTAAAGCTGTTTGGCTCCATAGAACCAGGATTAAAAATGAAGCCAAGCGAAAAAGAAAAGATGTCAGATTTACAAAATATGAAGAAAAATTTCTTGTTTGAACTAGATGCTGTTGGTATTACAAACGTTAAAACTCCTGTTACTGTAATCTCAACGATAGAGCCGCTAACGCAAACTACTATTGCTACCTTTACGCTGACATCCACTATTCCTCATAATGTAAAGGGAACAAATATGAGTCGTTTTACCGAACAATTGGAGCTGTATCGAAGACAAGGATTTACCTTAACCTTTTCGCAACTATCCGATTTTATTAAAGAATTATCAGAACGTTTGGGCCAAAAGGATGCACAATTAGAAGTAAGTTTCCCTTGGTTTTATGAACAAACAGCCCCTGCATCTCTTCTTACAGGATTGAACTGTGCTGATGCAAGAATCTTGTTTTCTTATCGAAATGGAAAGATTGTAGAAAGAAAGGTTGAATTAACCTGTGCGGTAACCACCTTATGCCCTTGTTCGAAGGAAATTAGTGAGTACAGTGCTCATAATCAACGGGGGTTCATTAATATGAATGTGTTGTTAACGGATGATTATGATGAATCAATTGATTGGAAAGTTATTCTGTTAAATGCTGCTTTATCCAACGCCAGTGCTGTAATTCACCCAATTTTAAAACGTCCCGATGAAAAAATTGTAACTGAAAAAGCTTATGAAAATCCTCGCTTTGTAGAGGACATGGTTCGCCTTGTAGCTTCCGACCTATATGAAGTACCATCAATTCAATCATTTAAAGTAGAATGTCGTAATGAAGAATCTATCCATCTTCATGATGCTTATGCCTCTGTAACATTCGATAAAACAACTAATTAATAATTTTAACTTATTAGAGTGGGAGAAAAGCGTTTTTGTAAATCTAATGAAGAAATTGAATCACCGATTTAAACTCAAACATTACATAAATTAAATAATATCCATATAGATAACGATAGCTATGCTAGCCTAATACTAATTTAAGGAATTAGAGTGGGGAGATGAAGAGAAAGTGATACCTGTATATGTCCTTTCGGGATTTTTAGGCAGTGGAAAAACGACTTTACTGTCGAATATGTTGAAGTATCTTATGCTGAATGGAAAACGACCAGCAGTAATTATGAACGAGATAGGAAATGTCAATTTGGATAGGCTTCTTATCAATGATGAGGTGCCGGTTGCAGAAATGCTAAATGGGTGTAATTCTCCTTTCAAGCAAAGGGGAAAATCTTTGATTTGTCCCAAGCTGATTTAATCCGTAATTTTGTTTTAATGAAACTGGAACCAAAGGAACAAGAAATCCTATATAAAAATTATTGGTATCCAATGGAAAAGGGATTTGGTCATATAAACGATCCTTCCTTATTTGATAAATTTATGCGTGATTATTTAAGGTCAAGACAGGGCGTATTCCAAATATAAGAAATGTTTATTCTGACTTTAAGGAATATGTCCTTCAACAGAAAGAAGTCTCAATTGAGGAAATATTGAAAGACATATATAAGTATTCTAAATACTTTGTCAATTTAAAGTTTCAAACTGATAAGGATAAGGAAATTAATCAAATTTTAGAAGATGTTAATACATTAAAGGTAGATGTATCATACCCATTTCTTCTTGAAGTCTATGATGATTATTCTTCTTTAAGCAATCAGCCAGTTCCTGTTTCATTCGTTAAAAATGTTAATCCATAACAAAGAAGCATGAGTAAATAGATTCCAGATACCAGTCCAATCCAATGAAGGCTGATCCAGATAAATCCGCCGGCCCAGCCAATGATACTGGAACCCAGATAATAGAATAATAAATAAAGGGAGGAAGCGGTGGCCTTCCGATTCGCTGGAGCTGCCACTCCTACCCATCCACTTGCAGTCGTGTGCCCGGCGAAAAAACCAAAAGCAAACACGGCGATTCCCAGGATTTTCAGCCACAAATTCGAAATAAGAGTCAGCGATGCGCCAACTACAAAAATTAGACAAGCCAGTCCCATCAATTTTTTACGTGAATGATGGTCAGCCAAGTTTCCAAACATGGTCGAACTCCACATGCCGTCCAAGTTCACAATAAATAAAAACCCAAGAGCGGTTTGGCTTAAATTGTAGGGTGCTTTGGTTAACGGATAACCAATATAGTTAAACAACATGATATACGAACCCATAACCAAAAACCCCATTGTGTAAATGGGAAACAGCCGTTTACTGCCAAGTACCGCAGCTAATGCTGTCAGATACTTAGTGAAAGGCGTTTTTTCCGTTTTGAAATTCCGCGAACTTGGTAAATAAAACCAAAAATATAAACTGCATAGAAAACAAGCGAAGCCTAAGACAAAAAAGGCGATTTGCCATGAAAATAAATCAGTCAATGGACCAATCGCTACACGCCCGACAAATCCGCCCACAGCTGTTCCCGCAACATACGCTCCCATCGTACCACCAATGCTTAACGGAGAAATTTCTTCATTTAAATATGCAATTGCAATGGCGGGAAAACCTGATACACTAATCCCTTCCAACAGTCGAATAAATAGAAAAAACCCAAAGCTGTAACTGAAAGCTGAAATAATCGAAAGGACTGATGTTACAAACAAAGAAATGGCCATGATTCGCTTCCGGCCGATTCGCCTTGATAAAAATGGAATGAACAATAAGCTTGCTGCAAGGGCAAGCGTAGGCAGCGAAATGGATGCGCTTGCGGTTGCAGGAGATACTCCGTATTGCTTCGAAAAAACATTAATTAACGGCTGCGGTGCATACAAAACGGCAAAGGTAACAATGCTACCAAGCAGCATAGATATTAACACGCGCCGGTAAGCTTTATCTTTTTTCTCTATATACTCCATATTTCTCAGTTCCCTTCTTAAGCCCATTAGTACTTTAGACATAACTGAGAAAAAGTTAAAGTACCAAACGGTCTGGCATCCATACTATATTGATTCAGGGTGTTCTGTAAGTTGTATATTTCTAAATGCATAAATTCACATCTTTTTACATTTGCCATGCAGTTTTTGGACTTATCTGACTTACCCCCTCTTTGATTTAACTGCTACTTTTTTAACACCCGGTTTAACAAACAGCATGGCAATCATCCCATAACAACAACAATAGCTGCTCCAACGAACATCGCAGAATATCACTGAATAGCAACAAATAAATACCCAGTTAATGTAGGAGAAACAACTGTTGCCATATTCGTGATAATGTGGGTGATGCCACCATATGTGCCTCACAGAAGGGGCTCAGTATCAACAGCAACCGTCCAATAAACAGTAATTGGTAAAAGGTTGAAGGCATTACCTACTGTCATGTAAAAGTAGCAGCTATTCGAAAAGAACTATTAAAGAAAAGCCACCAGAAAAATCCTATGATCGGCAATCGACTATATCGCTTTATTGGAAATTGAATCAAAAGCTAACTGAAGAAGGACGACAAGATCTTAATTATACATTAACTAGATTTCCTGATACTCAAAAAATATATGCATTTGTACAATATTTTCGTGAATGTATAAACAATTATGACTCCTTGGGTATTCAGAAGCTAATTTCATCCATAAAAAAGGATACCATTCCTGAAATCAAAAGTTTCCTATATTATTTACAAAAAGAACTGCAAGCAATCCTATTATCGATTCATTACAAATACAGCAATGGTGTGATAGAAGGGCTACAGATTAAAGACAATAAAAAGAATGCTCTACGGCCGTGCAAGTTTCCCATTATTGAAGAACCGAGTATTATATCGCTGGTAAAAAATTATTTTAGAAAAATAGTATCGACTTCAAAAAAACACTTTTACTTATTCACCAGATTTGCGTAAGAACCATTTATTAAATGCCAAATACACTTTAAATCGGCCAAGTAATGGATTTCATTCATTGCTGATAACATTTCTTTTGCAAATTAAAAGGACTCCATTTATAAGTTAGTTAAAGAATATGAAAAGGGTGCGCTATGTAAGACACATTTAAGAAAGACAGTTGTTTTAAAGAATTCGTATAATATCAATTCTAGGAATTATAAATACAGATAGTTTAATTGGAAAATTTTACGTTACAACTATAACCACCTAATAACTTTGAATGCTTTGTGATAAATTGGTTTGAGTTACATTAAAGAAGGCAAGCCAATTACAGGCTTGCCTTTATCTATATAATGAAGCATTAAAAAACGCAACAAGTTATCCACGTCTTCCGCCTCTACCACCCTGTTTTGCTCCTACGTTACGATTGATGGTAGACAAATTTTCTTCACTAGTCTTTAAAAAACGAGCCATTTTATCTTCAAAACTTTCCTTTGGTTTGAAATTTCCCTTTGGACGAAAGTCTTTGGAACGGTTATCAAATCTTCCTGAGCGTGGTGGGCGTTGTGAATAAGAAGAGTTTTGTCCTTCGGGTCTATCAATAGCTTTTTTGATGGACAAGGAAGTTTTTCCGTCTTTCATACTAATCACTTTTACTTCAACCTGGTCTCCTACTTTGAGATGGTCATTCACATCTTTTACATAGCTATCCGCGACTTCACTGATATGCACAAGACCTGTTGAGCCATCCGGTAATTCTACGAATGCTCCAAAATTAGTGATGCCTGTTACTTTACCTTGTAACTTGCTGCCTACTTCAACTGACATAAAAATAATGTTCCCCCTCAATAATGTTAAAAACACTTTATTATAACAAACTATTGAAGGAAAAAATATAAACTGGAGGTATTCGATTTTTGAACGGTAATGGGTAGAAGGGCAGGGCCATTGCCTTTGTCTAGGCAAAAGAATTACTTGGTTAATTCATTTGAAGATAAGCACCAAATAATCCCAAAGGTTTGTTACAATAGGCTTAGTAGTTAGTTTTAGATATAGAAGGGTGATACAGTAGTGAAAGCATCTGAAACGAATTTTTTAAAATTTCTCCAAGGTACGAAACAATTTATTATCCCAATTTATCAACGAAAATATAGCTGGACCATTGAGCAATGCAAACAACTTTGGAACGATATTGTAAGAGCATCCAATGATGAAAATAACAAAGGGCATTTTGTTGGTTCCATTGTTTATATTGAAAAAAGCTTATATCAAATCTCTGCTGTACCGCAATTACTTGTCATTGACGGGCAACAACGTATGACCACTCTTACTTTGTTGTTGCTTGCTTTAGGAAAAGCTATTAATGACAGTGGACAAACTTTTGATATAACAAGACGGAAAATTATGAATTACTATTTAGTTAATAATGATGAGGAAGACGAGCTTTATTATAAGCTCTTATTGACACAAGTAGATAAAGAAACACTTATCGACCTAATAAATGAGAAAGAAGTTCCAGAGGAATATTCCCAAAGAGTTTATGAAAATTACCAATTCTTTTTGGACAGTATTAAAAAAAGTGGTATTGATCTCAATTTGCTTTATCGGGGTATATCAAAACTAATCGTTGTAGATATATCTCTTGATAGAGATCATGATAACCCACAACTCATTTTTGAAAGTTTGAATTCTACAGGTCTTGATTTGTCCCAAGCTGATTTAATCCGTAATTTTGTTTTAATGAAACTGGAGCCAAAGGAACAAGAAATCCTATATAAAAATTATTGGTATCCAATGGAAAAGGGATTTGGTCATATAAACGATCCTTCCTTATTTGATAAATTTATGCGTGATTATTTAACGGTAAAGACAGGGCGTATTCCAAATATAAGAAATGTTTATTCTGACTTTAAGGAATATGTTCTTCAACAGAAAGAAGTATCCATTGAGGAGATATTGAAAGACATATATAAGTATTCTAAATACTTTGTAAATTTAATGTTTCAAACTGATAAGGATAAGGAAATTAATCAAATTTTAGAAGATGTTAATACGTTAAAGGTAGATGTATCCTATCCTTTTCTTCTTGAAGTCTATGATGATTATTCCAATCAAAAGATAACTAAAAATGAGTTTACTGCCATTTTAAAATTGGTTGAGTCCTATGTGTTCCGTAGAGCTATATGTGGAGTACCAACTAACTCACTAAATAAAACATTTGCCACATTAAGCAAAGAAGTAAACAAAGAAAATTATCTCGAAAGTGTCCAAGTTGTTTTGAGCTTAAAAGATTCTTACAAGCGGTTTCCAAACAACGAGGAATTTGTTAGAGAGCTTACGGTGAAAGATGTTTATAACTTTAGGAACCGAAACTACTTATTAAGAAAGTTAGAAAATTACAATCGGAAAGAAATTGTTGATATAGAAAGCTATACAATCGAACACATAATGCCACAAAATAAAAACTTATCTACCGAGTGGCGAAAAGACCTCGGCGAAAATTGGGAAGAAGTTCAAAGGATTCATATCCATACTTTAGGGAATTTGACGTTGACAAGATATAATTCCGAATTGAGTGATAAACCATTTAAAGCAAAAAGGGATATGGATGGTGGTTTTGCTGATAGCCCGTTACGATTAAATAAAGGGTTAGGTCAGCTTGAAGTTTGGAATGAACAAGAAATTATTAATAGAGGTAAGAGACTTGCTGAACAGGCCATTTTAGTTTGGAGTTATCCAGAACTGTCTGAAGATGTGGTAGCAAAATATAAGAAAAGGCCTAATGAGAGTGAGAATGTAATTTATACAATTAATGATTTTCCGGATTTAACTGGGAATATGTTAGAACTGTTTGAGGAGCTTAGAAAAAGGATTTGCAACCTTGATAGTTCAGTAAGGGAAGAATTTAAAAAACTGTATATTGCTTATAAAACAACAACAAATTTTGTTGATGTAGTACCACAAAAAAGCAGATTACGATTAAGTTTAAATATGGCTTTTAATGAGATACATGATCCAAAGGGAATATGTAAAGATGTTACTAATTTAGGAAGATGGGGGAATGGTGATGTGGAGATATGTATTTCCACATTCAAGGAGATAGATGATGTTATGTACCTGATCAAACAGTCTTTTAATAAGCATCGGGGAGAAGATCAGTAAAATATACTTCTCTTTTAACTTAATTCCAAGGTATCAAAAGAAATAGGATGTGCTGGATAGTCTTAAAAGACTTTCCAGTATTTTTTATTAGAATTGGATAAATAATTGATTCCCTTATGGAAAACATTCGTTCTTTTCAAGGTATGTGCATGGTGAATTTTTAGATTTTTAAAGTCAGTTCAATGCTTATCAATCTGGCAGCCTTAAGGCCGCGGATTTTCTTCATAAATAAGAACTTAAAGATCTAGAGCTAGAGCATAAATAACTCATTTAGGACGGCAGCACTACGGACTGATCAGAAAGTAAAGAACACCCTTTCTGTCATCTGTACGTGTCGCATCGGCATTAATTGGACCGATAACCACGGTCTGTACGGCTTTCTCCTACATCCCTAGGTTCCTGTTCCATTTACGGCATACCGCCGTACCAAACGAGCAGGAAACTGGAAAATTAAAAGATTAAATGAATAAAAGACAAAAGGAGAGCAGCTAAACGGCTGCTTTTATTGTTGATTTTTCCTTTTTGCCTTCCGAATCGTAAAACAGCGCAAGCCTTCTAAGCTTCCAGCCGGTAGGACACCCGGACCTTTCCGGCTAAGCACGCTATAAACCCGCGTCCCAGCAGGCTTTGTCTGAATACTTTTTGTATTTTTGTAGGCAAAAAAGCTATTGACAATACCATCCTACAAGCGTAATCTGTAAATGTGGATTACGCTTGTAGGATGGAGGAAGAAAGATGAAGAAAATAGATTGCAAAATATCTGATGCAGAGTGGATAGTAATGAAGGTGTTATGGGAAGAAGCTCCATTAACTGCTGCGAAGATAATAGAGGCATTAAGTTCTAATACGGAATGGAGTCCGAAAACAATTCATTCATTAATAAGCAGACTGGTAAAAAAGGGAGCTTTAGGTGTGAATAAGGAGATGCCTCAGTATGAGTTCTATCCTTTGGTAGATAAAAGAGACGTTATACTAGAAGAAACAAGGTCGTTTATCCAAAAGGTATTTGATGGTTCTCTCCACCTTATGCTCGCCAATTTTATAAAAGATGAGAAGATTTCTGAAAAAGAAATAGAAGAACTTCAAAGATTGCTTGATAAAAAAATGAATGAGTAAAAGGCAGGTGTTGAAGCATGGTTTTATCTGCAGTATTTAAAGAAGTCTTGTTACTGTCACTTATGGGCAGTATTTTAGCCTTAGGGATACTTGCCATTAAGGCAATTTTTAGACAAAAGCTTAGCGCAAGGCTTCATTATTATATCTGGTTTATGCTTGTACTTAGGCTAATTCTGCCAATAGGCATTCAAAGTCATATAAGCTTGCTGAATTTTATTCCAAATGAGCAGAAGAAACTTGATATTATAGCAGAGCAATATGTTCCTAACATAATATCAAACAATACTATTAAAACCGGAAATACACCGCCTAAAGAAGATAGTAAGGCATTAGCTGATCCTAGTATTAAAGGGGCTATATTTAATTATGATACTGCGGCTGTGCTGTGGATAATAGGTGTTTCATCAGCTTTACTGTTTATTCTGTGCGTAAATATCTTGATGATGGCTAAATTGAAAAAGTGCTCAAGATGTGAAAGAGAAGACTTAATCGAAATTCTTGAAGCAGAAAAATCAAGGCTAAAAGTAAATTCGAAGGTGGAAATTATTTATAATAATTACTCGAAATCTCCTGCAGTATACGGGGTGATACGTCCTAAAATTTTAATTCCTGAGGAGCTTATAGACAAATTAAACCCGGAAGAGCTTAGGTTTATTCTCAGCCATGAATTAGCTCATATTAGGAACAAGGATTTAGCGGTAAACACCTTGCTTATGTTTGTAAAAGCAATATATTGGTTCAATCCCTTAATCTGGTATTCACTTAATCAGATAAAACAAGACTGTGAGCTGGCTTGTGATGCGGCTGTCCTCAACACCTTAAAGACAGAAGAAGTCAAAAAATACGGTCAGACTATGATCAATATGCTTAGATTATACTCAGAAAAAAGGGGCATTACCGGGGCATTAGGATTTGCAAGTAAATCCAATAAAAGAAGAATTATTATGATTACACGATTCAAAAAAAGTTCGGCAATATGTGCTGTTTTAGCTGTATTTCTTACAATTATGGTAGGCTGCTCAAGCACCATTAAATCAGTCAGTGCAGGGGTTATCCCAAATAACAACAGCGGTACAAATAGTTCTAATGTTAATTCTACTCCGTCAGTGGATAAAACATCGCAAGATCAAGCAACACAAAGCAATGCAACACAAGATAATACAACACAAGATAATACAACACAAGACAATGCAACACAAGACACTGCAACACAAGACAATACAAGCCAAGCGTCAGCATCGAATAACAATTCTGCTGCTTCATCATCTCATGAGAGCATTCAGAGAAAGCTTCTTGCAAGTATTATGCAATTGGCAAAGCAGGGTAAAATCGTAAATTCTGAGTTTCCTGTTAAAACTACAGTTATAGATGAAGCAGAGAAAAAGATTGGAAATCCGGATAAGGTCGATTGGGTACCTAGAGCTAAAGGGAATTATGCTGTATTTTCGAAATACAATGTGGTATTTGGCTTCAACAAAGGGGAGCAGATCTTCGAGGCGAGATCCTTTGATAAGGAATTAAATGAATTATCACTTTCTATGGTGAAGAAAGCATATGGAACTCCGGCATATGATGCAAAAAGTAATGGTGAGGAAATTATAGGGTATGTTGTAAGTTCGGAATACAAGATTTTGTTAGTATTTCCTCAGCCTTCAAATAACAATCAGGACCCGGTAATGGACCACTACTCCGTACTTTACCCTAGGGGTACCGTTAATACTATGGCAGGCGATCCGGGAAGACAGTGGTGATGCAAGAATTTAAGTGAGGGTGATCAAATTGTTAAAAAAACAGTATTCTTTTTATTTATGGTTATAGTAATGCTGACATTGATGGGATATGGGAAAGTTGGAATAGGAAAAGGCAACACCCAAAGTATAAAAGGCTAATATTAAAAGAAATCGAAAAAAGACTCTTTTATTTGTTAATGATATATTTTAATATTTAAAGAATTATTATTTAATTGAGAAAGAAGAGAATTAGATGAATGTATTATCCCGTTTATTCCTAAAAGGTTTAGTGCTTTTATTAGGTACTTTTATTTTGCTATATGGATGCAGTATTCTTAATTTGCCGTCAGATAAAAAATCAGCTGCACAAATCAATCAACATTTAAAAAATGATAACAAGGCGGAACCTGTAAACTGGTTAATGCCTACTGGAGGCGCTTATCCTTTAATAGGGTCCAATGATCCAATTTGGATAAAAGTTTCTAAAGAGAAACAACGAGTATACATTATGAAAGAAAATAAAATTATTTATACCATGATATGCTCTACCGGTTTAGACAAAAATTCAGATACCTTTACACCCGAGGGAACCTTTTATATTCAAAAGGAGAGAGGGCTAAGCTTTTATAATGCACAAGAAAAAGAAGGAGCAAAATACTGGGTTTCATGGAAAAATCATGGTGAGTTTTTATTTCATTCAGTTGCAACGGACAAGAACGGAAATGTGATACAAAGTGAAGCAATGAAGTTAGGGCATAAGGCATCACATGGTTGTGTACGGCTGGCTGTTCCTGATGCAAAGTGGATTTATGATAATATAAGATACAACACTAAAGTCGTAATTAGCTAAAGAATAACCCTATCTATGGTCAAGAAAGCATATGGAACTCCGGCATATGATGTAAAAAGTAATGGTGAGGAAATTATAGGGTATGTTGTAAGTTCGGAATACAAGATTTTGTTAGTATTTCCTCAGCCTTCAAATAACAATCAGGACCCGGTAATGGACCACTACTCAGTACTTTACCCTAGGGGTACCGTTAATAGTATGGTAGGCGATCCGGGAAGACAGTGGTGATGCATCCATGCGATATTGGAAGCATTACAGTTCTCGTTAACCGAGGTATGATAAAGCATTCACCGACTTTAGTGGAGACAATGTTAGGGCCTATTAAAGTTGAATGGGAAGTTCTCTAGTTAGATTACAATTGAAGGAGAAACACTATGAAAAAGTTGATTTTCAAAATGATGCTCATTGTGATTTCATTATTACTTATTAATGGTTGTTCAAATAATACAAAGAATATAAATACAAATAATACTGACAAACAAAACAATGTAAATGCAAATAATACTGACAAACAAAACAATATAAATACAAATAATACTGACAAACAAAAGATGAAAAATACTAGTCAAACGGAAGATACCAAAAAGATGACTTTAACACCAAGGAAAGATCCAATTCAAGAGCAACTAAATAAAATGACTTTAAATGATAAAATTGGACAAATGATAATAGCAGGATTTGATGGTGTAACCATTAATTCAAGTACACAAACCCTTATTAATAAATACAAGGTAGGTGGGGTAATCCTCTATCAACCTAATGTTAAGGATGCTGGTCAATTAGTAAACTTAACAAATGCCATTAAGACTACAAATAGCAAGAATAAAGTACCGTTATTTATATCCGTCGACCAGGAAGGCGGCAGGGTACACCGAATGCCAACATCAATCCAAAACACACCAAGTGCAAGAATCATTGGTAATAAAAATGATGCAAATTACGCATATAATATCGGTAATGTAATCGCAAAAGAATTGCAATCCTTTGGATTTAACACAGATATCGCTCCTGTTCTAGACATCCAAACTAATCCTAATAATACTGTTATCGGGGACCGTTCATTTGGATCAAATTCCAGTATTGTTTCAAAATTAGGAGTTAGTATGATGAAAGGTATTAGTTCTGGGAATATCATTCCGGTTGTGAAACATTTCCCTGGACACGGAGACACTTCTGTTGATTCTCATTTGGAACTTCCATTAGTGAGGAATGATCTAACAAGACTAAAAAATGTTGAATTAGTTCCTTTTAATAATGCTTTCAAAAATCATGCTGATATGGTGATGGTTGCGCACATATTAGTTCAAAAAATTGATCCTAATTATCCTGCATCTATGTCAAAAACCATTATTACAGATCTTTTGCGTAAACAATATGGATTTGGAGGTGTGGTCATTACAGATGATATGACAATGGGTGCTATTGCAAAGCACTATACGTTGAAAAACGCAGCTGTAAGGGCCGTAAATGCTGGGGCCGACATTATTTTAGTTGGTCATGGAATGGATAATGTGGCCACTGTCTACAACAGTATTTATTCAGCAGTAACAAATCATAGTATTTCTCTAGATACTATAAATAAGAGTGTATACAGGATTTTAACTTTGAAACATAAATATAATGTTAATAATAATAAAGTTTCACCTGTAAATGTCAGTAATCTAAATAATCAAATAACAAAAGCTATTTCAAATACTACGACGACGAATATTACAAATAGTAAATTACTTTTAAATATCGCAACTAAAGCAAAAGAAGGTTCCATCATAAACGCTGATTTTCATTTAAAAAGCACCACGATTAATATTGTAAGAAAGATCTGGGGAAATGAAGATAAAAGAGAATATATTGCTGCAGCGAAAGGGACGTATAGTACTTATAGTAAGTACCATGTAGTTGTGGCTTATAATAAAGGGCAGCAACTGTTTGAGATTCGATCATTTGATCCTAGTTTAAAAGCCTTAACCATAGCGGATGTCAAGAATTATTTTGGTTCTCCGAAAACAGATGTTAAAACAAGTAACAAGGAAGAAATTATCAGCTATACAATTGGAACCAATACATTAAAGTTTGTTTTTCCTACAGGAGCTCAAACAATGTATCTTGATCATTACTCTATATATAACGCATCCTTAGCTAATAATATGGCTAGCTAAATTCTCAATGATATTTTAAAAAAGATTGGAACGTGATAATGAACTGATTTGCCCAAAGGTTCCATCAGAATGGTTGGAAATCAATCGAAGATGTCACAAAGGAGCTTGACACTGCGAGACCTAAAGTTTAGCAGGGAGGAAAGTCGGGGCTAGTGCGAAATTCTCTCAACATTTTGTCCTCCGAATTAGGAGGCAAAAAAATCTTTCATCTTTTTCAACAAATGTTGGAGTTTGTGCAACATTATGGTGTCTTTGGTGTATTCGTTGGATTAGTTACAATCATGGTTGCTTTTTTCCGAAACAAGACAACCGTATATGGGATTTTCAAAGAAGAGTTCAAGAAAAATCCTTGGGTGTTTGTACTTTTTTCATAATAATTATCATATTGGCACATTAAACAAAGAGCGCCTGGGTCACCCGGGCGCTTCTATTTTTTAGCTGTAAAGTTAGGGAGGTTTAGAGATGTTTTCAGACTCTTATAAAACTACTGCGGCAATGGTGGTATGGATGGTAACCGTCCTTCTTTCTCATCATCTTTTATATGTTTATAGTCAGCCATATTTTGCCGGTTTATCTGTTGCTTCGATTATCCCTTTAAATTTATGCCATCATTGGAGATATTGCACCACAAATCGAAGAGGAGCCTGGTTACGCAACTGTTTCAGGGCACTTGACTGCTCTTTGGACAGGGGCACTGATCGCAACCTTGATGAAATATGGTTTTATAATGGTAAGGAACATTTAAAATTCAACCCCTAGATCTCAAAGGAAGATTTGAAAATGAAGAGTAAATTTCTTAAAGTCTCCTTTTTTCATACTGTCGTTTCCACCTATTCCAACTTCCTTAAACTCAGATTTAGTAAGTTCACTAACTTTTATACTAAGTAGAATAGAAGTTCAGTATGAGTCTTTTCAAAACTACAAGCTGGTGATGTTAATAATAAAATAGACAGTAAATTCAAAACAAAATACTCTTCTATCTCTTTTGGGATCGAATGTTCTAATTGTTCAAGGAGGATGGTACTAAAATTTTTAATTCTATTCATCCCCTACAGTTTTTGCTGATCCTACATCCATAGGCTGCGACTTTTTCATCAGAAATAAGGACTTTAAAATCTGATTAAAACCATACAGAAAGACTTTGGGCGGTTGCACGACGGACTGATCAGAAAGGAAAAACATACTTTCTGTCATTCCGTACGTGTCGCTTCGGCATTAAATGGTCCGATAACCCCGGAATGTGGGGCTTACGCCTACATTCCGTAGGTTCCTGTTCCATTTGCGGCTAACACCGCCATACAGAACGAACCGAAAACCGGAAAATCAAAAGATGAAAGTTCAAAAGAATAAAAGACAAAAGGAGAGCAAAACGGCTGCTTTTCTTAGTGTGCCAGGCATGGCAACTATCTAGGTGGTGAAAGTCCACTGTGGGGGTACACATCAGCCAACCACTAAGGAAGCGCAAGGTACTTATCGTGAGGTAAGGGCTGGAGGAAGCGTGGAATAAAATCTTGGCTCGACGAACAGAAATCTGATACTAAGGCTCTGCAAAGGGATTAGACTCCTAAGCAAGTTAAAGTCCAAAAGATGTGCGTAACTTTGTAGAGTAAATCAGGCGAGTAAAAGAGGAAAGATAGTTGTCTTACCCTGGGAGGTCTTGCGGATGTACAGAAGTACAGTCGAAAAAGGTTAGTCGCAAGAAGTCAGCAGAAGCCATAGTAATGATATATTCATGAAGGGCTGAACAATTTATAGTGTTTCAACACCACGAATGCGTGAGTGACGAAAACTCCGAATGTGTTAATGGTAAAAGTATGAGCGTATCTCAAAGGATAACCAAAAGGGGGCTATCACTTACTACGTGAGAGGAAAGGAGAAACGAGTGTGAAACTTTTAGAACAAATTCTAAGTAATCAAAATATGAATGAAGCCTACCTACGTGTCTATAGAAACAAAGGTGCCAGTGGTGTGGATGGAGTAACAGTCGACGAACTAAAGCAATACCTGAAAGAGAACAAAGATGAGTTGCGCCAGCGCATCAGAACAAGAAAATACCAACCACAAGCTGCCTTAAGAGTGGAAATCCCAAAAGAAAACGGAAAGATGCGCAAATTGGGAATACCAACAGTAGTGGATAGAGTCGTTCAACAAGCTATTCATCAGGCTCTCAGTCCGATATTTGAAGAACAGTTCAGCGAATACAGTTACGGTTTCAGACCAAAAAGAAGTTGTGAGCTGGCGATTATAAAAAGCCTGGAATTTCTGAATGAGGGTCATTATTGGGTAGTCGACATTGACCTTGAAAGATTCTTCGATACCGTCCATCACGATAAACTCATGCGAATTATATCCAACACAATAAAAGACGGAGATGTCATCTCGTTAATCAGAAAATACTTAGTTAGCGGAGTCATGGTGAATGGAAAATATGAAGACACACCTGTCGGTACTCCGCAAGGAGGAAACCTTAGTCCACTATTGAGTAATATTATGTTAAACGAACTTGATAAGGAACTAAAGAAAAGAGGACTAAGGTTTGTGAGGTAAGCTGATGATGCCCTTATCTTTGTGAAAAGTGAAAAAGCAGCCAACCGAGTAATGAATTCAATCGTGAGATTTATAGAAGAAAAATTAGGTCTGATAGTCAACGTAGAAAAGAGTAGAATCTCACGTCCAAAAGAATTAAAATTCTTAGGATTTGGGTATTATTACGACGTTAATAACAAGAGATACCAAGTGAAACCTCATCAAAGTTCGGTACAGAAGTTTCAAAGGAAGCTTCGACAACTGACAAAACGAAACTGGAGTGTTCCACTAGACTACCGAATATTGAAACTGAAACAAGTTATATTTGGATGGGTAAATTACTTCAGAGTGGCAAACATGAAAAAGGTGACTGAACGAATAGACACTAAGCTTCGCTCCAGAATTAGGGTCATCATCTGGAAACAATGGAAAGTAGCGAAGAAACAAATCAAATCTCTTATTCAGCTAGGGATTCCAGAGGAAGAAGCGAAAGGATTAACCTACTGTCGAAAAGGCTACCGATACATAGGATTATCAAAAGTCGTCCAAAAAAGCAATTTCAAACAAAAGACTAAAGCAGAGGGGAGTCCCCTCTGCTTTAGAACATTATCTAAAAGTACACACTGTGATATAAATTGAAACGCCGTATACGCGAACCGTACGTACGGTGTTGTGAGAGGGGCGAAAATAATACATTTATTTTCCCTCTACTCGATTTGATTTTTCCCTTTTGCCTTCCGATGCGTAAAACAGCACAAGCTTTCTAACCTTCCAGCCGGTAGGACACCCGAACCTTTCCGGCTAGAAGCTAAAAAAACTAGTCAATCGGTCAAGGGGCAAAAAACTTTTTTGCTTAAAGGCGACTAGCGCAACAGCAAAAAACTTTTTGTGCGAAGAGCGCCCTTGACCCATTGCCTATGCGTGTTTTTCGTTCTACTTGCAAAAGGGGAAAAATCATCCCCCTTTTGGGGAACGGATTCGCTCCGGAATCCAAAAAGAAAAAATGAAAGAAAAAACCAAAAATGAAAGGGAGTTTTGAAAAATGGAATTCATGTCAATCTTCGAAGTCGTTCGAATCAAACAAGAAATTAAGGAATATTCTGAACCGTTTGTACAGTATGCTGTTCGTTCACCAGAAGATGCCCAGAAATTAGCGGCCTCTTACATTGCGGATGAAGACCGTGAAGTACTTCTTGTGATGATGCTCAATACCAAGAATCAGGTGGTTGGGTTACATAGAGCTCATGTTGGAAGCTTGAATGCTAGTATCGTTCATCCAAGAGAGGTAATGAAGTGCGCTATTCTCAATAATGCAGCCTCCATTATTGTCAGCCACCAGCACCCGAGCGGAGACCCCACACCAAGCCGGGAAGATATCGACATCACCAAGCGGCTTGCAGAAGCAGGGAGAATTTTAGGCATCGAAGTTCTTGACCGTGATTGTCACCCACACCGGGAGGCATGTCAGTTTAAAAGAGAAAGGCTATCTATAAAAATACCAAAATTGTAAGCAAAGGGGCTTTGCCCCCTTGCTTTAAAAGGAAGAATCAATGTGAGCTAGATTATAAGAATACGTGCTGGATGGCCAGCTGATGAAACTTAACGGATGGATAAAAAACATCCGTTTTTTCTTGATTATATGACGCAGGCATCGAGCCTGCTTGACGCATGCTGACGCAACCCTTAGAAAGATTACTCGAGGATGAAAAAAACATTTCGATCTTACTATAGGTGGCATGTGTATAAATAGAATTTTACATATTCTTATAATCCTTACTCTCTTTTTTGTTATCCGTACAGCCTTAAGGCTGTGTTTTTTCTTTAGAAATCATGACTTTAAAGAATTCGTTCAAAAATTTACAGAACCTGTTTCGGGCGGCAGCACTACAGAATGATCAGAATGCAAAGTACACATTCTGTCATTCTATATGTGTCGCTTTGGCACTAAATGGCCCGATAACCTCTGTCTGTACGGCTAACGCCTACATTTTGTAGGTTCCTGTTCCATTTACGGCAGGCCGCCCGTACCAAACGAGCCGAAAACCTTTAATACCTTGGGCTCCTTGCCCAAACCCAGCCAACGGGAGCCCGTTGGATCGCAATATACGCTCGGACTCTATTAATCTCCTTCTTTGTTCTCCTTATTGTAATCGTATGCCCATAAGGGCAGTCAAGGGTGCTACGCTAGCACTTCGCAAACTTTGTGAACTTTTTTAAGAAGAGCGTTTAAAAAACATCACAAACTTCAAGCCCATTGACAGCCCTTTTCGCAAAGATTCGTTGAGGTCAAACAAAAAAGGAGTGATTGTGAAAGAAAGCAAGTTTTCACGGATTGAAGGTAGCAAAATCAAGCACAGGGTTTTATGTAGGTAGATACTTTCAGGAAGACGAAGTCACTTCACAGTTTGTACGACTAACCGATGAGTTCAGAAGCAAACAAGAAGCCATCGAGTGGATCGAATCCATCATGGAAGGAGTGGCAGAGTGGAAAGAGGGGTAACTCCCTCAATTGTTTCTTTGTTTTAAAAAGTGTACTGAAGAGCATGGAAAATTCCCGGCTATGCCATGAATCGTGTCGCATGCTTCGCTTTGCTCCTAATAATTGAAAGAGTGCTGGCGGCCTTTTGGGGACATTGAACCCCTAAAAATGCCGACTGGCATGAGGTTTAATTGAAAAAATCCGAAAATGTGCGCTATGCTATTTCCTCGCACTAATAAAGGATAAAATTATTTAATTATTATAAATATTCGGTTAAATCGACAAACATTTTACAATCACTCATTTATAATGGAGGAAGGTGATTCTTGTTTGTCCAATAGGTTTTCCTACATTTTTTAATAATAGGAGATGTAAATATGGATTTTTATGAAAAGTTACCTACTGATTTTTTAATTGCTTTTTATGAAGAAATGATGAAAAACATTGAAAAAGGATTATTAACGAAAAATATGTATTATGAATTAGGTTTACTGATTTCAGTTGCAAGTGACAGGGGGATTACATTAGAGCAACCATACGACTTTGAACAGATAGACAATCAAAAGGCTCTGGAGGATTTTATTCATTTTACGCAACATGTAACGTAATAAAGGATGGTTTGGTACCATCTTGGAACTTTTACTATGTAACCATCAAAAGAAAATTAAAAAAAATTCCCGTATTCAGTTGTGAAAATACAGGACTTTTAATCAAACTTCTGTATGTTGCTGATTTTTACTTTTTTGATACATCGTGATGAGCTCGTCCAATTTCTGACTGTAACAAAGGGTGTCATTGCTATTTAATCCAGTGTTCCCCGCAATTAGGATCAACATCTTTCTCATCTGATTGATCCGGTCCTCTAGTTCCTTCATCTCGATAACCATCATACATTCCCCTGATTCTCTTTAACTGTTTAATTCGATAAATTGTAGTTTCCTCGCAATTATTATTATGCGAAAAATTTTAAGTGATTGGAATACATCTGACAAAACCCCCTAAAACATTACAAAAAATTATATAAATAGACGAACCAAGGGCTAAAAGAAAGAACGAGAGCCCTTTCTTTCAGATCGTACCTGTCGCTTTTTCACTGACGACGCTACCACAACTTAATCTTCTCAAGACATGAGCTGCAAATAAGGTCAATATTGACGAAAAACAGGTTATACCAGTTACTGGTATAACCTGTTTTGGCTGCTAATCCAACTATCTAAAAAAGTTTCAAATTACTTTATGCTGCTAAATCGCTTTTTGGCCGAAAAGAATAAAGAGTTTAAAAGATCCTCTATTTATCCAAATAGAGGATTTTTTCTTAACCGCAATAATAACTACAACCCTAAAATAAAAAGATCAAAAGTCTTAAACAATCAAAGATATCCATAAAACAGGGGATCATAAACATAAGAAAAAGTTATAGAGTGGGGATTATCGGAGTCAATTCAACTCGAAATTTGGGTGAGCAAAGGAGAATTAGAAGTAATTTAAGTTGCAAAAATTAGATTTCTGAATCGTTTTATTGTTCTTATGGCTATTGTACCGATCGCAGGTTGCACTTTTTGTTTGCATGATAATATAAAAAGACGCACATGATGTACCCATTTGATTATTTGTGTTTTCTTTTATAAATTAACTAGATTAAAGAGTGGACCTTTTCGGTTTCTTTTTATATCAATCTCTTTTATAATGCTTAAAAGATGATCTTTTTGAATGGAGAATCGTAATTCTAGGTCACGAAAGGAGAGGGATCATGAAGAAAATAATTTATCCTCTTATTATTGGGATCATGGCTTTCACGTTAACAGCTTGTGGTTCAAATGAGGAAGGGAAACAACTCCAAAAAAGTGGACAACAAACTGAAACTGCTCAAACCAAGCAACTAGATCAAGAGAAACAGATGAAAGAAATACAGCAGAAGCTAAATAAGCAAAAAATTGAGGATAAGAAAACCGTTGCAATTATCAATGGTGAAAAGGTTTCAGGTAGTGACTATAATATGGTCTTATCCTCTCAACAAATGCAAATGCAACAAATGGGAGAAGATCCTACTTCTGAAAAACAAGCAAAACAAATAAAAGAACAAACCATCGATACCTTAGTGGGACAAACGTTGATCCTTCAAGAAGCAGATAAAAAAGGGTATCATGCATCAAAAGACGATGTTGGAAAACAACTTGCCGAAATAAAAAAGCCGTATAAAGATGAACACAAATTTGAAGAGGCTTTGAAACAAGCTGGTTTGGGTATGACGACGCTAAAAACCAAAATAGCTAGGAATATTCAAATCATGAAGTACATGGAGAAAGAAATACCAGTAGAAAAAGTAACAGATAAAGAGATTCAAGCCTATTATGACCAATTAGCCCAGCAAGGAAGTGCCAGTGAGCAAAAACTTCCAAAGCTAGAAAAAGTAAAACCACAAATCAAGCAACAACTTGAACAACAAAAACGACAAGAACAGCTCGCTAAACAAGTAGATGTGCTTAAGAAAAATGCTAAAGTGACCATTAAAATCTAATGAATTTAAAAACAATGCCACTTTTTAAACGATAATTCGAAAAATGAACATTCACAAAAGGGTGTTCGTTTTTCGAGTTTTTTAAATTGGAGGGGAAGGGGATTCGATTCCTTCTGACCTCCATTTATCTTTTAGACCGATACCTTCTGAATTACCTTTAATTCCTTTGCAAAAATAAAAGCAAAAAACAATAAACGTAAGAAAAGACACGCCGGCCGTATAGATGAAGACCTCCCGCATTCCTAGATACTCACTGGTCACGCCGCCCGCATACTTCCTATGATTCTAGCTAATCCCAAACTGATTAAACCATGGAAGCCAATGTTAATGATCACTGGTTTCCCTTTTTATTATTCAAATAAATGCAAAAGAATTATGTAAGTTAGAAGGGAATGAAACTGAGACCCTGGGTTTATACGCTAGAAGAGTCTGCCACTAGGTCCACCCTTCGAACATAGTGCTCCAAGAAGAATTCAAAATGGATTCTCTCTTCTTTTACTCCCAATTCTTTTAAGGAACGGTAGATTGCTTTCATGAATGGAGTGGGACCACAGAAATAGAAGTCCGCATCTTGAAAGACCACATTGTCCTTCAGCCAATTTTTAGATACATATCCTTCAAAGTCAAAGTTATGATTTTTACGGTCTTCTTCTGTTAGTGAATCATAAAATACAAAGAATTTTACGTTTTTCCTTTCTTCAATCAACTCAACTTCATCTCTTAACGCGTGAACACTGCTATTTTGTGCGGCATGAATAAATGTAACCTCTCGTTCCGGCTGAATCTCAACTACTGTTTTTAACATACTCATCATCGGAGTAAGTCCAACGCCGCCGCTCAACAGCAAAACAGGTGATTTCTTTTTTAAACCAAGGTTAAAGTCTCCAGCTGGGGCACTTATCTTAAGCACATCTCCCTCATTGACATGGTCATGGAGATAATTTGACACCTTGCCATCTGGAATATCAGTGCCAACTTCGCCGCTTTACGCTAATTCGATAATAGCCCTTTCCCGGTGCATCAGAAAGGCTGTATTGACGAATATGGGTAAATTCCTCACCAGGGATTTCCAGCTTAATGCTGATATATTGACCAGGTTGAAAGCCAGCGATTTCTTTGTGATTTTCAGGTATAAGGTAAAAAGATGTAATGACGTCACTTTCTTCTACTTTGCGGTCGACGATGAAGTGACGGAATCCATCCCAGCCTCCTTTCTGATTGGCTGCCTCGTTGTACATTTCTGTCTCAACACCTATAAAGGCATCCGCAATTACTCCATAGGCTTGAGTCCAAGCATCAATTATTTCGTCCGTTGCAGAATCACCAAGTACATCCTTGATTGCCAGGATTAGATATTTCCCTACGATCGGGTAATGTTCCGGTTTGGTCCCCAAACTGCGTTGTTTTTGGGCAATCTGGTTAACTACTGGAAGGATTGATTCAAGTTTATCAATGTACATGGCTGCTGCATATACAGCACTTGCAAGTGCTCTTTGCTGTCTTCCTTGCTTTTGGTTTGCATGATTGAATATATTAAGTAATTCAGGATGTGCCCCAAACATTAATTGATAAAATCGGGTCGTAATTTTTTCTCCGTGTTGCTCCAAAACCGGGACAGTTGATTTTACAAGGTCAATCCTTTTTTGGTCTAACAAAAGAAACACTCCTTTGTAGTTATTACTGTTTTCATAGGGTTTATTATAGGAAACATTATACATAGACTGTGATTTAAATCACATGAATGTATATTCAAAAACCCTTGGCAAACGCATTCATCCTTTTATTTATTGATGTCCATCATTTCTTTACATCTCTTTTATAAAAAAGTGACAAATTCGTGACATTCGGGTGAATTTACTCAAAGCTTCATCTAATTCAGCCGGTAGGGCAACAGACCTTTCCGGCTAGAAGCTAAGAAAGCTAGTCAATCGGACAAGGGGTAAAAAAACTTTTTTGCTTAAAGGCGACTAGCGCAACAGCAAAAAAGTTTTTGTGCGAAGAGCACTCTTGACCCATTGCCTATGCGTATTTTTCGTTCTACTTGCAAAAGGGGAAAATTCATCCCCTTTTAGGGAACGGATTCACTTCGGAATCCAAAAAGAAAAGAGGAACATATAAAAAAAACGTTTTTTTCAAAACGACGAAATCGGTTATGGATATGATGAAGCTGAACATGGAAATGCGGTGGAATTTGCTGAAATCGATATTGACCTTGTCATTTGGATTGTGGAAGAATTTCAGGAGATTTATAGCAGCGATGTTGAATTGTATAAGATTGTAAGTGTCAGGGCGACAGAAGCAATAGTTTCCGATGAACCAAGAATTTCAATCGATTGGAAGGATGAGTCTTATTAAGCAAACGAGGAAGTCCTAGCCGCGATCGAGGATTCCATTTAGAATCTGCAGGAGGAATTCTTTAAAGTCAGCCGTTAAAGAAGTTGAAATCACCATCAACTATACAGAAAATGGAGAAAAGAAGGTACAGCAATATTTCTGTCAGGCGTCTGATAAAACGGAAAAAGGCCTGGTGTTTTTTGCTTTGGAGCATCTTTGTTTATGGGAATTCGAAAAATCGATGCATCAGTATATAGGTTGGACCGTTTCGATTGATTCCGTAGAATACAAAATCGATGGTGAAACTACCACCGTTGACAGGACAAAGGTAGAACAGATTTTCCTTGCTGCCGCTTATTAATAGACTTTTTTTAGGAACGGTATTATTTTCCCAACTATGGTCTCCAAAAAAGAAAAAAGTTTGATTTACCCTAAGTGACGGTCCGACTTGCCTTTTCGGCTTGGCGGATTGTTTCGTTTATGCCGTTCCTGGTACGCGTAGTACCAAAGCATTCCCGAAAAAGTGGTCCCACCCACTGATGCGATGAGTAATGCCCAATCCATCATAACTGCAGCCTCCTTTCTTTGGAAAATGTGCCCATTTAATAGAGGTAAAGAGATTATATCCACTCTTTGTCCAAAAGGCAACCGTTTTTAAAAACCCATCTGGAAATATTTTCAACTCTCACCTCCTACTTAAATAAACTGAATAGTTCGAAGCTTACTCCCTATATCCCCCAAAAAAATTCTTCTTTACAGTCCTTCATTGTAGCGAGTTATTTTGATTTGGCAAACACGAATCTAAATTTTTTTTCGATGACTTCGCCGGAGTATGAGTTCGTTATCCTAATCCCTTTCACAAGGAAATTCTTATGAAATGCAGCCAGCCTGTCATCGACTGGGGACATGCACGGAACGGGTGAAGTTAATATTTTTATTTCAAACCAAAATAAAAAACATCCCGAAGGATGCTATTCGCTGTTCTTCGATGGTTTTGGTGAATCAATCACTTTACCATCTTTTGTAGGATTCATCACATAATATATTGCGGTACACAATCTTGCTTCAATATATGTCAAACTAGGTATAACAATCTCACCATCGAGTTTTTGCTTTTCCATTTTAGCAAACATTCCTAATGCCCGGGAAGTTAAATCTAAAGCCCTTTTTAGTTTATAAATATCATTATCATAATCTTTGTCCGTAACTTGAGATGAAATTCCATCTGCAATTTTAATGATTTTTTCAAGTCTTTGATACTCGTTCAAATTCACCACCTCCCAATAGATATTATGGAATGATGATTTACTTTATTACTGTAAAAAAAGGAGATTCCCCAAGAGGAATCTCCCTTTCACATTTAAAACAGTCCTAAGAATTTCTTTCGTTTCGTCGGTTCCGGCTTTTCACTAATTATTTGATTGAAAATAATCGCGCGATTGTTGAGCAATACAATACTAAATAATCAAACTTTTTCATAAAATCGAAACTTAGATCTGCTGAAAAAGAATCCATTTTGATTAATATTATTTCTAAATGGATTCTTTTTAATTATCGTAAAATGCTGGTTTGTGAGATATTTTTGATCAAACTTTATTCCAAAGCAACACGTATCCAAATTTTCCTGTAATTTCATCCAACTTTTTATATTCGGAAAGAACATACGAATCTTATTTTCTGTATTAATACTTTCAAGAAATTTTCTCCAGATGTGAAAGATTTTCTTTTTCTCTTACCAATTCTTTAAAATTTAATAAGCAAAAAAGTCATACTGGTTTGTACCAAAGGTGGCAAACTGCAATGAACTGGACCCTTCTGTCGGAATTGGAAATAAACCCAATCTCTAGAGTGAAAAAAAGAAGCTAGCTTTTTTTCGCGAAAGAAAGATATTTACTTGGCACTTAAACACAATCTTCCAATTAAATCTATGTAATAATCTCTTTAAAAAAAAGGATTTCTTTTCCCTTTATCTAATTTTATTATGAGAAAGATTTTTAGGAAATATATGACATATATGATATGCTGTAATCTCTACATAAACAGCGATTAATAAAAAGACGAGGTGTTTGAATATGAATAAAACAGAATTAGTAAATACTGTTGCGACTCAAGCGGAGCTAACCAAGAATGATGCCACAAAAGCTGTGGGTGCGTTGATTGAAACCATCTCTAGTGCACTTGCTAAGGAGGAGAAAATCCAGTTAATTGGATTCGGGACATTCGAAGTACGTGAGCGCGTAGCTCAAACAGGCCGTAACCCACAAACAGGGGAAGAAATTCAGATTCCTGCTTCTAAGATTCCAGCTTTTAAACCTGGCAAGGAATTAAAAGATGCAGTTAAATAAGTTCGTCTGTATTGTCTACAGGGAAATTCCTTTGAATCTTTTTCTGAGGTATAATAAGGGGAACCACTCTATTCAGTAAATTGGAGTGATGATTTTCCATGAAAAATCGTGATAAAAAGAGAAAAAAACGTATTTTTTTAAAGGATTACTTGAAAAACAAGTTGAAGGATTGGTTTAACCCAAGGAAGAGACCTACATCTAACTAGATCATTAGCATAAAGAATAAGGAACCCTGATAGAAGAGTAGTTAGTAGTTGATAACTGCTCTTTTTTTTCATCCATTTATTACCATGCAAAACTAGGATCATCTATGGAATGGTAAGACATTATATTTCAACCATCATGGATAAAATGAAGCTCCCGACTGGATAAAAATAGTTTGAATGTTTACCCAAGCAGTAAAGCAGTAAACCCCATCTAACGAACTTACTTAAGAAGATAGAAATCTAAGCTGTAATAAAATAAATGTTTTTTTGAACTTTATTCCTATTGTAGGAAGGAGTTTTTGTTTTATTACGAAAGGGATGGGGATCACTGTTTGTTTGGAATGTTTGGAAATAGAAAAACCATAGAGTACTTGGCATTTGTTATGACTAGAGCAACTCTACATGCTATTAAGAAGAAATTCTTTGTAAGCGAGGGTGGATGCCTTTACATTCCTAATTAGCATGTAAAAATTAATACATATGTGCATTTCATCTAGTAGTTTAGTTCAATATAAAAAATAGTAAACACATAGAAGGGGTTTTTGAAGTATGACAACATTTCATGAAATGGGTATTAGTGCCCCTATTCAAAGAGCGATTACGGATATGGGATTTGAAGAGGCATCTCCTATTCAAGAAAAAGCCATTCCCATAGCTTTGACGGGAAAGGACATTATTGGTCAAGCACAAACAGGTACAGGAAAGACGGCTGCCTTTGGCATACCAATCTTGGAGAAAGTGGATACGAGTAAACAATATGTTCAGACGATTGCAATTGCGCCTACAAGAGAATTAGCTATTCAGGTTTCAGAAGAGATCAATCGGCTGGCGAAATACATGGGCATTTCTTCTCTTCCTATTTATGGAGGACAGTCAATAAATCGCCAAATCAAGGCATTAAAAAAGGGTCCTCATATTATTACGGGAACACCTGGAAGACTTTTGGACCACATTCAACGTAAAACGCTAAAGCGTCTTAGTGGTGGTATTGGATGAAGCTGATGAAATGTTAGATATGGGCTTTCTGGAGGATATCGAACGAATCCTCAAAGAGACTCCGGAAGAAAAACAAACTTTGCTGTTCTCTGCAACAATGCCCAAACCGATTCAAAATCTTGCGGAAAGGTTTATGAATGATCCGGAGTTAGTAAAGATAAAAGCGAAGGAAGTTACTTCTCCATCGGTAAAGCAAATATTTTATGAGGTTATTGAACGAGATAAATTTGAAGTTCTTTGCCGTTTGCTAGACGTGGATAACCCAGAATTAGCCGTAATTTTTGGAAGAACAAAAAGACGCGTGGATGAATTAAGTGATGCATTGAATAAAAGAGGGTATCTTGCTGATGGGTTGCATGGAGATTTAAATCAACGACAACGAGATATGGTGATGAATAAATTTCGTGAGGGAAACATTGATATTTTAGTTGCGACCGATGTGGCTGCGAGAGGAATTGATGTATCGGGGGTTACCCATGTCTACAATTTTGACATTCCTCAAGACCCGGAAAGTTATGTTCACCGAATCGGCAGAACGGGGCGAGCAGGTAAGACGGGGTTAGCTATTACATTTGCTACACCGAGGGAAATCGGACAGATTCATAGTATTGAAAAAGCATCGAAAGGAAAGATCCAACGTAAATCAATTCCGACTGTAGCAGAGGCAAGGGAGTCTTTACAGAGAGCCACAATAGAAAAGATGATTCAATTGGTTGAAGAGGAGGAATACAAACAGTTTAAACAAGCAGCAAGCGAATTACTCGAACAATACGATTCGATAGCGTTAGTTTCAATTGCCTTGAAATTGTTGTCGAAGGAACAGAGGGATATTCCTGTGGAGCTAACATCCGAGGCGCTTAGATATTCCAATAAGTCTAAAGTAAAGGTACAAGAGAAACAAAGGAGATACTATAAAGGGAATAGGGAATTTGGAGGAAAAGGGGGAAATGGTAAACGTAAAAATACTTCCAAGTCCCCTTGAAAAAAAGAAAGTATTCCTTTACTTGGAAAAACTAAATAGGGACCGCCGTTTACATTTTGAATAAAATCAATCAATCCATCACAATTAATTAGCTTTACACCCGTTGATTCTGCTAGTTTTATTGCTTGTGGTGTAAATTTGCCAAAAAAAATAACTCGCTACAACCGGAAAAAATCGGGATGTAACGCACGGATTCGGACGCGTCCCAGTCTCAAGATGCTGGAAATACCCATAATAAAAAGCCCTTTTAGGGGCTTTTTTTGTGAATATATATTATCTGCGGATCTTAGTAGACTTGGATTCGATACGTACGAATTCGGCGATTTTATCGGATGACTTGGTTGTCAGACAATTTCTTAATTCAATAAAAAGATAGTTAAGCATTATAATTCCTCCCCAATGCGGATTAATTAACACTACACGCTTAGTATAAAGGGGAAAAACGCTCAACTAAACGAATCATTGAAACGTTCCCGAAATTTAAAGGTAACTTAAAGGCTTATAAGAACATTTTATTAATGGAAGAAGCAATGAAAGGATTAACAGACGTTGAAGCTGTTTTTTTAAAATTAGCCTGGTTTTTTGAAGCACCTGAACAGGAAAGTTTTAATATCGGATTATTGTATCGCCATTTAGATAATGAATGGCTTGAATTAGCGTTAGAATTAATGAATCAGTTCTTTAGAGAGGACACGTATTTAATTCAAAATCCTACCAATTCCATTCTTAGAGAAACGCAGGATCATTGTTTTAATCAAAAGCAGTTTGCTGATTTCTTATCGGAACATGGCTTGAATTATGATAAACGTAAATTAAATGTGTATTACAGTCGAGGAAAAATACCGAAAGCAGATGTTGAACTTTCTGGTACACCCTATTGGAGTAAGTCTACAGTCGAAGGGTTTTGCAAACAGGAGAAGGAAAGATTGAAAATGGATTAAGTTATCCTGGGTAAGAAAAAATTCTTAAATTCAGGAAGGTAATGATGGGCTGGATAGTCTTAAAAGGCTATCCAGTTTTCACAAATGGATGGTGAAAAAAGCAGCTCATTGGACGGTCATAAAAATTTAAAATCCGATAATATGGAGAAGATACCTTTCCATAAACTATTTTTTAGGAGTTGCAATATGGATAAAAAAATAGAAAATGTTGTATTTAATCAAATAATTAATGACCATCTTAAACCAAATATCAGACAAATTGATGAGAAGTCTTATTATCCGAAAGAATTTTTAAATGCAGTGGGTAAAGCGGGTTTTTTTAGTTCGAATTTTTTACAGATGGAAGATGTCCGCTGTGGAGAGCTATATATAATAGAAGAAACGGCAAAGTTTTGCATGACGTCAGCATTTACATTATGGTGTCATTTAGCTGCTTTGGCGTCTTTCAGGTTGAGTAACAACCCATATATCAACAACCACTTACTACCATTTTTTGAATCAGGTGACGTCCTAACTGGAACTGGATTATCAAACGCAATTAAATATTACGCCGGAATGGAAAGGATCCGACTCAAAGCGGAAAAGACAGATGGGGGATACATGATAAGTGGTAGCTTACCTAACGTGTCTAATTTGGATCATGATCACTGGTTTGTTATCCTAGCATCTCTAAATGAAAAACAACGAATCATTTGTTCGCTTCCAGTGAATGTAGAAGGATTAATTTTAGAAAGTAAAACAAATTATATAGGATTAAATGGTAGTGCAACATACGCCTGTTTCTTTGATAATGTGTTTATCCCCGATAAATGGATTATCTCCGAAGAAGCAGACGAATTTATACCAAAAGTCCGTCCAATATTAGCACTCTACCAAATACCTTTAGGAATAGGAGTTTCACAGGCTGCTATTGAATCAATTGTAAAAAGTCATCTGAAAAATAAAGAAGTAAATCAGCATTTTAAAACTCAGCACACAGAATTGATTAAAAAATTACAGATTGTACGAACCAGAACATATGAATATGCTCGCTATGTGGATTTAAACACTATAGGGAAGGAAATATTATTAACCCGACTTGATATAGCCAAGTTAACCCCTGAAGTAGTACATGCAGAAATGCTTTATTCCGGTGGGCAGGCATATATCCAAGGGAATGACACGTTTAGGAGGTTAAGAGAGTCTTATTTCTTATTAAATTTAAGCCCAACAATAATGCTATTAGAAACACTCTGTTAGTTGTCTAATCATATTTTTAATCATACAAATGAAATAGAAAGAGGGTCTTAATATGGTAAAAGGGTTAATGGGGAAACGGATTGTTTTAGGTGCATCGCGTAATACAGAAGAAATTAGTAGACTTATTGAAAAACAGGGAGGAGTTCCTATAGTCCGTTCACTTCAAGGCACTGTATTATTAGCCGAAGAAGTAGTAGAACAGGATCTTAAGAAAATTATACAGAAGGGGACAGATTGGGCTATTTTTACAACAGGAATTGGAACACAGACTTTGTTGGATATTGCCGAAAAACGGGGGATGAAACAAGCGTTTTTTTATATGCTTCAACAATCCCAGATTGCTTCAAGGGGATATAAAACACTTTCTACATTAAAAAAACTAGGGCTAATGCCAGCGGCAGTGGATGAAAATGGGACAACCCAGAGTTTAATAAAATCTTTGGATAGCTTTGATTTTTTTGGAAAAAGGGTAATGGTTCAACTCCATGGTGAAAAAGCACCAGCTTTAATTGCCTTTCTTGAAGAAAGAGGCGCAAATGTTTCAATGATTCTTCCATATCAGCACATTCCCCCGGAAACAGAAACAGTTTCAAAGTTATGTCAAGAGCTGTTCGAAGAAAAGATCAATGCCGTTTGTTTTACTACTGCTATTCAAGTCCGTTCACTTTTTGACTTCGCTAGGGAGAAGGGGTTCGTGGAAGATCTTTTGGTAGCTTTTAGTAAGAAGATACTAGCAGTTGCTGTTGGAAAAGTAACTGCAGAGGCATTAAGTGAAGAAGGTATTGAGGAGTTGCTTGTCCCTAAACATGAGAGAATGGGCGCTATGATTGTCGAGTTATCTCGTTATTACCGTAATCATTAAGTTATTTTTTACATTTTCTGTAATTTATTAAAAAATATAAAATAATTGGAATGGTGGTAAACATGGTGAAATCCTATCTACATTTTTGGTCACAACTTGGTCACAGATTAGAAGTTTTTATATTTAATTGAATAAATTTCATAATTCTGAGCCCTACGGGCTCAAGGCTTTAGGGCTAGTGATTGGTGATATGTAGTTTGAAAAGAAAGTGAAAACTAACCTTTCCATCTAAATTACAAAGATATGTACCCATAAATATAAAATAACGGACTAGAAAACCAATCCATTTATATACAAACCTATAAAACTATTTAAACCAACGAAATAAGGTAGTCTCATCAGCAGGAATATCATGAGGCCTTGTTATAGATGATTTTTTTAATTTAAGTCTCTGTTATCAATCTTTTATTTTTCATTAATTAAAGTGTAAACAAGATATGATATGGTATATAAACCAAGAAATTCCTCTAGTTAAAGCCGGCAATCAATTCTCAAGAAGACGGTTGGCTTTTATTTAAATAATTAAGAGTAGTTTCCATGATTTAGGCCAAATAAAGGAAAGATAACATAATAATCTAAAAATTGTAAGATAGTATTATATATTTTTAAAAGAATAGGAGTTTTGTATAGAGATGAGGAAAGAAAGTAATTGTAATCTAAATGGAATTGATACAGACAATTTGAAGCAAATGGAACTAAAAAGAAGGAAAATTATTGAAAACATTTCGGATTTTCCTCCTTCTAAAAAAGAAATCATAATTAAAAGCCTCGATGAATTAATTTTATTAGCGAATAAAGCTCATCAATAATTTTTTGCATACAATATTTTAAACCATCTCCATAAGATAAAATTAAACAACAACAAAAGTATTAAATCTAAGAAAAAAACGTTTTAGATTGAAGGGAAAAAAGATGATATTCAAGGCACAAAAGATAGCAAAATTGGGAGATTATATCCTTTTTAAGAATGGAATTAAAGGAATCGTGGAGAATGTCAATGAAAATTCGGTCATTGTAAATATAACCAATAATAAAACGGAAGTGGAGTTTGAAGGAAACAGACCTGTTGTAGCACACAAAAATTACAAGGTTATTGATTGTGTATAAAGTGAAGTCTAAATACCTGATTTTTCAAGAACTTTTTGGCAATAACTCTAAAAAATGTAACCGTTTTCTATAATAGTAAATAGCGGAGGGTATCCATGAGTTGCCGTCCTTATATTTGGCATAAGTGGGGCTGAAACCAGGGACAGAAGTACATGTCTTTGTGGTGATAGACTTAACATCTTTCGTTAATTCATGTGGAAAATAAAGGATGAAGAATTTTAACAAAAACTTCTGACAACTAAGATGTGCTGGATAGTATAAATGACTATCCTGTTTTTATTAGGAATAGGTTTAATCATTTAAGATTTTTAGAACGACATTTATTACGCCTTAACTCTCTAAAATTCCGTTTAAAGATTTGAAATGATAAAGTGTTGAAATAATTAACCACTCATTGTAGATGATATCTTCTTTGTTTCTATTCCTCCCATTTAAAAGCCCTTCTCAGCTTGAGCATACATTCTCCACATTTTGCTGGAAGTGCTAAATTCATAACTAACATAAACAATGAAAAAATTCAGCGTTTAATTCGTTATATTAACTTCATTTTTATCGATTTCTTCCATTTGCTTTAATCTATTCTTTATGTGTTTGTTGGAAATAAATAACATTGCGATGAATAAAATTAGACATCCACCCATAATCAACAAGAATAATTGCAACCAAGTATTGAGAACTGAAAACTCCATTCAAATCCCCCTCGATTTAATGACTTGTCTCTAATTATTTCTATGTATGTAAAAAATCCTCCTATTGAAGTGCAATAATTATAGGTTTGACCTTTTTAAGGTAAGTATTTATTTGACCTTTACATTGGTTATGGAAAAGAAATCAAGATTAATGATGGATTCAAATTCATCTTGGATTTGAATTCTTTTATTTAAAGAATCAATTTTCATTACAAATCCAACACGTGAAGTAAAAAATCCGTCTCTCCATGTAGTAATTTCTAAAAGTAATTTGGTTTCCATGCTATTAGATAATAGCTGTTCCATCTCTTCTATTTTCATTTCATCTAGCAGTGGCAGTAGGAGTTTTTTGATCATCCTTCCATAGATCCTTTAACAATTTTATGGATTCCGGCATGAAAAAACCATGCACTTCTTTATTCCACGATCTTTATGATCTTTATTCATTAAAAAATCCCCCTTTTTATTCATTATAGGAACATTTGTTCCTATTATTCAATGGGTATGTTATAAAAATTTTAGATATGTCTACATCCTTTTTTCGTTTTTTTATCAGTCTTGCAGCCTTAAGGCTGCGATTTTTCTTCAGAAATCATGACGTTAAAATTTAAGGTTAAAAGCATACAGAAAGACTTTGGGCGGCAGCACTACAGACTGATCAGAAAGGAAAAGACACCTTTCTGTCATTCCGTACGTGTCGCTTCGGCATTAAATGGACCGATAACCACGGTCTTTACGGCTATCTCCTACATTCCGTAGGTTCCTGTTCCATTTACGGCTAACGCCGCCATACCGAACGAGCCGAAAAATAAGAAAATCAAAAAGATGGAAAGATTAAAAGAATAATAGACAAAAAGGAGAGCAGCCGAAAGAATGGCTGCTTTTATTGTTGATTTTTCCCTTTTGCCTTCCGAATCGTAAAACAGCGCAAGCTTGCTAACCTTCCAGCCGGCAGGACACCCGAACCTTTCCGGCTAGAAGCTAAGAAAGCTAGTCAATCGGTCAAGGGGCAAAAAACTTTTTTGTAACAGCAAAAAACTTTTTGTGCGAAGAGCGCCCTTGACCCATTGTCTATGAGTGTTTTTCGTTCTACTTGCAAAAGGGGAAAAATCATCCCCCTTTGGGGAACTTACTCGCTTCGCAAGTCAAAAGGATAAAGAAAATCTTAAAAAATCAAAAATTATTAGAAAATCCAAGGAGGAAAAGCAAATGACAAAAAGTGTTTATGAAATCATTACTGAAAAAATCATCGAAAAATTAGAAAAAGGTGTTGTACCGTGGCGCCAGCCGTGGACCAATTCAAACGCGGTTAACTGGAAAACACAAAAGCCGTATCGAGGAATCAATATTTTTCTAGTAGAACCTGGAGAATATGCTTCCAAAAAACAGATTTTAGAAGCTGGTGGACGAATCAAAAAAGAAGAACTAAAAAATTCTCATATCATTGTCTATTGGCTTTGGAAAGAGACGGAGGACGATGAAACAAAGGAGAAAAAGACTTTTGCTAAACCCTTTTATTATCGAGTTTGGGAAATTAACAAACAGTGTACCGGCTTAGAGAGTAAAAGAAGGATTGAAGCCTTTGAACATGACCCGATAGAAAAGGCGGAGGAAATTGTTAAAGGATATATCGATTCTCCAGATTACACGTTTCATACAGGTAAGGCAGTTTATTATCCAACATGGGATCGAATCAATTGCCCTCCGATAAAAGATTTTAAGGTTTCAAAGGAATATTATTGCACTTTGTTTCACGAAATGACGCACAGCACCGGACATCAAAGCCGTTTAGCTCGACCGGGAATCACGACAGAAGGAGTTTCGTTTGGGGATGAAGTGTATTCCAAAGAGGAATTAGTCGCTGAAATGGGTGCGGCGATGTTGTGCGGAGTAGCCGGAATTGATAACAGCACTTTAGAAAATAGCGCTAGCTATATCCATTCATGGTTAAGAGCATTGAAAAAGGAAAGCCGTTTAGTCTTACAAGCAGCTGCTCAAGCACAGAAAGCTGCAGATTATATTTTAGGAGAAACAAAGGAAAAATTTATAGACGAAAACTAAAAGAATTGTAATTCATACATTCACAAGCACCAATTTCACCGGCTGACAGGTCAGCCGGTGAAAGGATACATCGAACATGTCAAACTTAAACCAAAGATTTCTAATAAAAGGAGTGGAAAAAGTATGAAAGTTTTTCAAGTTGTTTATTTTGCAAAAGGCTTTCAAAGGGTATCGATAGTAGTTGCTGAAAATGAAGAGCATGCAGAAAAAATGGTTACTAAAAACCTTGATAGTAAAGATCACTACAAATTAGATAGAGTCAATGAATGTGACTTGGCAATTGAAAACATTATTCGTACAGAAGTAATAGAAATAGTTTGATAAACTAAATAAAACACGGAATTGATCTTTATTAGTCAAACAACAACGGCTATGTTCTAGCCGGTGAAGCTCACGGATGGAGGTAAAAAACATTCATTTTTTTCTTGATGAAAGCAGGTATCGAACCTGCTTGATGGTTGCTAATGCAACCTAAATTCTTTGCGACATAACCCCTTTCGAGGGTCTTAAATTAATTGGAAATAATAGGACCGATTATTTTTATGGTACTGCTATACTTACCATAAGAGGAAAGGATGATACTGGATGAAAACATGCGCCTACTGTGGAAGCCCAGTTAAATTTCTTGATAAGTATAATTACTATTGCTATTTTTGTACGATGAAGCTGAAATATGAGGATGTACAGGAAAATGGAAAGAGGAAAAACCTTTTACCTTCTTCGCAGCCTTCTCTTTCTGATTTGAACAAGAGCACCCCTGAGCTTATGTGTCTTTCAACCGTTGAACTGCTGTTCCTTTTAAAATTTGCTCGAAAGGAACGATCGGACCTTTACCATCGACGGTACATCTTTATTCGAGCGATGAAAGAAGGAGCAGGTGAGTTTACAGAAGCAGAGGAATACACCTTTAGTGAATACGAAAAATTCACTCGGAAATGCTTCGTTCTTGAAAACTTAGTCCGGGAACGGCTTGGCTACTATCCTGCTAAACTGACAGAATCTTATATTCAAACTCTTGCAGCAAGAATGGAGGAGTCAGCAAAAAAAGATATGGTGATCCGGGAAGCTAAGCCGATAAAAAGTTAATGACTGTTAAGTCAAATACAATCAGCCTTTCATTCTTTTATGAGAGGCTGATTCTTTTGCAATATTCCATAAAAGGGACAGATTGTGGAAGAAAAGAAGGGATTGTATTATTTTATTATACAACTTTTGTTTAAATCTAATACGACACCTAAAATACCCATAAGAGATAGATAATTTTAGTTTTTGTACTTTCATTTTTATAATTTTGATAAGCTTCTTTAATAAACCACCCTAAAATGATACTACCCCAAACAACCAATATAATCCCAATAGCCACTATTTTCATAATCGTACGGTTTTCTTACTCCTTTTAAGGAAGTTATCTACCTGTTAGTTTGTTACTTTTCTACTTCAACCTGCTACCGTTAGCACAAGAAGAAAGCCGCCAAAAATGGCAGCTGGATCTATTCCTTGAGTGGGTTAACTTCAATTCTCGATGAGAAAGGGCTTCAACTAACAACCACTAACATTCGAGTTAGAACTCCTAAACTTTTCATATTATATTAGTAAACAAGCATTTTACGGAAAATTAACCATATTTTTACTGATGATTTATCTAATCTTAAAATCTATCAATTATTCTATTTATGATTTCAAATGAGAAAGGGGAAATGGTTTCATGAAAGGACTTTTACGCAATGTATTGATGTCAGCTGCACTAGTAGGAATTTGTTCGGGAGTTGTTGGTCACGCGCAAGCGGCTGAACAAATTAATCCATCTCTTACACCGAACAAAATTTTAAATGTTGCCCACCGCGGTGCATCCGGTCATGCCCCAGAGCATACTCTTCTATCCTATGAGTTAGGACAACAAATGAAAGGCGATTACATAGAAGTCGACCTTCAAATGACAAAAGATGGCGAACTGATTGCCATGCATGATGAAACTTTAGATCGTACAACAAATGGGACAGGGCTTGTCAAAAACTATACGTTAAAAGAAATTAAGCAGCTTGATACCGGTTCCTGGTTCAATGAAACATATCCACAGTACGCAAAAGATGAATATGTCGGACTGAAGGTTCCTACTCTTGAAGAAGTGATTGAAAAATTCGGTAAAGGTGCCCGCTACTATATTGAAACAAAATCACCTGAAGTGTATCCTGGCATGGAAGAAAAGTTATTAGAAATCCTTGACGAGTACAAGTTAACAGGTCCAAATGTTCCTTCCAACAAAGTAATCATTCAATCTTTCAGTCCTGAAAGCTTAAAGAAGGTTCATAGTTTAAACCCTTATATCCCTCTTGTACAATTATTATGGTACGATGGGCCAGCAACCATTACTGACGCTGAGTTGGAAGTATATAAAACTTATAGCATTGGACTTGGCATGAACTTCAACACGATTGATGAAGCATACGTTCAAAAAGTACGTGAACATGGATTACTTATCCATCCATATACTGTCAATGAAAAATCAGATATGCGTAAACTACTTGATTGGGGAGTAACAGGTATGTTCACAAACTTCCCTGATCGCTTACAAGAAGTTTTAAGAGAAGCAAATAAAATCACACTTAAAGGGAATAGGTAATTGTAACCATTCTTTCTAGGCTTGGTTAACTGGGAAAGATGTAGAGCATGAAAGAATATAGTGGGGCACATATTTTTAGGGATAAATCTAAGTGATGGATTTATCCCTTTTTTATGCAGCTGACCACTCTAAACAATCTCTTAAAAAGCACTAGCTAGTTTCATATTATGAAAATGACCAATTGAAAAATCAAAAGGAATAAAATCAAATTTACTAATTTATCCCCATTAACAAACACTTTACAATCTCTCAGTTTCCTCTTTACATTCATGCATTAAAGTGTATGTGAACAAACATGGAAAGGAGCGGAAATGAGGTTTATCAAAATCTATATTTAAACTATTTGAGTAGCCTGTTATCCAAGCTGTAAATTTAGTACCGTCAATCCAAGCAGTAGTCAGCGATGTACATAGGTAACAAAAGGAAACAACAGTAGAAAAAATACTATTTTTCTACTGTATAGATGCATACACAGTGATTGAATTCACGTTTGATAACTATAAAAAAATAATAGTTGCTACCAGCATTTGAATATCTAGAAAAGGAGTAACAACATGAGATCATCCGTAACAACCTTGTTTGCTGCAATCTTTTTCATCCTATTTAGCTTAAGTCAGATTCCAAGTTCTGTTGATGCCCATACAGATAACAGTCAGGGTAAGTCAAACATTACGACGAGGGCTGGTGTCCTTCATTATGAACTATCAGTAGATATTTTTGAATTGGGGAGGGTAGTAGAACTGGGTAATCTTCCGGAAATGAAGGAGGATGAGCTGTCGGATTCCCTAAGCAGGAACAAATCGTTAATTGAAGACTATTTGTCTCGAAATCTTGAGGTTTTTGCAGACGGAGTTAAAAAACACGGAAAAATTTCTGATATTGGACTTAGACAAGAAGGAGAGTTGAGCTACGCAAGGATAGGAATCGATTTTCCTATTCAGGATGTGTCCAAGAAAACAGTTGAAATTCATTATAATATTTTCTTCGATGACAATGACCGCTTGCACCGAAACATTGCTCATTATAAGCTCGGAACTGAAACAGGCGAATTTATATTAACCGCTAATGAAAGAACATTCGAATTGGGTAAGGGGACTATTTGGGGACAAGTAAAAAGCTTTGTACAGCTGGGCTTCCACCATATACTTATCGGCTTAGACCATATCTTGTTTGTGATTGCTTTGCTTTTATGTTCCAAAACGTTAAAAGATGTAATGAAAGTGGTTACCGTCTTTACCTTGTCACACAGTGTAAGCCTTGGACTTAGTGCCTTGCATTTGGTTTCGGTCTCACCTGACATCGTGGAGCCTTTGATTGCTCTTAGTATTGTGTTCGTAGCCTTTGAATATCTATTTTTTCCTTCCGGTCGTTACAGGCTGTGGATTGTATTTGGCTTCGGACTCATACATGGTTTGGGGTTTTCGGGTGGACTGGAAATAACGGGAGATTTTTCACTTCGAACACTCTTATCAATCCTCTGTTTTAACCTGGGAGTAGAGGGGGGACAAACCATGATTCTTCTAATCATGTTCCCTATCATTCTGTTGGTTCGCAGAAACAGGTGGGGCATCATGATACAGGGTACGGCTTCAGCCGCAATCAGTTTATTTGGCTTTGTTTGGTACGTACAGCGTTTCATTGGATGAGCACTTTGTGGACGAATGACTGAAAGGGGGAATGCATAACGGCCAAACAGATTATCCAGGAACCACCCATATATAGATGACACTTAGGGGAGTAAACAGGTAAAGGAGAAATGAAGGATGCAACAGAAGTTTTCGAAATTAAGAAAGAAAATGCAGCCGTTCGTCGCTGTTGGCATGGCTGGTTTGGCTTTATCCGTTTTCATCAAGCCCGCACTCGCGGATAATGGCTATGCCACCGTTACAGGAACGGTGTATGTGGACAAGAATGGCAATGGAGTCCAGGATGGGGGGGAAAATGGGATTCCGAATGTCAGTGTTTCTGACGGGACTCAAATAACCAAGACAGATGAAAACGGATATTATTCTTTGGATATCAATCCTGAAAGAAGGTTGTCCGATATCGTTTTCATCACTGTCCCGAGCGGGTACAAGGCTCCAACGGACGCTAACATGACACCTATGTTTTACAGGGACTTGAAAGACCTGAAAGCCGATGAAAAAAGGGTTCAGGATTTCAACTTGCTCGCTTCCCCGGAAACGAGTAAAGAGAAATTTACCTTTGCCAACTTGGCCGATGTACATGTTAAAGACAGCACGATCAACAATCGCGAAAAATTTATGAATGAAGTGGCACAGCTGAACAAACTGAAAGGCTCCGCTGATTTCGTGCTGGTTAATGGTGACTTGACTTACTATGCAACCGATGAAGAATTTAAGGACTACACCGCTGCTACGGCCACTTCTGAATTGCCGTTCTATCCAGCTCCAGGGAACCATGACGTTACGTCAGGCCCGGATTACAAATCACGCGTTGAACGGTATCGTGAATATTTTGGACCTGAGTGGTATTCGTTTGATTATGGCAACAAGCATTTTGTTATTCTAGAAAACCATCTGGGCTTCACCCAGCCTGAGCAGTTGGAATGGCTAAAGCAGGATCTGGAGATGAATGCCAAAGATAAACAAGTAGTAGCGGTAGCGCATATCCAACTAAATGCGCCTGATACTCCTGTTAATGGAACGAAGGATTTCCTGGATGTTCTCGCCAAGTACAACACGAAGCTGTTGTTGAGTGGACATACTCATATCAACGATGTGTCCGGTGAAGTAATCCCTGGTGCGAAACATATCGTCACCAGTTCCACCAATTCCAATACAAACGATTTTACGCCATCGGGGTATCGTCTTATTCATATGAAGGAAGACAAAATCGAAACGGAATTTAAAATGTTCGGGATCAAAGACAGCCTGACGGTTATTCATCCGGCACCAGGAAGCGAGATTTCTGACAGTAAAACAAAAGTGCAGTTCAATGTTTTTAATTCAACAAGTACCATAGAAAAAGTGGAATTCCGTATTGATAATGGTCCATGGAAAAAGTCAAAACAAAGCAGTGAATTCACATGGTCCTCAGCTTGGGATGCTGCAAAAGAACAACCTGGTGAGCATCAATTGGAAGTTCGTGCGACAGACACGGAAGGTCATAGCTGGGAGAAGAAGTCTACATTCCAAATTTCGGAGAAATACACTCCTGTGATCCCTAAGGGCGGTTCCGATTGGTCGATGTTTAAAGGTAATGATAAACATACTGGTGAATCCCCAGATGTACTTTCGACAAACTTAAATTTGGCCTGGAGCTACCAAACTTCTGGTTCCATTATTACTTCATCTCCATCTATCGTGGATGGCTCTGTATATATTGGAACAAGGAATGAGAACGATGTAGATGAGAACAGCATTTTGTCAATTGACCTGGCTACGGGAAAGCAACGTTGGCAATTAAAAACAAATGCTCAAGTTCAGGTTTCCCCTGCTGTCTCTAATGGGATTGTCTATGCTTCATCCGTAAGGGGAACCATTTATGCGGTAAATAATGAATCCGGAACATTATTATGGGAGAAAAAGATTGGGATGGAACAGGACGGTATTCAGCGCGGCCGCATGTACTCTTCTCCAACGGTTGCTGACGGTATCGTTTACCAGGGGTATAGCACCCGTAATGGCAGTTTCATGATTGCCCTGAATGGTGAAACAGGGGAAACGTTATGGGATAAGCGGATGGAAAACGACCAATTCATTGCAGCCTCACCGGTAGTGGAAAACGGGAAACTCTATACGATTGCCGGCAGTAGTTACCTCTATGCAATGGATGCGAAAACAGGAAATCTCATCTGGAAGAAACGTCCGAGCCTGTCCAGCTGGTCTCACTCTGCCGCAGCATTGGACAATGGTAATATTTATGTAGGGTTCAGAACAGGTATCCTAGCTTCTGTTAAGGCAATGGATGGAACGACGAATTGGACTTACCAGAGCCCTGATTCACTTGAAGGCGTTGGAAAATATATTCCACGCCAGATAACCCCTTCTTCACCAGCGATTTCAAAAGGAATGGTGTATATGGGATTCCCTGATGGACAAGTCGCTGCATTCGACGCCAATACGGGCGAAAAGAAGTGGAAGTTTGAAACGCAAGGAGGAATTGTATCTTCTGCGGCGGTAAGCGGGAATACGGTATTTATCGGTTCCAATGACGGTTTCCTTTACGGATTGAACCGGAATACTGGAGAACCGACATGGAAATTCAACATTGGAGCACCGGTAGCTTCCTCTCCGGCCATTTCGGGTAATACACTCGTAGTGGGTGCGTTTGATGGAAATTTGTATGCTTTTACTTCAAAATAAATATGATAATAAATTACATGAATCCCATTAATAAGTGATAACTAGACTAAACATTTCACCTGAAAGGGTGAAGGTGATACTTCTCATGGAAAACTCTTTTTAAAAGGGTTTTCTTTTGTGCGCTTGGCAG
>NZ_JBITPF010000101.1:0-1309 GCF_050468025.1 Neobacillus sp. NRS-1170 | reverse complement strand
TGGACTTAACCCCGTCAAGTAGACAGCTCTAAAAAGACTATGCAGCCATCGTGATCCGATATTCAACTGGAGCACGATGGTTTAGTCGTTTTTGGAATCTTTTATAATTGTAGTGATACATATATGTATCTATTGCTTGTATTAACTCTTCCTCTGTTTTACAATCTGTTTGATACAACATTTCTGTTTTGAAGTGGGAAAAGAATGATTCAACACAGGCATTATCAAGGCAGTTTCCTTTGCGAGAGTGGCTGCCCTTTATGCCATATTTGTTTAATCGTTTGTTGTATTTTTTAGACGTGTACTGGAATCCTTGATCCGAATGAAGGATGGTTCCGTGCACGTTTCTTTTTTTATTTAGGTCCTCCACAGTATCCAAAACTAATTTCATATTATTCCTATCCGATAATTTCCACGAAACAATTTCGTTATTGTAAATATCCTGAATTACCGATAGGTAATAAAAGCGATTCTGAAAGGGGATGTAAGTGATGTCAGTGACTAGGACTTCATTTTCCTTTCTCTCTTTGAATTCCCTGTTGACTAGGTTAGGGAATACTTTGGAACCTTTTTTGCCAAAATATCTCCACTTTCTTCTAATCTTCGACTGAATATCCATTACCTTCATTAACCGGTAAACCTTTTTATGGTTGACCTCGAACCCTTCTTCCTTAAGGGCGGTCACCATTCTAGGGTAGCCAAACTCCTTATGTTTGAGATGAATGGAAAGCATCTGGTCCATTAAATCCTGATCGAGTTCCTTTTTCTTTTCGCGGACTTCAATTGTCTTAACCCATTTGTAATAGCCCGACCTCTGTACCTCAGCAATTTCTGTTAACCATATGACGGGGTATGTCCCTTTCAGCTCATGAATAATCTCAAACCTTAGTGCTTTTTTGATTTCACCTCCCCGTGAAGATTTGGATACTGCTTTTTTAGGTAGTCAACCTGAGCCTTATAATAATCCCGTTCTTGTTCTATATTTTCGAACTTTGTTTTTGGTCGTCCTATAAGGGGGTTATCAGAAGAAAGTTTTCCCCTTTGATCGATAAGCTGATTGCCTTCCTCATACTTTTTTACCCAGGTTTTTAATTGGGTAGGGCTAGGCAATCCTAACTCCTTAGAGAGAGTCAGATAGCTACCATCACCATTTAAATATCTTTCAACTGCTAAACGCCTGAATTCCTCTGTATAGGATTGAAATTTTGTCCCCTTTTTAGCCATTAAAAATCCCCTCCAAGTAGTAGTGTATCATTCCCGCCAAATTTGCGGGCTTTTTTACACTGTCTACTTAAAGGGGATAATATCA
>NZ_JBITPF010000100.1:0-52969 GCF_050468025.1 Neobacillus sp. NRS-1170 | reverse complement strand
AGTTTTCAAAGAGCAATTTTATTATCGCTCAAAAGCGACTTTCTTATCATACCAAGTCATCAACTTAAAGTCAACAACTTTTTTATTTTTCTTTTTTAAAACATGTTGTTTCGCAACAACGTTTATTAATATACCACCATTTATCCTTCCATGCAATAGCTTTTTTATACTTTTTAAAGACAAATAGTAAAGTAAAAATATTCGAATTACTTCTAACAAAAAGGCTGTGACTAGTCTGTTGATTTCCGCTCCAATCAACAGGGTTAAAAAATCTACAACAACTTATAACACAGCTAACAAAAAAAAGCACCGGATCCACCGGCACTTTTTTTCAATTATATTATCGGTGCCGCATTAATGGGAATAATAGTACGTCACGAATAGAAGGAGCATTCGTTAACAGCATCACTAGTCGGTCAATTCCGATTCCCAATCCGCCTGTAGGAGGCATACCATACTCTAATGCTTCGACGAAGTCCTCGTCCATCATATGGGCTTCATCATTACCCTGCTCGCGCTCTTTTAGCTGTGCTTCAAAACGCTCTCTTTGATCAATTGGGTCGTTAAGCTCCGTGAAGGCATTAGCATGCTCACGAGCTACGATAAACAACTCAAAGCGGTCAGTAAAACGTGGATCTTCATCATTCTTCTTCGCAAGCGGTGAAATCTCCACTGGGTGGCCAAAAATAAAGGTTGGCTGAATGAGCTTCTCTTCTACTTTTTGCTCAAAGAACTCATTCACAATATGACCGTAAAGCATGTTATCATTAATTTCTACTCCGTGCTCCTTAGCAAGCGCACGCGCCTCTTCGACGCTCATTTCTTTCCAGAAGTCCACTCCGGTATATTCTTTAATTGCGTCTACCATGTGGAGTCTCTTCCATTCCGGCTTAAGGTCTACTTCGTGATCGCCATATTGAATTGTGGTAGTTCCAACTACTTCTTGTGCAATATGGGCAATTAGATTTTCGGTTAAGCTCATGATATCGCGGTAATCAGCATATGCCTCATACAATTCAATCATTGTAAACTCTGGGTTATGACGAGTAGAAACACCTTCGTTTCGGAATACACGGCCAATTTCATACACTTTTTCAAGGCCGCCGACAATAAGGCGTTTTAGGTGAAGCTCGATGGCAATCCGCATATATAATTGCATATCCAGAGCGTTATGGTGTGTAATAAACGGGCGTGCAGACGCACCGCCGGCAATGGAATGCATCATTGGTGTTTCTACTTCTAAATAGCCTTGATTATCTAAATAACAGCGCATCGCGCGAATAATTTTACTGCGGGCAATAAAAGTTGCTTTACTTTCCTGGCTCATGATTAAATCCAGGTAACGCTGGCGGTAGCGCTGCTCAACATCCTTTAGACCGTGGAATTTATCCGGCAGCGGACGAAGTGCTTTTGTTAAGAATACGAATTCTTGAACCTTTACAGATAACTCGCCAACTTGAGTTTTAAAAAGGGTTCCCGTTACTGCAATGATGTCCCCTAAATCAGCAGAATCAAAGATTTCATACTGTTCTTCACCGACAGCATCTTTCCTTACGTATACTTGCAATTGGCCGGTTAAGTCTTGAATATGGGCAAATCCTGCTTTTCCTTTTCCACGTTTTGTCATAATACGACCTGCGAGTGAAACAGAAACATTTTTTGCTTCAAGTTCTTCTTTTTCCAGCTCACCATATTGTTCAATCAATTCAAGGGTATTGTGAGAACGATCAAAACGCTTGCCAAATGGGTCAAGTCCATTTTCACGCATACTTTGCATTTTTTCCCGTCTGACCCTTAATTGGTCATTTAATTCTTCCTGACTCATGACTAATTCAACTCCATTACTTCTTTTTTATGTAAAACTAAAAAGAATACTCACCAATTTTTTTACATACTATATTATTTTACACAAACTTGAGTATTCAGACATTAAAAATGTTTTTTAGATAGAAGAAAAACTGCCAGTTGTTCTACTGGCAGCTTGCATTCGTAAACAAAAGTATTATAGAAAATGAGAAAAGGAAAGTCAAACTCAGCCAACAATCGCCTGGTTTTGTTCCATTTCTTCAACCTCTTGAACTAAACCATTTAACAAGAGGACTAAATCTTCGCGGGTATTGCACTCATTGATGGCGTTACGCACTCTTGCGTTTCCGCGCACTCCTTTTAAATACCAGGCCGCATGCTTGCGCATTTCCCGAACGGCAATATCTTCATTTTTCAAGGCAATTAATCGGTCCAAATGAAGGATACAAACATCAATTTTTTCCCGGACAGATGGTTCATCCATTAGCTTGCCTGTTTCTAGATACTGCACCGTACGGTAGATCATCCAGGGGTCTCCAAGCGCTGCGCGGCCGATCATAACTCCATCAACACCGGTTTCATCCAGCATCCTCTTGGCGTCCTGAGGTGTTTGAACGTCACCGTTGCCGATAATCGGGATATTAACTGACTGCTTCACTTCACGAATGATATCCCAATTGGCTTTTCCTTCGTACATTTGCACGCGGGTACGGCCGTGCAGGGAAACGGCTTTTCCTCCAGCTTTTTCTACCATTTGTGCATTTTTGACGGCAAAGATATGCTCTTCATCCCAGCCCATCCGCATTTTCACTGTAACTGGCTTTTCAACGGCATCCACAACCGCAGAAACCATTTCATAGATTTTATTTGGGTCTAAGAGCCACTTTGCCCCAGCATCACACTTCGTAATCTTTGGAACCGGGCAGCCCATATTGATGTCGATAATATCGGCATTGGTGTTTTTATCTACGAATCTTGCAGCTTCGACAAGCGTTTCTTTTTCACCGCCAAAAATTTGCAGGCTTAACGGCTTTTCTCGCTCATCAATATACAGCATATTCATCGTCTTTTCATTTTTAAAAACGATTCCTTTATCGCTAACCATTTCCGCACAAACTAATCCAGCACCAAACTCTTTTACCGTTAAACGGAATGCAGAGTTACAAACACCGGCCATTGGTGCTAAAACGACTTGGTTCTTCATTTCAATATCGCCGATTTTTAACATCTAACAACCTCCTATTCTTTTGGTGTTAAATCATCTATGGTAATTTTTAAGGAATGTGCAATCCTTTCGAGTAATTCCCCTGCTGGCAGGCGGTTTCCTCTTTCAATCTCCCCTAAAATGGACACTGATACACCTAGCTGCCTTGAAAAGCTTTCTTGTGTATATCCCTTTAGCTTTCGATAGGCTCGAATACGTCTTCCCCATTTTTCCGCTTCCATATTCTGACTCCTTCTTTATCTGGTAATTCATTTAACCATGTTTCAAGAGGTTTATCTTTGATAGGTAATCTACTATCATGATTAATTTCTATAAATGGAATCATCACAAAAGCCCGCTCTAGCATCCTAGGGTGCGGAACAATTAGCTTCTCTGTTTCAATATTTTCTTGGTTAAAGGTCAGAATGTCAAGGTCTATTGTCCTTGGCCCCCATTTTATTTCCCTTTTTCTCCCAAGTTTAAATTCCGTTGTTAAACATCTATCTAATAATTCATCTGCACTCAAATCAGTGATAATCTCAATTACCATATTTAAAAATAAATCCTGATCTTCATATCCGACAGGATCTGTTTCATAAATGGAGGAGTAATTTACCAGCTTAATATCTGAATGACTTGTTAATTTTTTAATCGCACTTACCATATTATCATAACGGTTTCCCATGTTAGAGCCAAGGGCAATAAATGCTGTATTTTCCACTTTTATCTACTCCTCGTTATTTCTACAGCAACGGATTTGTAATGTCCGGGAATCGGCGGATCTGGTTTAATTACCTTCACCGTCACCTCTCCAATAAGCTGGAATGCTGCCAGCAAACTACCGGCTATTTTTTCGGCAATAGCTTCCAGTAATTTATATGGTTTTCCTTCGACAATTTCTTTACATAATTGATACAGCTCGCCATAATTTACGGAATGCTGCAGTTCATCGGTTTCGCCCGCTCTTTTTAACTCCAAGGAAACAGTTAAGTCGACGATAAAACGCTGGCCAAGTCTGGTCTCTTCCGGGAAAACTCCGTGATAGCCATAGAACTCCATTTGGTTCACAAATATTTTATCCAATCACTTCACCCTTCCCCATTAGTACATCCATCATTTTGGCCATACGGCTCATTTCTTTGACATCGTGAATTCTGATGATTTGACAGCCCTTTTGAATTCCGTAACAAATGGTTGCGCCTGTTCCCTCCATTCTTTGTTCAACCGGGAGATTTAGCGCTTGTCCAATCATGGATTTTCTAGATGTACCTAAAAGAACAGGATAACCCAGCATGACAAACTTCTCTAAATTCTGCATGGTTAGCAAATTTTCCTGGAAGTTTCTCGCAAAACCGATACCCGGATCGATAATAATTTTTTCATCCTTTACTCCTGCCTTTTTTACGATTGCAATACTTTCATAAAGGTCATTTAATACGTCTCTCATAAAAGAGTTGTAGTTTCGTTCTTGGCGATTATGCATTAATACAATGGGAACATCATATTGTGCCGCTACTTCTGCCATTTGATCATCTGCTTTAGCTCCCCAAATATCATTAATGATATGAGCCCCTGCTTCAATCGCCTGCTTGGCTACCTCTGCTTTATATGTATCGATGGAAATCGGTATTTGGACGTTCTCGGAAATAGCCTTAATAACCGGAATGACCCGTTCAAGCTCTTCTTCTGCCGAAACTGCCGCAAACCCCGGCCGTGTTGATTCACCGCCGATATCAATAATATCCGCACCATTTGCCGCCATTTCCTTTGCATGGCGGACAGCATGTTCAATTTGATTAAATTTACCGCCATCGGAAAAGGAATCTGGAGTTGCATTTAAGATTCCCATCACAATTGTTTTTTTACGAAAGTCTAAGGTATATGGACCACAATGAATTTGTTCCTGAGCTGTATACACCCCTATGCCCCCCTATTAAATACTTCTATTATCATACATGATATAGCAGTTCATTTACAAAAAAAGAAGTGTCGGCAAATGCCAACACCTCTTCCATAATTTTACTCAGCTTCATATTGATAAAGCGGTGTACTTAAGTAACGTTCTCCGTTATCCGGAATAATCGCAAGCACTTTTTTACCTTTGCCTAATTGTTTAGCAACCTTTAATGCTGCAGAAATAGCAGCTCCAGAAGAAATACCGCCTAGAATTCCTTCTTCTCTTGCTGCACGGCGGGAAGCTTCAAATGCTTCTTCTGTATTAATTTGAATAACTTCATCATAAATTTCTGTATTTAGGGTTTCAGGGATAAAGCCTGCTCCAAGTCCTTGCAGCTTATGAGGGCCAGGTTTTCCACCCGATAGGACTGGAGAATCCTGCGGTTCAACTGCTACAATTTTTACATTAGGGAAATTTTCGCGAAGAACGCTTCCAGCTCCTGTAATAGTTCCTCCTGTTCCAATCCCTGAAACAAAAGCATCTAACTGATCCATTTGTTCAACAATTTCTTTACCTGTTGTTCTTCTGTGAACCTCAGGGTTAGCTTGGTTTTTAAACTGCTGCGGCATAAAATAGCCATTTTCTGCTGCAAGAGCCTCTGCACGGGCAATTGCACCCTTCATCCCTTCTGGTCCTGGTGTTAACACAAGCTCACCGCCATAGGCACGAAGAAGGTTTCTTCTTTCTAAGCTCATTGTTTCCGGCATTACAAAAATCGCTTTGTATCCTTTGGCTGCTGCAATCATCGCAAGACCAATACCAGTATTACCGCTTGTCGGCTCAATAATGGTATCGACACCAGGCTTAATTAAGCCTTGTTCTTCAGCCGCTTCAATCATCGCTAAACCAATACGATCTTTTACACTGCTGCCTGGGTTAAAGTATTCAAGCTTTAAGTAAACCTCAGCGCTATTTTCATCTACTAATCTGTTTAATTTTACGATTGGCGTTTGACCAACTAATTCTGCTACAGAATTTGCAACACGTACCATAAAGGACACCCCTATTCCGAGTAATTTCATTGGATTTATATTATTAAATTTACCAGTTACATAGTCCTATTGTCAATTGTTTTGTTTGTAGAATTGTGAAAATATTATAAAAAATACTATTTAAACTTGCCTGTTGATTTCCGCTCCAATCAATTAACTCGACTATAAAAAAAGAAAACACAGAATAGTACCGTGTTTTTATTTATTGTTTATTCTTGCCATAAAACCAGTCTACTTTTGCTTCGTCCCAGAAAGTAGCTGCTGACGCTGGTTTTTTCATCTGGTCGAGGGCAATTTGCCTGCGGAGTTGATCTTTTACCTCGGAAAAAGAATAGGTTTCTCCGCTAATTTTACCTTCAAGCTTAATTAAAGCATACCCTTGCTCCACTTTGAGTGGTTTACTGTATTTCCCCTTTTTTAGCTTTTTAGCTGTCTGAAGATAAAGTTTAGGGTAGCGCTCGTCCTCTTCCGTGATAAAGCCGATATCGCCGCCTTCATTTGCAGAAAACTCATCAATGGACTTTTCCATTGCCAGTGCGGAAAAGCTGGAGCCATGGGCTAATTCCTTTGATGCCTTCACTGCCTCTGCCTTTGTTTTCACAATGATATGCGACAAATGATAGCCTGCCGGAACATCGAAAAGACTTTTATTCTTTTCATAATAGCTTTTTAATTCTTTATTAGAAACCTCTACATCTCTCGTTAAAAGCTCTTCTAATAAAAGAGTGCTGCGAATTTGTTCCTTCCACTTTTTCTCATTGGCCTGTTTTTTTTGACTAAAAGTATTATAAGTGGTCTGCAGCATGCGATATTCACGTTCAACATCTTCGTCCGATATTTCAATATCGTATTTTGCCGCCATTTCTTCAATGACCTTTTGATCGACCATTTCCTTTAACACATCTTTGCCATATCTTGCTTCAAGTTCATTCAGCCAATCTTGTCGCGAGATGGTCTTTTTCCCGATTGTCGCTACCGCCTCTTCATTGGCCAATGCTCCATTTGCCTCGTTCACCTTTGATAAGAAAAAGGCAGCCGTCAGGCAATTGAGCATAATGAGGGCAGCAATAACCATCCAAAGCTGCTTCCTGCCCAACCGGTTCTCCCCCTAATGAATCTCTTATTTCGCTTCTTTTTTAAGTTCTTCTAATTCTTCTTTTGTGAATAAGTATTTTTCATTACAGAAATGGCAGTGTGCCTCAGCCTGTCCATCTTCTTCAATCATATCATTAATTTCCTTTGCGCCTAGACCGACAATCGCACCAGCAAAACGCTCTTTAGAACATGAACATTGAAATCCAACCGGCATGGTTTCAAGTATCTTTACATTTTCCTTGCCAAAAAGCTCTTCTAATATATCCTCTGGAGTTAAGCCTCGTTCAATTAATTTGGATATCGGTTCAATCGTTTTCAACCGTTCTTCCATTTTGGAGATAATTTCATCTTTAATCCCCGGCATTAACTGAAAAATAAAGCCTCCTGCCGCTAAAATGGAATCATCTGGATTCACTAAAACTCCGACACCTACAGACGATGGAACCTGCTCAGAAGTAGCAAAGTAGTAAGTAAAATCTTCACCTAATTCCCCTGATACGAGAGGCACCTGTCCAGAAAAGAAATCACGCAGCCCAACATCCTTCACAACGGATAACAGGCCCTCGGTACCGACCGCGCGGCGGACATCAAGCTTGCCGTGTTCATTCGATTCAAAATCAACCTCCGGGTGGGTCACATAGCCGCGGACCTCTCCTTTAGCATTACTGTCAACTAAAATAGGCCCAAGCGGCCCGCCGCCATCAATCTTAATGGTCAGCTTTTCGTCTCCCTTTAGCATTGCACCCATCATGAGCCCTGCGGTCATCGCGCGGCCTAGTGCAGCCGATGCTGTTCTCCAGGTTTGATGGCGGCGCTGCGCCTCACGGACTGTTTCAGTTGTACGAACTGCATAAGCGCGAATATTTCCATCATAGGCAAGCGCCTTAACTAGATAATCCTTCATTGTCAAACTCCTTTCGTGCTGTCCCCTCTTAGGTTATCCTATGTTGCGCTTATAGATAAGCTGCAAGCCCTTTAATGTTAAAAATGGGTCTACGATATCAATAACCGTTGATTCTTGGGCAATTAGATTAGCCAAGCCGCCTGTTGCTATAACAGTTGGCTTCTTCTCACCCTGCTCCTTCATCCGCCTTACAATGCCTTCAACCTGTCCAACATACCCATAGACAATCCCTGCCTGCATTGCTGCAACGGTATTTTTTCCAATAACACCTTCAGGGCGGGCAATTTCAATCCGCGGCAATTTCGCCGCTCTAGAATATAGAGCTTCGGTAGAGATGCCCACTCCCGGAGCAATCGCACCACCCATATATTGACGCTCTTCATTAATATAACAATAAGTGGTTGCCGTTCCAAAATCGACAATAACCAATGGGCTTCCATATTCATGGATGGCCGCAACGGCATTAACAATTCGGTCCGCTCCAACTTCACGAGGGTTTTCATATTTTATATTTAAGCCAGTCTTAATTCCTGGGCCGACAACAAGAGGTTTAATATGAAAATACTTTTGGCACATGCGCTCTAACGCAAACATAATCGGCGGAACAACAGACGAAATGATAATGCCATCAATATCTGAAAAAGAAAGACCGGAATGATCAAACAATGCTTTAACATTCATCCCAAACTCATCTTCCGTACGATTTCGATTCGTTTCGATCCGCCAATGGTATTTCAGTTCATCCCCTTGATAAACGCCAAGTACAATATTCGTATTTCCCACGTCAAAAACAAAAATCAAATCTATCACTCACTTTATCGGATTTTTCTTTTCTCATATTGCACATATCATACCATAATTATCTGCATCAGGAAAAAAAAGAGTGCTTCATCGAAGCACTCTTTCTACATTACTTATAGTCAATTTCATCAGGAGGAGTATCTAAGAAGGATTTTTCATCCTTTTCGGAATCATCCTTTTTGGTGTTGATATTTACCTTTACATCTTCTGCTTTTTTAGGTTCAACCTTAACCGCTTCTAAAGTAACAGAAGGGTCTGGCATATGGCCATGGTCAACTAAATAGCGAATTTGTTCAGCATTAAGTGTTTCCACTTCAAGAAGAGTCTTGGCAATAAGATCAAGCTTATCTCGATTCTCAGTAAGAATCTTTCTAGCTCTTTCGTATTGTTCTTTAATAATACGCTGAATTTCAAGATCGATTTCATAAGCAATCGCATCTGAATAATTCTGTTCATTATGAAGGTCACGGCCTAGGAAAACTTGACCGCCTGAGGCTTGACCGAACTGCAATGGTCCAAGCTTATCACTCATTCCAAATTCTGTCACCATGCGGCGTGCAATTCCCGTAGCACGCTGGAAGTCATTGTGTGCCCCAGTACTTACCTCACCAAAGACAATCTCTTCTGCCACACGGCCGCCTAATAAACCAACAATTTTATCAAGCAATTCCGGTTTTGTCATAAAGTAGCGGTCTTCTCTAGGAAGCATTACCGCATATCCGCCTGCCTGGCCACGCGGGACAATCGTTACTTTGTGAACCATATCGGCTTCATCAAGCACTAATCCAATAACGGTATGGCCGCCTTCATGGAAGGCAACAATGTTTCTTTCTTTTTGAGAAATGACACGTGTCTTTTTAGCTGGACCAGCAATGACACGATCCGTTGCTTCATCGATGTCGGTCATTTCAATTTTCTTTTTATTCTGACGAGCTGCCACCAACGCGGCTTCATTTAATAGATTTTCTAAATCTGCCCCTGAAAAGCCTGGTGTACGCATCGCAATATTTTTTAAATTTACCGATTCATCTAAAGGCTTGTTGCGTGCATGAACCTTAAGGACTGCTTCACGTCCAATAACATCTGGACGGTCAACCGTAATTTGGCGGTCAAATCGGCCCGGACGTAAAAGGGCTGGATCGAGAATATCCGGACGGTTTGTTGCTGCTACAATAATAATTCCTTCATTGGCACCGAAACCATCCATTTCAACAAGCAACTGGTTCAAGGTTTGCTCACGTTCATCGTGACCGCCGCCAAGACCTGCACCACGCTGACGACCAACGGCATCGATTTCGTCAATGAAGATAATACATGGGGCATTCTTTTTTGCATTTTCAAATAAGTCACGAACACGGGATGCACCGACCCCAACGAACATCTCAACGAAATCAGAACCACTTATCGAGAAGAATGGAACTCCTGCTTCACCAGCACATGCTCTCGCTAATAGCGTTTTACCTGTTCCTGGAGGTCCAACCAAAAGGATCCCTTTTGGTATACGGGCGCCAAGTTCAGCAAATTTGCGAGGGTCTTTTAAAAACTCAACCACTTCGACTAATTCAGCCTTTTCTTCATCTGCTCCGGCTACATCTCTGAAACGAACCTTTTTCTTATCATCGTTATAAAGCTTAGCTTTAGATTTACCAAAATTCATAACCCGGCTGCCGCCGCCTTGAGCTTGGTTTAATAAAAAGAAAAACAAAATAAAGATGATGACAAACGGAATAATGGATGTAAAGAACGTAACCCAACCACTTGTTTCCTTCGCAGGCATTACATCAACTTTAGCTTCTGAATCCTGGATGCTTCCAATAATCTTTTCACTGTTTGGAATATAGGTTAGAAATTTCTCGCCTTTTGCCTTTAATTCACCCCGAACTTCATATACACCTCGTTCAGGCTGCATGGAAAATGATTTTACTTCGCCATTTTCTAGCTGCGAAACAAACTTATCATACGTAATATGTTTGGTCGATTCGCTGCTTCCATTAAAAAAACTCACAACGCCAATAATGACTAAAAATATCAATAAATAAAAGATGGTATTACGGAAAATCCGATTCATCTCTTACCTCCTCCCACGGGTAAAAACTATAATAAATAGTATCATAGAAAATCTTACAAATTCAAGGAATTGCCCTTTACAACAAGGGTTTCCCTAACAATTGTTCAAGAAAAATCCTTATTAATGATTATTACTGTATACCTCTGGTTTTAGCACCCCAATATATGGAAGGTTTCGATATTTTTCAATGTAATCTAACCCATAACCGACAACAAATTCATCAGGAACAATAAATCCTACATAATCTGCTTGAATTTTGCTTTTTCTTCCGGTTGGCTTATCAAGTAAAGTGACAATCTTGATGGATTTCGCTTTACGGTAACGGAATAAATCGACTAAATAGCTGAGCGTCAGCCCGCTGTCAATGATATCCTCGATAATTAAAATATCTCTGCCTTCAACAGAAGTATCTAAGTCCTTAATGATTTTAACTTCGCCGGAGGATACTAATCCCGTTCCATAGCTGGAAACATCCATGAAGTCCATTTCTAAATAGCAGTCCATTCGTTTTAATAAATCAGCCATGAAAGGCATGGCTCCCTTTAATACACCAATTGCGAGCGGGAAACGGTCTTGATATTCCTCGGTTAATTGCGCCGCAAGCTCCCTGATTTTTTCTTGTATTTCCTCTTCTGAAACTAATACCTTTTCAATATCCTGGTTCATCATAATTGTGCCCCCTAGAAGATCATTACTTATAATATGTGAGTAGTATATATTGCCTTGCTGCTGAATCTATGCCTTCAAATGATGATTTTTTCAGACCTGGAAGCCAAATAATATTTCCCTCACTGTCCGTTATCACCGGCCAGTTATCGCGGTCATGAACAGGAATTTTTCGATCGATAAAAATATCCTTTAGCTTTTTCGAGCCCTGCATTCCTTTTAATGTCATCCGGTCGCCAATGCGCCGCGTCCGAATGATAATCGGCCATTTCAATTTTTCCTCTTTAAAGAAGGCCATGTACGGCTTGTTAGAGGGAATTTCGCTGTTAGCGCGTTCTATCCTAATACTCTCTTTACTTGGCAGCAAAATCGTTCCTGGCTCGTTTACTTCAAAAAAATATGGTTCAACCTGATCCGCTTGAAATTGAAAGGATAATTGATGATAGGAGCGAATCACTTTTAAACCACCCGGAAAATCAAGTTTACCTGAAGGTTCACGATGACGAATTAAGTGAAATACTTGCTCGATATGTACAGCAGAAAGATCAGCCGATTTTCCCATGTAAAGATAGTTTAATATTAGTTGAATCCCTCTTCTTTGTAAAGGTAAAGGCACTTCTAGAAACTGGTTAACGTCAATGGTTATTTTGCTCTTTTCCCTTATTTTCACTACTGTATTCATGTGTCTTTCTGTTAATTCCAGAAGATAAGTTTCATCAGATTGTAAATCTTCACTAAATCGTTGAAAATTCTCATGCACATGGGGATTTTCCGTTTTCAAAAACGGGAGAACTTGCATACGGAATCGATTCCTGCTATAAACCCCTTTTTCATTACTCGGATCCATCCTTGGTGTAAGCTCATTGGATTTACAATAGTTCCAAATCTCATCCTTTGACAAGCACAAAAATGGGCGAAAGATTCGGCCTTTATGAAACGGGCGAGAGAAAGGAATTCCTGCTCGTGCCATCCCCGTACTTCCTCTTGTTGCCCGCATCAGCATCGTTTCGATTTGGTCATCCCCATGATGACCTAGGGCTAAAAAAGGGAAATCATATTTTTCCATAGTACTTAAGTAAAAATCATATCGCGCTTCTCTTGCTGCAAGCTGTGAGCTCATCCCAGAAGCTTCCATGATTTTTGGAACATTAATTCGGGCCATTTCAAAGGGGACCTGATTTTGTTCACAAAAGTTTTGGACGAACATCGCGTCCTCATAGGATTCCTGACCGCGGAACATATGGTCAACATGGGCTGCTACAATGGAAAGATTCTTTTTATCTCTTTCCCCCAGCAAGAAGTGAAGTAATGCTAAAGAATCAGGCCCGCCTGATACACCAACGACAATTTTTTTATTGTTCAGTTTGAAAGAAAGGCGTTCAAGAAAGGCCGTGACCTTTGTTTCTAACATATAAAAAACTTCCTTATTAAAATAAGATGAGAATATCAATAGCATACCACTATAACGAAGGAACTATCAAAATTTAGGCTTTACTATTCATATAGAAATATTTTCTTCATTTTAATACGAATAACCTTCAAAATGGTTTCAAGTTTTATAGTAATTTTAAAAAAATATATCCGCTATATAAAACGGCTAATACCGCCGCGATCACAAAAAATTCAATCCAGCCGTTCTTTTTCTTCTTTTTCCGATAATGGCGCCTTGAAACTGGCGGACCTCCCTGTGATGGCTTCGACTGGACCGTGGTGTGTGCCTTTTGTGGGCTTTGTTTCGGATTAGAACTTGGATGATCGTTCAGTAAATCTAATAAGTCCGTGCGCATTTGTTTGGCAGTTGTATAATGCCCCTGCAGTGCTTTTAACATTACTTTTTCAAAGGGAATTAACTCTGACTTTTGGCGAATCGCCTCTCTTAACTGAACGATTCCACCCGTTGTTTTGGTAAAACGTTTTGGATAGGCAGTGTTGATCATGATCATGGCGACGGAGAATAAGTCATAAGAGCGTTCCGCCTTTCTACCGCCCAACCCCCAATAGCCTCGGTCATAAAACTCAGTGAATTCCTTAATTGCTCTGCCTTGGATAGTCGTTCCCCCCACATCAATACATCTAATTTTGGGAGGCGGTCCAGTGACAATTAAATTTTCAGGTTTTAAATCACCGAAAACCCAGCCGTTTTCATGCAGGGTATCTAAATCATTGAGAAGCTGCAAAAACAAAACGGTCGTCCATGATTTCCCCTTTTGTTGTAAAAAAGAAAGAAAATCAGGGCCGTGAATATATTCCATTACATAAAAGGAAATGCGCCCGCCACTCGTTTGCCAATCATCTACATCAAGCAAAGAAGGCCCGAGGGATGAGGGCCCCTGGACCTTTGCAAAGGATTTTAAAACATTAACCTCAGAGGTGATCGACATGCCATTATCACTCATTTTTAACGCTACTTGAGTGTTATTGTTTTTTGCAAGGTAGACAACCCCGTTTGCTCCAAATCCTAGTTCCTTTATAATCGAGTATTTATTTCCATGCCATTTTCCTGAAATGACGGTTCCGGGACTGACTTTACATTGATTCTTCAAAGAATGATTCATCATCACGTGCAAGCAGACTCCTTAATGAACGTTTTTGACTGAAAGCAGAAAGGGCGGTACGTAAGGCTGGGCCTGTAGGGGTAATCCCTCCGGTTGATAACTGCGAAAAGATGCTTGTCAAAGATTGTAGTTTTGGCGTCCAATCCAACAATTTTTCGACATCGTTCTTTTTCCCGGGAAATACATAAACAGAAAATTGGTTTTCTCCCGTCCGGGCATTTAAGCTAAGCGAAAGGTCTAACAGCGCTTCTTTTACCGTTTCTAGTTTATGCTTCATACTTGCACTTGTGTCGACAAGAACCAACACTTCTAATTCGACAGTTTCCCCTAATTCATCGACAACCTCCATGACCTCACCGCGTTTTTCAGGTGGCAGGTCTTCCATTGTTTGCGAACGGCCCAAAATCTGTTGGAGCTCGCGATTGACTACACCTTGAATCGTTTGATTCATCGCTTTTCGTGTAACCATTTGCACGGTTTGCGAAAGCTGCTGGGCATAGACTATTTGGCTGACACCTCCGCCTGACATCGCAATCCCGTCAATTTCGGTCATACCTTTTTCATCAATAACATCATGCTCCATCACACCAATGACATTTACGGTAATTCCTTGCTCTTTGGCGAGTGCGGCCATCGCTACTGGATCGTCTCCTTGATTGGAGCATCCATCCGTGATCAACAAGATTTGCCGGATTTTCCCTGTATACATAACCTTCTCCCTCCACTACATGTATTGGTACCATTTTCGACCGTGTGGGGGTGATTTATACATAATTTAGGAAGGTCATGCATAAAATAAACATTTATGCATGCTTTCTTTTTTTATAAACCGGGATAGATGCCCATTTTGGGGTATTATGTTGTATTTTTGCAACGGTCACCGTCATATCGTCTGCGATAACTCCTGCTCTTGAGCGAATCACTTCCTCCATAATTAAATCGGCTACTTCTTGCGGATCTTCTGTTTCTAATTCATGTAATTTCCGTTTCATCCATAAATCATAATTTTCAACATGCTTTGGCCCCTCGAACACCCCATCGCTCATCATAATTAACAAATCGCCTGCTTTTAATTGCTCGCTGACAACATCCACTTCAAATTCCTGAAGTATCCCAATTGGCAGATTGCTCGCTTGAATCTTAATAATTTTATTGCCCCTTTTAATAAAGCTTGGTGTCGAACCAATTTTAAGGAATTTAGCGGCAGCATTTTTTAAATCAATCATCGCTAAATCTAGGGTGGAAAAAATTTCATCCGTTGTTCTTAGTGAAAGGATTGAATTGATCGATTTGATAGCCACCTTTTCATCAATACCTGACTGGAGAATCTTTTGTAATAGCTGCAGCGTTTCTTTACTTTCATAATGGGCTCTCTCCCCATTTCCCATGCCATCACTGATTGCAATAGCAAATTTCCCGAAGCCGAGTTCAATGGTTGAATAACTATCACCAGAGACTAAGCCGCCATCCTTGGCCGCATGGGCTACCCCCGTTTCAACTGTATAAGCCTTTGACGACCTAAAGGTAACGTAACAGAACTCATTTGGATATGTGGCACATTCCTCCTTATTGACGATAATTGTTTCTGCTAGAATATCTGATAGCATCGGGGCAATCAGCTTTTCACATTCACCGTGCCCATTGCAGAATGGGACACTCATTTCAATATCGACATTCCCTGGCTCCAGGCTATAAATCTCCACTTGCTCAATATGAATTCCGAATCCTTGAAGCGCTTCCATAATTTGTTCTTCCTGTTTATAATGATTTTCCCTTTCTCGCTGAATTTCCTTAGCGAAATTATCCATCACTTCAGATACACCCAGCAATTGGTCGGCTACAAGCTTTCTGGATTCATGCACCTGCTTTTTTAATTTTTGATTGGCTTGAAAAAACGTTAACTCCTGTCCAATGGTTTCATATACCCTTTTCGGACGGGAACATATTTTTTCCCATTCCTTTGATAGCTTTAAAGAGACATTGCCATCGTTTTGGTCCATTTCATGGATAATTTCTTCCATATAAGAATAAGTTCCCGCAAAGTTTTTTGCCCAGCATTGTTCCTTCTTAAAGCAGGTTTGGCACGTTTTTTCTGTTACATTACTCATAAAATAATCCATTTCACGCTGGTCATAATCTTCGTTCGGTAATATTTCTGTTTGTGAAAAACTGTTTGACAGTGTATGAAATAGACTTGAAAACTGCGAAACCCGCTGTGCGGTAACATCACGCATTTTGCGCATATATTTTTGCTGTTCTGCCGTATATTCAGGTGTTCCCGGAATATATTTCGCTAATCTTGAGGTAAGACTTTGTGGAGTTAGCAGAAATAATAATACTGCCGCTGACGTTTCTAAAACCGTCAGTGTAATCGAACCGCCGCCTTCTCCGTACATACCGATTAATAGAGTAGAAATAAATAAGCCAATCGAAACACCAATTTTTTTCCCTTCCTTCAATAAACCGCTCAGAACACCAGAAAAGGCCAGTAAACTCATATGATAAAAGCTCGATACGCTTGCAAGGCTGAAAATTAATCCTGTTACGACCCCAACGGTTGAGCCGATAGTTGCCCCTGCTATAAAGGAAAAGACTAATACCAAATAACGCGACATAATATGCTCTATCGACAAATCATATAGCTTCCAGCCAATTGTTCCCGTCATAATCGATGCAAGCATGATGATGAGGCAGACGATTTCTTCTGTCTTTAATAATTGTCTGCGTTTATTTAAGGTTAAGAGCGGGATACTTTGTAAGAAGATTAGCGTTAAAATAAAGGCAAGGCTTGCCTGGACACCGACCATCATCGCATCATATAAGGTCAATTGCTGTGAGAGGATGAAGCTTTCTGCTAATTTTCCAATTCCTAAAATAATACCGACAAAAAGCGGCAAGGCCCTCATTTCATTTTTCAGCCATTTCCTGCTGACCCGATAGATGACTAGAAAAAGGATTGAGATTGCAAAGGCTGAGGCTGCATTAGCTAAAGAAAGGGTGGCTGCTCCTGCGATCAGCCCAATTAAGGCAAGCGGTGCCCGATCCCTTCTAATTAAATAGACAGAGGCAAAAAATGGAAGGGTAAATGGGGTTAATTTCGCAAGGATCAGCGCCCTTCCTAGCAAAAACCCTACTAATAATAATAGAAAACCTTTCTTTATAAAAAAGGATTCTAGTAATAATTGAACTTTTTTGACTCCAACCCCAGGGTCCCACTTTGATGAATGAAGGTTGACTTCTCCGATTGGTTCTATTAAACTCCGCTCCAGCTTTTCCATAAATCACACTCCCTACTAATTCATCGTTGGAGTCTATTATAAATTTGCTAGATTTAAAAGTTTGTCAAAATAATGAACAGAATATGGAAAATCGTTCGACGGTTTTCACTATTTTTAATCAATTAATGTCGTAAAAACAAATGGTTTGTTAAATTTGTCTGTTGATTTCCGCTCCAGACACTTCGCGCACCTTAGGGTGGTCTGGGGAGCCTTCCGCTCCAATCAACAGAATGATTAAATTTAGACATTTTTTAAAACAAAAAAGACAAGTCCTCTAGGACATGTCTTGATCTATTAGATATTTAGTGGAACCTGCTTTTTCCGATAAAAGCGAGCAGCAAGTTAACCCCGTCTAGCTCCTCTTCCTCCACGCTTGGACTCCGTGTGGCGCTTTAAGGAAGATAAACGATCCTCACTATCTTTTAAGAATTTTGCCATTTTTGTTTCAAAGTTTTCTGGTCTAGCATTGTTACGATCGTTTGATCTACCTTGACGAGGACGTTGCGAATGTGAGTGCTGTCTTCTCTCTCTTTCCGGCTGTTCAGGTCTATCCTTTGCTTTTTTAATGGATAGGCCAATCTTTCCATCCTTCTCAACATTGATGACTTTTACCTCAACTTGGTCGCCAACTTTAAGATGGTCGTTAATATCTTTTACATAGTTGTCAGCAACCTCACTGATGTGGACGAGTCCTGTTGAGCCATCCGGCAGCTCCACAAACGCTCCGAAATTTGTAATCCCTGTTACCTTTCCCTGTAACTTGCTGCCTACTTCAATTGACATAAAAAGAATGTTCCTCCTTAATAATTTAAAAAATCAATCTTACTCTATATTATACAGAAAGAAAAAATTGAGTGTCAATATGACTAAACATTGGTTCATTTTTCCTTGTTTTCATCTGGGATGGTAAAGATGACTTCATTTTCCTTAGAGAAAAAGAACTCTTTCCTGGCAAATTTAGCAATGTAGTCATCATCATTTAAATTAATAATTTCTTGTTTTAAACTATTCCGTTCTTTTTTTAAATCAGCAAGCTGGTTGTCCACCTGTTTTTTTTGTGCTATTTTGGCCTCGAGCTTAGTGGTTTGGGAAAGAAAACTGGAAATCATCAGGTATGATAGTAAGCTGGCAAAAACGAAAAACACTGAAAGACGTCTTATAACCTGCTTCTTTTTCCTAGCCGAGGCAATTTCCGCGTACTCCTGCTGGGCAACATAGGTTGTCTGAATCTTGGATACATTTCTTTGGGCTGGCGTTCCCATTCCCTTCCCCCTTTACTCTTTTTTCTTTTTCCATCTATTCCACTTATCTATCCACTTTACAATATAATTCCCGATTTCCTTTAATTTTCCTGCCGTTCTATTATATAACTTCTCGACGGATTTTTTAAGACTTTTCGGCAAAAGTTTCCAAAAAATTAATAATATCTTTTGGATAATAGTGAGAAGGATTTTAACGATGGACAATAAAACCTTAAAAATAAATTTGACAAGGGTTAAAAGCCCCCTGCCAATAAAAAGAAGTATGATGATGACCAGTTGGATTAAACCGACGACTGGTTTATACACAAGGAGATGAAAGGTTTTTTTGATAAATTTGGCAATAGCAATAATCGTTTTAATAAAAAACTCAAGTAAACGGAGATAAATCCCCTTAAACAAGCTTTGATAGGCTGCGAAGCCACAAATTAGGGCAATAAAGATATAAAATCGTAATTCTCCATTATTAACGAGGAAGAGAGTATAAAAAATAATCACCGCTTGAATCATCCAAAATAATAGATCATTCAAAAAAACAATCCAGCGTTTTTGTTTGGGGCGGTTTAAAAAACGCTGATACGTATCAAACATGGCGCCAAACAGCGACCCCATTCCAATCATCGAAAGCATCGTTAAAAATTGCGTCGAAAGGGTCATCGGAATAACTTGCTAAAGAAGCCTTTAGCTTTCTCCCCGTGCTGCTCATCTAAGTATACTAAATCAAAAACCTTCCCCTTGATGGAGACAATGCCCTTTTCGACATCAAGATTCTTCATTTGCAGGTTTTGCCCTTTAATGGCTAAAAAACCCATCGACGTTTCTAATAAAAATTCCTCATTATCAAAGCTTTCTACTTGTTTAACGCCGGTAATATCAAGCAACTTTCTTCCCCGCATAATCACATCATGCTCAGGAACACTGCTCTTTTGTGGATTGCTATCATAATATTGGCTCATCCTTCATCCCTCACAATCATTTGTACAACCTTTTTGTACATTTTTATGTGGGGATAGAGGAAATTAGAACTTTCATTAATCTAGTGGATTTTCTAATGAACCCATCCGTTCCTCATTTATGATTGTATACATCTCAGCCGCCTCATCCTTACGAGTGGTTTCCTGAATCCGGTCAATTCTGGCGGTGACCTTTCTTTGCCCGAGGCGAATCGTTAATTCATCGCCCACCTTGACCGTGGTACTGGCCTTAGCTTCTTTCCCATTTACTTCAATTCTGCCTTGGTCGGATACCTCTTTAGCTAATGTTCTTCTTTTTATTAATCTTGAAACTTTTAAAAACTTATCTAGACGCATGCTTCGTCCCCCGTTCTATAATCCTTTTAACTTTGCTTCATCCCAGTACTGATCCAGCTCTTCTAGCGTGTGATCTTCAAACGCCCGGCCGCTCTTTTCCACCATTTCTTCGACATATTGAAACCGGCGCGTGAACTTTTCGTTCGTTTCAAAAAGGGCTTCTTCAGGATGAATCTTTAAAAATCTTGCTACATTAACAAATGCAAATAATAAATCACCAAATTCCTTTTTGGCTAGCTCTCTGCTTTCTTCAGTTCCATTTAATTCTTGCACAAATTCCTCAAGCTCTTCCTTCACTTTCTCCAAAGCAGGAGTAATTTCCTGCCAGTCAAAACCAACCTTGGCAGCTTTCTTTTGCAGTTCATAAGCCCGGAGCAAGTTTGGCAGTGATTTTGAAACACCTTCCAATATTGTTGACCGTGTTTCACCTTTTTCCTGCCTTTTAATTTCTTGCCAGTTTTGGACTACTTCTTCAGCATTGTCTGCTTTTGCATTACCAAACACATGGGGATGCCTGCGGACCATTTTTGCAGAAAGTCCTTCAATTACATCATCGATGGAAAAATAACCGTCATCCTCACCAATTTGGGCATGAAGCATCACTTGAAGGAGAACATCTCCAAGTTCCTCAACAAGATGGTCGATATCTTCGTTGTTGATTGCCTCGATGACTTCATAGGTTTCTTCAATTAAGTACTTTTTCAGGGATTCATGGGTTTGTTCCTTATCCCAAGGGCAGCCCTCCGGCCCTCTTAATTCAGCAATAATCTCACGCAGCTTGGAGAAATTTTTCCACAAGATTTGTTCATCCTTTACAGGAGGGACATAGACAGAGGTGAGATTATTTAGCGATACATTTCGGTCAAGCTCATACAGCGGGACCTTTTCAATGACTTCCTCTTTGCTGCCTGCTGCCGTCACAATCCAAATCTCATAATCATCAGGCAATTTTTCCATTAAGGTTAATTTCACATCAGAGGCGACAAATTGATCATAAACTTGGCTAATCATCATGTGCTGGGTCAAATTCAGCTGACTGGCCCGGAGCATCGTCCCGTCAAGCAGCTGAAATCCTTCAACCGGGTCAATTTTTAACGAAGCAAATATGGCATCAATAAAGCTTTGTCCGCCGCCGATGATAATTTCTACACCTTGTTTTGGTCCGTTTTCTAAAAGAAGCTGAACGGTTTGCTCTGCGACAAGCGGATGGCCTGGAACCGCATAAATAATGTCTTCCGTTTGTGCCTTTTCCAAAAGAGTCTTTGCGATTTCTTGGTATACCGACTCAAATTGATCATGTTTTTCATAAACGGAATCAAAGGAAGAATAGTTCATCCCTTCTTTTTCTAATTCGTTTACTACGCGATGTTCTTTTGTTCTTAAAAAGAGATGGCTGGCATTCATTAATTTTTTATAAATCCCCATTGGCAGCTGTTCTATGTCGCCTGCCCCTAAGCCTAAAATTTCAATTTTTTTTACCATTTTATCTTCTATCCTTTCGAGCCATTAAATGGAGGAGCTTACTTCCCAATGGAAATAAGGAGAGTTCTTCTTCAAGAAACACATTTCCTCTAATGATAATTAGTAAAAACAGCAAGCCTCCGAAACTGGCAGAGCTGATTGCTTGAAAAGCAGCACCTATCCTGCCCAAGTCCAATGGGCTGATAATAAAACCTGATACAATTAAATAGCCCTTTAAAAAAAGAACCATCAGAACTGTTGCCGCTAGCACAGTCCCTAAAAAATGAGAGTTAAACAACGGGATTTTGACCATTTTTTTTAATCTCATAAACAATAGAACGCTTATAATGGCTAAGGTAATCAAGGAAGAAAGTGCCGCTCCCATTGTTGCAAACTTCGGGACGAAAATAATATTAAGGAAATACTTCATTGGAAATGCAGTTAGGACAACTAATGCCGGAAAAATAAGATTTCCCAACCCCTGCATAATGGCAATGAGCGTTAAAATAATCGAAGTAAACAAAATCACAAATCCTAGAATTCCCAAGACAGCTGAACCCGCTTCATTCTCAAACAGCATGGTGTTCGTCGGTTCAATGATGGCCCATAAACCGGCAGAAGCGCCAAGACCGATGACGATGCTGACCTTGATGGCCAGCTTTATTTTATGATGTAAAAATTGTGGTTTGTGCGCCATTCGCTCCTGTGTAATCAAGGGAACCAATGTTAAGGACATCGCGGTAGCCACGGTTGTTCCTAACTGAATTAAAGGCTGACCGCGGTCAAATACTCCTTTTAAGCCTTTTGCGATATCCTGTTCGATTCCACTAGAAGTAAGTAAAGAAAACAGATTCAAAGAATCGCCTAATTGGAGGAAAATTAGCAGCATTCCGCTCAAGCAGATGGTCAGACCCTGAAAAAGCAGCGACTTAAAAATCCTTTTTGCATCTTCAGTATAACTTTGGAATATTGCCTTTTTGGGCGCTATCCATTTCCATTCTTTACGAATCCATAAAAACATAAACAGGATAATGGCTGAAATCAGACTCCCGGTAATAGAGCCAAACATTGCTCCTCCGCCAACAAGGTAAAGAGAGTATCCCTTTTGCATAAACAAATAGGATAAAAGGATAATTGTAAGTACCCTGGTTGTTTGTTCTCCTACCTGGGATAGAGCTGTCGGCACCATGTCGCCGATTCCTTGATAATAACCCCTGAGGAGCGAAACAAATGGAAAGGTTAAAAAAACAATCGCGACAACCCTTAATAAGATGGATAAATGAGGATCATTCATCCATAAGGCGATTTGGTTCGCCCCTAAATAAAGAACAAGGAAGCAGACAAAGCCGAATAACTGTAAATAAATAAACGATACAAGCAGAAGGAGCCGGGATTTTTCATCGTCCCCTTTTGCTTTTTGTTCTGCATAAAGCTTCGAGATCACTACTGGAAAGCCTGTAGTTGACAGGACCATGGCGATCCCATAAAACGGGTATACTTGCTGGTATATGTAAAAACCAATATCGCCGACAATGTTTTGAAATGGAATCCGGTAAAAAGCGCTTAATATTTTGGTTATGATGGCTGCAATGGTTAAGATTAGGGCCCCTCTAAATAAGGTTTTTGATGGATTTGAAGACATCTGCATTATTTCACCTACTATGTAAACTCGAGGTTATTATAGCACAGTGTTACTTGTTTTATCGCTAAATAAAAAAGACAGCCAATGCTGCCTTTTTAAATAAAAATATTATGACTCCATTTGTCTTGCCAGGAATCCTGCCGCTGTTTCTACAGCTTTTTGTTCTACTTCACCAAGGGAGCCTTCTTTGGAGTAGATAATGACCGCTCCAATTGGATCTCCATTTGCAATAATCGGTCCAATGGTATACGATGATACAGTTTCATCATTACCATCGGCTAAAGCAATTTCACCTTGCTGGTTAACTAGGACTGAATTACGTTCTTCCATTGTTTTTTCAACTAAATCACTAATATTTTTATTTAAATAATCCTTTTTGGAACCGCCTGCTACTGCAATGAAGGCGTCTCTATCACAAATTAAAATTGGGTTACCGAGGCTATCAAATAGGGCTTCTGCATATTCTTTGGCAAAATCGCTTAATTCGCTGATAGGTGAATATTTCTTTAATATGACTTCCCCATCCCGATCAACGAAAATCTCTAACGGATCCCCTTCACGGATACGTAAGGTTCTGCGTATTTCTTTAGGAATTACAACACGACCCAAATCATCGATTCGACGAACTATTCCAGTTGCTTTCATCCAATGTTGCCTCACTTTCATCTGATGATTTTTCAACTTGGTGATTGACTGTGTTTCCTTTAATAGCAATCATCACCAACTTTGAACTTAGTATCTTTCAACTGGAAAGTTCTATACACAATCGACATATAAATTTCACATTTACAGGAAATTTTCCCAAGAGAATGGGATGAGAATAAGAGAAATTGTATTGAATGGTAAAAATAGGTCCTGATTTAGGGGAATTTTTGAAGGTTTGGGTTTCCAAGTGTTTTATGAGGACAGATTCTGCTTCTTCATCATGATTTTTTGTCCTCATGAACGCTCCATGAGGACAAGTTCTGCTTCTTCATCATGATTTTTGTCCTCATGAACAATTCATGAGGACTCTTTTTAATTCACCGGATTTTCCTGTTCTCTTTTAGCAGTTGGAATCGCTTTTATCATTTCAAAGGCAATGTTCAGCCACTCGGCAGTTTCATATTCTTTCGTCTTAATCATTATTTTTAATTTTTGGCCTTCCATTCCCGGTGTGACATTCCGGCCGAATTGATTGGCGATTCTGAAAAGCTTGCTTCCATCAATGGTGTTGGTAACCTTTTCGTTGATTAATATGGTTACATCTTGTTTTATCTGCTTAATTTGCTCGATTCCGCTTAGTGCAGCATAGATCTTCATTTCAGCAATTTGGAAAAGGTAAGAAACCTCATCCGGATATTCGCCGAAACGGTCCAGCATTTCTGACTGGAGCTCTTCAATATCCTCAAGCGCCTGGGCGCCCCTAAACCGCTTATACATCTCTATCTTTTGATGGCCATCCTTAATATACGTATCCGGAATGTAAGCATCAATCTCAAGATCGATTTCCACATTTGTTTTTACCTCGGCGGAAACTAGGTCACCTTTGCGCTCTTCAATCGCTTCCTTCAGCATTTGCGAATATAAGTCAAACCCAACGGAATCAATGAAGCCATGCTGCTGGGCTCCTAATAAATTACCGGCCCCGCGGATGGATAAATCACGCATTGCGATTTTAAAGCCCGAACCTAATTCAGTAAATTCCTTGATTGCTTGCAGGCGTTTCTCGGCCACTTCCGTTAGCACCTTATCCTTGCGGTAGGTAAAATAGGCATAGGCAACGCGGTTTGACCTGCCAACACGGCCGCGCAGCTGATAAAGCTGGGATAGCCCCATGCGGTCGGCATCAAAGACAATCAGCGTATTCACATTTGGAATATCGACCCCTGTTTCAATAATCGTCGTACTAACGAGCACATCAAATTCCCCGGCTAAGAAACTAATCATCACCGATTCCAATTCATTTTCCGTCATCTGGCCATGTGCATAGGTTACACGCGCATCCGGGACAAGCATGGAAATTTCCTCTGCCTTCCGTTCAATGTCTTCTACCCGGTTGTATAAAAAGTAGACTTGTCCGTCGCGGGCTAGCTCTCTTTCGATTGCTTCTCTGACCAATGATCCATTGTACTCCATGACATATGTCTGGACAGGGAATCGATTCTCCGGCGGCGTCTCGATGACTGATAAGTCGCGGACACCAAGCATTGACATATGCAGCGTCCTTGGAATTGGCGTTGCCGTTAACGTAAGGACATCGACATTGGTTTTTAACTTCTTAATTTTTTCCTTATGGGTAACACCAAATCGTTGTTCCTCATCGATAATTAACAGCCCTAAATCTCGATAGACAATATCCTTTGATAACAAGCGGTGGGTTCCGACGACAATGTCACATGTGCCAGCCTTTAGGCTTTTTATGGTATCTGTCTGTTGCTTTTTCGAGCGGAAACGGCTTAACAGGCCAATATTGATCGGGTAATCTTGAAATCTTTCACGGAGGGTTTCAAAATGCTGCTGCGCCAAAATCGTTGTCGGCACAAGGAACGCAACCTGCTTGCCATCAGCTATCGCCTTAAAAGCGGAACGGATGGCGACCTCTGTTTTTCCATAACCAACATCGCCGCACAATAAGCGGTCCATTGGCCGCGACCGTTCCATATCCTTTTTAATTTCATGAATCGAGCGTAATTGATCTTCCGTTTCTTGATACGCAAAGGAGGTTTCAAATTCTCTCTGCATATCCCCATCCGGTGTAAAAGCATAGCCAACGGCCGATTCCCGTTCAGCATACAGCTTAATTAAATCGTCGGCGATATCCTGAACCGAAGATTGAACCTTTTTCTTGACCTTTTTCCAATCAGTGCCGCCCAGTTTATAGATTTTTGGCTCTTTTCCTTCTGAGCCTACATACTTCATGACCTGATCAATTTGTTCAACCGGAACATAGAGTTTATCGGTCCCCTGATAACGAATATGGAGATAATCCTTATGAATTCCGTTAATGACCAGTGTTTCAATTCCTAAGTACTTGCCAATTCCGTGATTGACGTGAACAACATAATCGCCAATTCTAAGCTCGGAGTAACTTTTAATTCTTTCAGCATTTGATAGCTTTTGACGGCTGGCAGACTTTTTCACCCGTTTGTTAAACAGCTCTTCTTCTGTGATGACAGCAATTTTTTGAATTGAAAGCTCAAAACCTGATTGCAGGTTCCCTTTCATAATCTGAACTTTGCCAGGGAGCAGCTGCTGATCTCCCTTTATAATGCTGGCATCAATTTCATAATCCTCTAACACCCGCTCAAGCTTTTTGACCCGTTCTTCGTCCGGTCCTAAAAATAAAATAGAATAATTGCCTTTTTTCCAACGCTCAATCTCTGCCTTTAATACATGCATTTGTCCATGAAAGTTTTGCATTTGCTTGCAAGAGATATTAATAATATTCTGCGGACTAGTATTGGCTACATGCCGTAAAAACAGGGACATGTACAGGATTGGAAAATCCTTTTTTTGCAGCATCGACTGCAAATCATGGGAGATATGTAAATCATGAATGATTTGACCTTCACTAAGCAGAGAGGTGTACCATTCAGCCTCCTCTTTAACAAGGGAGTCGTTCATCTCTTGAACCCTGCTGATTTCATCAATAAATACCAATCCATTACTTGGAAGGTAGTCTAGTAAACTATTAGGCCTGTCATATGCCAGCGAGAGGTATTTAAAGACTTGATCAGGCTTATGGCCATTTTTCAATTGCTCCAGTTCGAAACTGATATTTTGCGATAACTGGATTTTTGCTTTATCATCTTTTAATTTTTTAAGGCTTTTGGATAAACCATCTTCCAATTTGCCGATAATCCGGCTATAATCTTCTGCTTCTAGCAATACCTCCGTTGCCGGACCAATCAGAATCTCCGAAACCTTCTCTTTGGAACGCTGATCCTCCAAGGAGAAATAGCGAATCGAATCTACCTCTGTATCAAATAATTCAATTCGGAGCGGATTCGTTTCGGTAAGCGGATAGATATCAATAATTCCGCCTCTAACGCTGAATTCCCCTGGTGTCGTGACCATTTCAGCCCGAACATAGCCCATTTGGACAAAGGTATTTAACATTTTATCAATATTTAAATCTTCGCCTATTTTTAAAGATAGCTGGTATCCCTTCCATAACGACTTGGGTGGAAGGATTTTCTTTAACCCGGAAATCGGGACAATTAATATGCCTTTCTGCTGCTTGCTCCAGTGATTCAAGGCCTCAATCCGCTGCGCCTTTAATTCTGGACTCGCAATGCTCATTTCAGCGGCAATCAATTCATTAGCTGGAAAAAGAAACACTTCTTTCTCACTTAATAGATTTACAATATCATCATAGAGTTTCTGGGCTTGTAATAGATTGTGGGTAACGAGCATAATCGGCCGTTTCAATTGTTCATAGACCGCAGCCGTAAGAACCGTCCTGGATGAACCTGATAATCCGGCTATCAACTGTTCCCTTAAGCCCTCTTGCACACCGGCGATGATGGAGTGTACATCTTCCTGCTTCAGGAATAATGACTTTAAACCGTTCAAGGTTTCTCCTCCCTTCTTAACGAAAAGCGAAAGCGCCTTGACCAGGGGCGACAAGCATAAGACGAGCCGGCGGGAAGGTTGCTTTTTAACCTTCTCGACGGATTGGCTTATGACCTCGAGCCCCTAGGCGCTGTAGCTAGACATTTATCAAATTAATATAATAGAAAAATATAAATAGAAAAACGCTTTGGAGTAGCATCCAAAGCTGGTTAATGAATAAGGTAATCGTATTGATGGTAGTCTGGATTCCGTTCTAAAGCCTCCTGGCAGTCCTCACAGATGGCCGTGATATGAATATCGCCAGATGAATCATATGCAATCATATCAATTCTTTCCTGATCCGTTAATTTATGAAGACCAAGGGATTCTGAGTGTATAGATGCTTTATCAATGGAACCAAGGTTCGTACCACAATGCCGACAATGGTAATGGATGGCCACACATGTCCCTCCCTAATCTACGATTCACTTCTAGTATTAACCTGATAGGAGGAACTTATTCAACTAGTTTCTTATGCATTTTATTCTATGACATATTGGCTCGTATCATGAATACTTACTGATTATATTCATTCATCACCTGTAAGAAAGGCTTCTCGAGCCACACTTCGCAGGCTTCAGAACTTTTTTTCACTGCCTCCTGTGTCAAAGGCCTTTCATCCTGACGGAAACGTCCTAAAACATAATCCGGCACGCTCATTCCCGGCTCAGGGCGGTCAATTCCAATTCGAATCCGGTTGAACTGCTGCGTGCCCAAATGGGCCACAGTTGATTTAATTCCGTTATGTCCGCCAGGGCTTCCTTTTTGACGCAGCCTGATTTTTCCGACGGGCAAATCGAGATCATCATAAATAACTAGCAGATCCTCTAACTCGATTTGGTAATAGTCCATTACAGCTCTGATCGACTCTCCAGATAAATTCATGTATGTAAGAGGTTTTAAGAGAAGAATCTTTTCTCCTTTATGAAAACCAATCCCATATAATCCTTTAAATTTGGATTGATTAAGCGGTATATTCATTTGGCTTGATAAGGCATCAATGACTTCAAAACCGATATTATGCCTTGTTTGGTCATACTGTTTCCCCGGGTTTCCTAAACCAACAATTAATTTCATAGGTGGTCCCTCCTCTTTTGGTTTAGCCAACCTTTTAAAAAAATTTCGGAACATAGCTATCTCCCATAATATAATATATTTTCTATGGAAATGCGATAAAGACGTAACCAAGGATAGGTTACGTCTTTCTTTCTATTCTTCTCCAACTGGAGTGGTTTCTCTTCCTTCTTCATTATCAGGGTGGCCGCCTTCTTGCTGCTCCCCAGCATTAATTTCCTCTTCGGCCTTAGGCGGCAGGATAGACGCAACGACTTCTTCATCCTCGTGGTTAATGCTGAAACCACCTCCCGATGGAATATCGCCAACAGTTATGTTTTCGCCGACCTGAAGGTTCGTGATATCGACTTCAATTTGCTGTGGAATATTATCAGGGGTTGCCGTGATTGAAATTTCATGAAGCGGCTGCTGAAGGACACCGCCATCCTTTACTCCGATTGCTTCGCCTACAAGAGCAAGTCTTACATTAACGTTGATCTTGGATGATTTATCTACGGCTAAGAAATCAACATGAAGAATTTCCTTTTTAATAAAATCCTCTTGATAATCGGTTAAGATAACATCCTGTTTGCTGCCCTCAACATCAAGTGAAATGACCCCATTACGGCCGACAGCGCGGATTGTCTTCGTTAAATCAGCTGAACTGACATAGACCGGCTTGCTATCCACTCTTGCTCCATAGATGACCGCAGGAATGTTCCCATTATCTCTGATTTTTCTTAATGCTGAATGGCGGAGCTCTTTCCGCTCTTTTGCCTGTAAAACAGTACTCATGTATTGTCACCTTCCTATTTTGAATAAAACATTCTATATAAAATTGCCCCAAAATAGGAAGGACTAAACATTTTTTTGCAAAAAATAACACTTATAGCGAAGAAGGACCTGACCCAAAAAGTCAGATCCTAATTATGGCCTATTAATCAAATAGGGTACTTACAGATTGTTCTTCGTGGATGCGGATAATCGCTTCCCCAATTAACGGTGCGACAGATAAATTAATGATTTTATCGGTCTTTTTCTCTTCTGGCAAGGCAATAGAGTTAGTCACCACTAATTCCTTAATTTTTGAATTTTGGATTCTTTCAATTGCTGGGCCTGAAAGGACAGGGTGTGTACAGCATGCATATACTTCCAATGCACCATTCTCTACTAATGCGTTAGCTGCCAATGTGATCGTTCCTGCGGTATCAATGATATCATCAATTAATATCGCTACTTTCCCTTCAATATTACCAACGATATTCATAACCTCAGCCACATTCGGTCTTGGACGGCGCTTGTCAATAATTGCAATCGGTGCTTTTAGACGTTCAGCCATTTTTCTGGCTCTTGTAACCCCGCCATGGTCCGGTGAAACAACAACAATATCACCGTTTAATTCTTTATTTGAAAAATAATCTGCTAAAATAGGCACACCCATCAAGTGATCAATCGGAATGTCGAAGAAGCCTTGAATTTGTGGTGCGTGTAAATCTAAGCAAAGGACACGAGTTGCACCAGCTGTCTCAAGCAGGTTTGCAACAAGTTTCGCCGTGATTGGCTCGCGGGAGCGTGCTTTACGATCCTGACGTGCATAGCCATAATAAGGCATTACGATATTAATTGTTTTCGCTGATGCTCTTTTTAGGGCATCAATCATGATTAATAATTCCATGATATTTTCATTAACTGGTGAACTGGTTGACTGAATGACATATACATCACAGCCGCGGATACTTTCTTCGATATTGATTTGAATTTCTCCATCACTGAATCTTGTTACCGAGCTCTTTCCAAGCTCGACACCGATTACTTTAGCAATTTCTCTTGCAAGCGGGAGATTTGAATTTAAACTGAATACCTTTAAATTTGGATCTAAATATTGATTTGACATGAGGGCCCTCCTGAAATCATTCGCTTATTTCTTTAAGTTAAGCTTTGCAACGTAATTTTCTTTATTCACTTGTTTAGCACGGGCAATGGATAAAGCCTCGCCAGGTACGTCTTTTGTAATCGTGGATCCTGCAGCTACATATGCTCCTTTTCCAATCGTGACAGGGGCAACAAGATTGGAGTTGCAGCCAATAAAGACTCCATCTTCAATTTTGGTTAAATATTTATTTTTGCCATCGTAATTCACTGTAATCGAGCCGCAGCCGATGTTTACATCACTGCCGACTTCGGCATCGCCGATATAGCTTAAGTGTGAGGCTTTGCTTCCTTTTCCGAATACAGCCTTCTTAATTTCGACGAAGTTTCCGATTTTCACATCATCATTAATATTTGAATCAGGGCGAATGTGAGCAAATGGTCCAATATTGACGTGGGAACCAATCGCGCTTTTAAAGGCAGCTGATTGACGGATGACAGTTTCATCCCCAATTTCACACGTGTCAATTTCTGTGTTTGGACCAATTTGACATTCCGCACCAATAAAGGTTTTTCCTGTTAAAATAGTGCCAGGATAAATAATGGTATCCTGACCGATTTCAACATCCGTTCCAATGTAGGTGTTGGCAGGATCTATGATTGTCACCCCATTGCGCATATGCATCTCATTCAGACGAGTTCGCATAATTCGCTCTGCTTCCGACAAGGCAACCCGGTCATTGACGCCAAGCGTTTCTTCGATTGTCTCCGTTTGAAAGGCTGTAACAATTTCACCTTGGTTTTTCAGGATTTCAATGACATCTGGTAAATAGTATTCTCCTTGTACATTGTCATTAGAAACATTTTTTAATGCTTCAAAGAGAGCAGCATTGTCAAAACAGTAGGTCCCTGTATTGATTTCATTTACTTTACGCTCATCTTCCGTAGCATCTTTATGTTCGACAATTTTCTCGACAAGGCCTTTTTCATTCCGAATGATTCGGCCATATCCTGTTGGGTCGTCAATTCTAGCTGTAAGGATCGTTGCTTTGGCCGCTAATTCTTCATGGTGTTTAAACAAGGACTCCATCGTTTCAGCCTTAATTAACGGGGTATCACCGCACACAACGATGGTAACGCCTTCTTTTCCTTCCAGCATGCTTGCAGCCTGCATAACGGCATGGGCTGTACCTAATTGCTGCTCCTGAAGCGCATAATGACTCCTGCCGCCTAACTGTGCTTTCACCATTTCCGCTCCATGTCCAATGATGGTGACCATTTCCTGGACATTCAGCTTTTCCACATGGTCAACCACATGCTCGACCATCGGTTTACCGCAAACTGGGTGTAATACTTTATAAAGCTTAGATTTCATCCGCGTTCCTTGTCCTGCGGCCAAAATCACAGCATAACGATTGGGCATGTTCAAGTCCTCCAATGTAACCTTTTTATCCACTAAAAATATTAACGTAAATGGGGCGGCTTTTCAAGGAATGAAGGATATGTGTCTATTGTTGTAATTTTGAGTTTTTTTAGTAGAGGACAGAAGATCGTTTCGTGGGTTTTTGAAAACAATAAAAAAGAGCCTTACTTAGAAGAAAGGCCCTAGTTGTAATAATCCTTAGGAAGCTCCGGCTTCTTCAAATTCTACTTCCAATTCACCTAAACGGTGGTACTCAGCCAATACAGCTTCTTGGATTTTACCGCGTGTTCCTGAATTGATTGGATGCGCAATATCACGAAATTCTCCATCAGGAGTACGTTTACTTGGCATAGCTACAAATAAACCGTTGTTCCCGTCAATAACACGAATGTCATGAACAACAAATTCATTGTCCAATGTGATTGATGCAATCGCTCTCATTCTTCCATCCGTATTAACCCGGCGTAATCTTACGTCAGTTACTTCCATGTGCTCACACCCTTTTCCTAAAGATAAAAAGCTAATTAAATAAATTCAACAAATAATTTGCTTATTCCTTCTTTATTTTCAAAATTTTTTTAAAAAATTAGGACGAAATTGTGAACTTTTGTAAAATTAGATACAAAAAAAACGCTCGTCTATTTCACGAGCGCAACTACTTCAATCTCAACCAACACATCTTTTGGCAAACGGGCAACCTCAACACAGGACCGGGCCGGTTTATGCGTGGAGAAATATTCCCCATATACTTCATTAACTGCCGTGAACTCATCCATATTTTTAATAAATACAGTAGCTTTTACGACGGTTTCAAAGGATGCTCCTGCTTCTTCAAGCACAGCCTGCAAATTGCGGAAAACCTGATGGGTTTGTTCTTTAATGTCTCCAGTCACCAGTGTCCCTTCTGCTGTTAGCGGAATTTGTCCTGAACTGTAAAATAAATTGTTGACAATGATTCCTTGAGAATATGGCCCGATGGCTGCCGGCGCTTGATTCGTTTGAACTACTTTCATACGATCTCCCCCTGTTTATTAAAATAATTCCCTATTTGAACATTAATCTTTTTTTCTTTTACATCCACATCAGAAAGTTGGACAAGCGATATATATTCATCAACTAACCGCTCTTCAATTTTTTCCGCTTCCACTAAAACAGCAATACCGGCGACTTGGGAATTGAATTCTTCAATGATACTGATCATCCCCATGACAGTGCCGCCTGCCTTCATAAAATCATCAACAATAAGAACGCGCGACCCTTCCTTCATGCTTCGCTTTGAGAGAACCATGGTTTGGATTCGCTTGGCTGACCCAGACACATAATTAATACTGACGGTTGGCCCTTCAGTAACTTTACTGTCCCTTCGGACAATAACTACCGGAACATTCAATTGACTGGCTACTGCGTAGGCCAGCGGAATTCCTTTAGTGGCAACGGTCATCACCACATCAATTTTGGCTTCCGCATAGGCTGAGGCAATAATTCGTCCGGCTTGCTGCACGATGGAAGGATTTCCCAAAATATCCGTTAAATATAAATACCCTCCAGGCAAGAGCCTATCAGGATTGGCAATTAAGTCACAAAGCTCATTCATGAATGGCTGTGCTTCTTCTTTACTAATTTTCACAATAAATTTAACCCCGCCAGCGGCTCCGGGCACTGTTTGCAGTGTTCCGATTCCTCTTTGTTCAAAGGTTTCCTTGACGATAGCTAAATCCTCACTGATGGAAGACTTAGCCGAAGCATAGCGCTCGGCAAAATACGTTAGCGGTACTAATTGACGAGGATGGTCCAATAAATAGTTGGTCATATCAATCAAACGTTCACTGCGGCGAAATTTCATAACAAACCCCCAAAAGCCGAATATTCTAATTAGAGGATATCATTATTGTACGTATTTAATCAAGTGTTTGCCATAAAAATACCAATAATGTTCGGATTTAATCAAGTGAATGCCGTTCTCCAAGCATACGAACTGCGAATACCTGGTCACAGAAGCCTCGAAGGCCGTTATAGATTCGGTGCATTCTCGAATCATGCTGGACAATTCCAAAAACGGTTGGCCCGCTGCCGCTCATTAAGACAGCGTCCGCTCCAAAACGCTTCATTTGCTCCTTTATTTGCGCCACTTCAGGATGAAGATTTAAGGTAACATCCTCTAACACATTCCCTACATTTTGACAAACCCTTTGATAATCACGGCTATTAATCGCCCCGACCATTTGTCCGATATCGGGATGGCTCATTCTGTTGATATCTAAGCGTCGATAAACCTCTGCCGTCGAAACTCCGATAAAGGGTTTTGCGAGAATCACCCAGCATGTCGGCGGCGGCGGAAGTTCGGTAATCATTTCTCCTCTGCCTTTCGCTAATGCTGTGCCCCCATAAACACAAAAGGATACATCTGAACCAATTTCGCTCCCGAGCTCTGCTAATTCATCTAGTGATAAGCCGAGATCCCATAGCTTATTCAAGCCCCGCAAAGTAGCGGCAGCATCACTGCTCCCGCCCGCAAGTCCAGCCGCAACAGGAATGGTTTTTTCAATGGCGATCATGACACCTTTTTTCACCTGGAAACGTGTCTTTAACAGCTGTGCTGCTTGATAGGCTAAATTTCGCTGATCATCCGGTACATAGCGATTATGGGAAAGAATATGTATTTGATCTTTATTTAATAAGGTCAGTTCCACCCTATCGGCTAAATCAATGGTCGTCATGATCATTTCAACCTCGTGATAGCCGTCGGAACGTTTATGTAAAACATCTAGTGCTAAATTGATTTTAGCCGGTGCTTTGACTAAAAGCTTCAATAGGTCCACCTACTTCTATATAGTGCAATATTCCGCAATCCACATTTTGTCCATTTTACCACAAAACGACTAGTAAAGCGCAAGCGCATTGGGGTTATATGGTGAAATTTAAAGGCCAGAGGAAAATATCCCCCTGGCCCTGCTGCAGCAGTGATTCGTTTAAATTACAAGCGGAAGTGCGTTTGTTAGGTTTAAGACTGACGGCCTCTGCCGGCCAACTGTGCTTCTGCAAGCTCTATGGCGCGTTTAACCATATTCCCTGCATCCTTTGCCCGGATGCCGCCCCAACCATCTTTTTGAACAACATCATAGAAACCAAGGTCTTTTGCAAGCTCTTCTTTAAATTGGCTTGACATAATCCCTCTTCTTCTGCCCATCTAAACAACCCCTTTCCAGCTGCAGCATTATTAGTATGGGGGGAAAAATGGTTTTTCATAATAGCAAAAAGCAGTAAACCTAAGTTTACTGCCACTCATTGCTTATATACTAACTTAATGCTACATGTCCTGCTGCTTCATCGTAGAATGTAATTTGAACTGTTTCTGTTAATACATCCGCATAGCTGTAAGACACGCGCTCGAATGAATTTTCATCCTGATCTAATTCAATAACAAAAACAGATGGGTAAGTTTCAGCTAAAACACCTGAACGTTCAATTGTTTTCCTGCGTCCGCCATTTGCTTTTAGCAATAATCTTTTCCCTAAATTTGTGTCAAGAGCCTTTTTAATATCGGCTAAGGTTTTTGGCATTCGGTCCACCTCACTATGTAAAGTATAACACACTGACATAGTCCTGTCAAACAAAAATATAAATTATATCAGTCCGACAAAAAGTTTGTCAATATTTTTTCTTCTACTTTTTCTTCTAAATTTCAACATTCCTATCGTTACCTTAATGTCAATGGAATATGTGTACATTATTAAAAAAAATAAGCCCCGGGGATTAAAAGGCTTATACTTTCTCTGTATCTTGATTATCTTGATTTTCTTCTTCATCCTCGTCCGGGATTGGTCTATAAGGCATACCTGTTCTTAAAACACCTTTTGTTTCGATGCCGCCCAGCCCCTTATCTCCTGTTAATGTATTTCGCAAAACATCCCACACGTTGATTCTTTCCATAAACGGGGTAAAGCTTACTTTGGCAACGATGTACACTGGATCAAGTGCGTGTATATTGACTCTTGTGGGAGAGCTGGCGAAGTTTGCCCCTGCATGAATCAGGGATTCAAAGTGTGATTGGCATGCACCCGCAAAGATAACCAGTTGATCTAGATGAGGGACTTTTTTCCTTGCCTCCCTAACGGCTTGGGCAAAGTGCCTTGAATGCCGGTAGGCGTTGATATCGTTCATTTTTCCTTTTGCCTTTGAGTAGGCGTCATGACCGGTGATGACGAGAATATCCGGCCGGTAATAATCCATTAATTCACCGATTTTATTCGGCATTTCCTTTTCATTGCAATGGATGCCTAAAACAGGGACTCCGATTTTTTCGTACAGAGTCATACATTTTTTTAGATAGGAGGGATCTCCATCTAAATGCAGGACTTTGCCTGGGATCTGAAAATAATTGCTTGGTTTCACATATCCGCCTGTTGCATGATATTCTTGTCTTTGTTTCAGTAAATCAACATCCTGCGTAAAAAGTCTTAGTGACTGTTCTTCAAGTGTCCTATATTCTTTTGTGAGCTTTAATCTCTCGGTTTGGTTGATGACAACCAAATCATTATATGGAGCATCTGCTACGATGCGAAAATCTTCCCCGTAAAGGATCGCAAATTTCTGGTCATTTATTTTTCGAAAATCAATAACACGAAAAAGAATGTCACAGTTGTACGAACGTCTGCCGACAATATCCATTAATTTTATATCCACTGCCGTCACTCCAATTAGACCAGCAAAAAAGGCCTTTCAAAATAAAAGTTCTCTCATAGGCTATGCCGCCGGCTTTGTCCCTGTGACGAACGATAAATAGGATTATTTATTATAAGGATTTTGTTGGTAATTCCTTGGGCGGATAACACATAATGCCTATGATGTGAATTGTTTTTTTGCTCTGCGCGGGCACTGTGCCAAATAAAAAAAGACCTTCTAAAAAGGTCTAATAGAAATATGGGTATAGTTCGTCTGCGAGGCGGCCGAATTCTTCTAATGAGAGGGTCTCGCCTCTTCGTGAAGGTTCAATTCCGCTGGCTTCTAATGCCGCAAGGATGCCCTCTTTCTTTTGTTTCCCATCCGGCAGCTGACTCGTTAAATTATTAAGCAATGTTTTTCTTCTTTGTGCAAAACTAGCCTTTGTCACTTGGAAAAAGAAGGTTTCATCCTTGACACTGACAGCAGGGCTCTCCCGCTTAATCAGTCTGATTACCGCTGAATCAACATTTGGCTGAGGCACGAACACCGTTTTCGGAACAATCATCACCGTCTCAGCTTCTGTATAGTACTGAACGGCAATAGAAAGCGAACCATAATCCTTTGTCCCAGGCTTGGCCGATATCCGGTCTGCGACCTCTTTTTGGAGCATACAAACGATGCCGCGGATTGGGAGCTGATCCTCCAGCAGCTTCATGATAATCGGGGTCGTCACATAATACGGTAAGTTCGCCACCACCATAACATCGTCGATGCCGGCAAAGTGTTCAGCCATAACTGACTGGACATCCGCTGCCAGCACGTCTTTATGAATGATGCTGACATTCGGATACGGTGAAAGGGTATCCGCTAAAATCGGCAGCAATCTTTGGTCGATTTCAAACGCAACGACCTTTTTGCTTGAACGAGCGAGCTGCTCTGTAAGCGCCCCAATCCCCGGCCCGATTTCAATCGCTCCAGATTGCTCCGTCAAATCCGCGAAACTTACGATTTTTTTTAAGATATTTGTATCAATTAAGAAATTCTGTCCCAGGCTTTTCTTAAAAGAAAAACCGTATTTCTCAAGAATAGCCTTTGTCCTCACGGGTGTTGCAATATCTTTATTCATCTTTTTCCTCCTGCCTAACAATAGCAAGTGCTTCTGCAAATTCCTGTTTGCTAATTTGGAACATCATTAAGCGTTTATGCAGTTGTTTTCCATTTGTATATCCTATTTTTAAAAGCTTTCCCAGGATGATTCGTCGTTCTTTGGAGCCTTCGCCGCCAACAAGTCCAGCTGTTATTAAATCCTCTTGAGAAATTTCTTCTGAAATCGTTCCATGCATGACTTGCGCATCCTTCAAGGCCTCACGGATCGCATCGGGCTTGGCATGTTCAACACCCAGTCCTCTGCCGCGTTTAGCTAGCGCTTCTTCCTTCGGTAAAAAAGCATGCTTGCAACCAGGGACCTTTTCAGCGATTGTTTTTCTGATTTTTTCGCCGGGAAAGTCTGGATCTGTAAAAATTATCACACCCCTTGTTTCCTGGGCGCGCCGTACCTTTTCAATGGTAGCTTGATTGACCGCAGAACCATTCGTTTCAATTGTATCCGCATCTACCGCTCTTTTTATTGCTGTCGTATCATCCTTACCTTCCACGACAATAATTTCTCGGATTTTCATTCTTCCTCCAAAAATAAAAAAGTAATTGAAAAAAACTTGAAACATTTATGTAATGTCCATCGTCTATATTATCAATGCATTCATACATTAAAGTATAAAACGCAGTGAAAAAATACTAGTATGCATTCGAATTTAAGTATAATGAAAAACAAACAAAAAGTAAAAATGCAGAGGAAAGGACCCTCTGCATCATAGAAAAATATTAATTTAAAATTTTTATTTTTACCTTTTTACGTCCCCAGCGATACGCATCAGAATTAGAAGCCATAAAAACATCAATGATATAACCTTTTATTGCCCCGCCTGTATCAGCTGCAACAGCATAGCCGTAGCCTTCGACATAAACCTTCGTTCCGAGCGGAATAATTCTCGGATCAACAGCAATGACTTTCATGTTTGGATTAGCGCGGAGATTTAGACCCGTCGCAGTCCGCCCAGAACAGCCATTACAATTCGCTGTATAGGCGGTTGCTGTAACGTAAAACTCTTTTCCCGTTTCTACTGCTCCACGGGAAACTTGCAAAGATAAATCTTTCGTTCCGACAGCCACAACTTTATCCTGCTTTTCTGCAATCATCCGCTCACTAATTAATTTTCTTGAAACTTCCTTGCCATTTTCAAGTAAAACTTCGAACTGCTTGGAAACACGGCCTTGTTTACCAGCTTTTAATGTTTTTTCTGTGCCCTTTGTCAAATCTGCATCCTTTTTTGTTACTACGGCAAATTCAACAGGTTCTTCCACTACATCGGTGACTTTTTCTACCCGGATGACGTTAACAACACTATTGTCTTTCACTTTTTCTGTAGGTGCTGGTTCAACTCGGTCTAATTTGTTTAGTTTAATGCCCTGCTGTGTTAAAAAGTCAGCGACCGTAGTCGAAGTGGTCCAAACTTGCTGGGATTTACCGCTATCAACAAAGGTTAGATTCAAGGCAGTTTTAATGCCAACCTTCAGCTTATTTTGGAGTACCGCTTCTGGTTTTGGTGAGATTTGATCATGTGCATTCAAATCAATTTTCTGCTCCTTTAAGAGCTCAACCACAGTCCCGGCTGTTGTCCAAATTGTTTTCTTCTCGTTGTCCTTCACAATAGTAACCTGTTTCGCCTGCTTCCAAATGACATTAAGGTGGTCCTTCACCTTTGCATCCGCCTTTGGAGACAGGTAGTCCTGTGAGCGAAGTGAAACATCCAGTTCATCAAATAACTCTTTGACGGTATCTGAATGTGTTTTAACGACCCTTTGTTCGCCATTAAGAGTAATTGCAACAGTTTTCTTTGATCCCTCAAAAAAAAGAATTCCTAGAGTTGTTAACAAAACTACAAAACTAGCAATAGCAATGGCCAAACTTCTCCTGCTCAAAGACATGAAAAACAGGTTTTTCATGTTTTTGAATACGATGAAAAACGCCTCCTTTTGAATCTCCTTAGGTGCCTCTTTGGTTGCTAAGTTAACATAAACGTAACATAGATTTTTCTGAAACAAAGAACAGGGAGATATTAAATCGTTTACATTCGTGGCATTTATATTGCAATAACATGTCCAAAATAAACGAATAATCAGAAAACGTTATTTCTAATACCGCTTCAGAGATAAGCTGCTGCCTTTTTTTATGGATTTTTAGGCTGCTCGTTGCCATTTGATTCTTTAAGGTCTCTAATTCCGTCCGTTTTTCTTCCTATAAATTAAATAAAAATATTTGAAAAAAACTTGAAACATTTTTGTAATGTACATCGTCTATATTATCAAAAGCAATCATACATTAAAGTATAAAACATAGTGAAAAATTCCTAGTATCTATTCGTTGTTAGGTATAAATAAAAATAATGAAAAAGTAAAAATGCAGAGGATAGGACCCTCTGCACCTAAGTAAATTACTGCAAAATTGTAATTTTGACTTTCTTACGTCCCCAGCGATACGCATCTGCATTAGACGGCATGAATACATCAATGATATACCCTTTGATCGCCCCGCCTGTATCAGCTGCAACAGCATAGCCATAGCCTTCGACATAAACTTTTGTTCCGAGCGGAATAATTCTCGGATCAACAGCAATAACTTTCATGTTTGGATTAGCACGGAGATTAAGACCGGTTGCAGTACGTCCTGAACAGCCATTACAATTTGCTGTATAGGCGGTTGCAGTAACATAAAACTCTTTTCCCGTTTCCACTGCGCCACGGGAAACTTGTAAAGATAACTCCTTCGTTCCGACAGCCACAACTTTATCTTGCTTCTCTGCAATCATCTGCTCACTAAGTAATTTTCTTGAAACTTCCTTGCCATTTTCAAGTAAAACTTCGTATTGCCTGGAAACACGGCCATGTTTACCAGCTGATAAGATCTTCTCTTTACCTTTTTCCAACCCTTCATCCTTTTTGGTTACCACGGCAAATTCAACAGGTTCTTCCACTACATCGGTGACTTTTTCTACCCGGATGACGTTAACAACACCATCTTCTTTCACTTTTTCTGTCAGTGTTGGTTCAACTCGGTCTAATGAATTTAGCTTGATACCCTGCTGCGTTAAAAAGTCAGCGACCGTAGTCGAAGTGGTCCAAACTTGTTGTGCTTTGCCCTTGTCAACATAGGTTAGATTAAAGGCTTTTTTAATGCCGACCTTCAGCTTATTTTGGATTGCCGCTTCTGGTTTTGGTGAGATTTGATCATGTGCGTTCAAAACAATTTTCTGCTCTTTTAAGAACTCAGCCACTGTCCCGGCTGTTGTCCAAATCGTTTTCTTCTCGTTGTCCTTGACAAAAGTAACCTGTTTCGCCTGCTTCCAAACGACCTTAAGGTGGTCCTTCACCTTTGCGTTCGCCTTTGGAAACAAGTAGTCCTGTGAGCGAAGTGATACATCCAGTTCATCAAATAACTCTTTGACGGTATCTGCATGTGTATTAACGACCTTTTGCTCGCCATTAAGAGTAATTGCAACAGTTTTCTTTGATCCTTCAAAAAAAAGAATTCCAAGAGTTGTTAACAAAACTACAAAACTAGCAATAGCAATGGTCAAATTTCTCCTGCTCAAAGACATGAAAAACAGGTTTTTCATGTTTTTGAATACGATGAAAAACGCCTCCTTTTCTCGGAGAGATTATTGAGAACCATGCTGCCGGCTGTCAACCCTTGCTTATCCTGTGAACGTATTTTTAATTATGCATAATATTGGGAAAATTGCAAAGGAAAACTTATCGACACGGTAATCCTATGTTGAAAAGGAGACGTGTAGAACTTTTTGTTATCAGAAAAAATTAAGACAAGCTTCTAGTCCATTCGACAAAATCTCGTATCAGTTTATGCCGAATAATTTTTTAGCATTTCGTGTCGTTACTTCGGCAACTTCCGCTAATGTCAGCCCCTTAATTTCGGCAATTTGCTCAGCAACCAACTTAACATAACCCGGTTCATTCCGCTTGCCTCGGTATGGGTGCGGAGCTAAATAAGGACAGTCTGTTTCAATTAACAATTTATCTAACGGAATTTCAGCCGCTACTTCCTTCGGCTTTTTTGCATTTTTAAACGTTACTGGACCGCCAAGTGAAATGTAAAAGTTCATCTTCACGCATTCTTTCGCCACTTCTGGACTGCCGCTAAAGCAATGCATGATTCCCCCTACTTCCTCAGCCCCTTCCTCTTTTAATATTTCCACAATATCTGCAGTCGCCTCCCGATTATGGATGACGATAGGAAGCTTCACTTTTTTAGCCAGTCTGATTTGCTTTCGAAAAACCTCTTTTTGGATCTCCTTTGGAGACTTGTCCCAATGGTAGTCCAAGCCCATTTCTCCGATTGCGACTACCTTTGGATGCTGGGATAATTCCTCAATCCAAGCTAAATCCTCATCCGTCATATCAATAGCATCGACAGGATGCCAGCCAACACAGGCATAAAGAAACTCATAGTTTTCTGCCAATTCCATGGCTTTTTCAATCGTCGGCCGATCAAAACCGACAACAACCATATTCGAAACTCCCTCTGCTTGTGCTCTTTCAATCACTTCTTGCAAATCTTCGTTGTATTGTTCTGCATTTAAATGTACATGTGTGTCGAATAACATTTCATATGCTCCTTTTTTCACAATAGATATCCTTGTCATACCATAAATAAAAAAATAGAAATGTCCCGAAAATTGTTTCACGTGGAACATTTCTATATCGAAAAGTGGAAGCGCCTTCGGAACAAGCACAGCTTGTTCCTGCGATGATTATTCTAAGGAGCTTTCCTTAGTGGCCAGGGGCGACAGGCATAAGACGAGCCGGCGGGAAGGTTGCTTTTTAACCTTCTCGACGGATTGGCTTATGACCCCGAGCCCCTAGGCGCTGGAACTAGACAATTTAGACATTATTTTACCTTTGCGCCATTTAAAAGTGTTTGATCAACTGTTGCCAAGGATAATTGACCATCCTTTGAACCTGCTAAAATCATACCTTGTGACAGTTCGCCTCGTAATTTAACTGGTTTTAAATTTGTTATACAAATAACCTTACGTCCCACTAATTCTTCCGGCTTATAAAATTGAGCAATTCCTGATACAACCTGGCGCTTTTCATAGCCAAGGTCCAGCTGCAGCTTTAGCAGTTTATCCGCTTTTTTAATCGGCTCTGCCTGAATAACTTCGGCAACACGCAGGTCAATTTTCATAAAATCATCAATGGAGATTTCATCAATAGCTTCAGGTTTTTCCTCTTTCTTTTCCTCAGCCACAACAGGAGTTCCGCCCTGCATCTTTGTCTTAATGAATTCTACTTCTTCTGCAATTTCAAGTCTTGGGAATAGCGGAGCTTCCTTTGCTACCTTCATTCCGCTTGGAATTAATCCAAAACCTTCAAGACCTTCCCATGCTTTTAGAGCTTCCTCTTCTATTCCTAACTGTTTGAAAATCCCATCAGGAGTCCGTGTTAAAAACGGTTTTAACAAAATGGCCGTTCTGCGCAGCGATTCCGCTAAATGAACCATTACACTTGCAAGCTCACCTTTTTTAGTCTCATCCTTAGCTAAAGTCCATGGCTGGGTTTCATCGATATATTTATTAGTCCGGCTGACTAGCTGCCAGATGGACGTTAACGCAACAGAAAACTCCATTTTCTCCATAGCTTCTTCGTATTTTGTGACTGTTTCACGATTTACTTGAAACAGGGAATCATCAAATTCACTGACAGAACCTGAATACTCTGGAATCACACCAGCAAAATATTTTTCAATCATCGCAACAGTTCGATTTAACAGATTTCCAAGATCGTTTGCTAAGTCAAAATTAATTCTTTCCACAAAGCCTTCAGGTGTGAATACTCCGTCTGCACCAAATGGGACTTCCCTTAATAAATAATAGCGGAGTGCATCAAGGCCATAGCGATCAATCAACGTAACCGGATCGACCACATTTCCTTTTGACTTTGACATTTTTCCATCCTTCATTAACAGCCAGCCATGCGCAAACACCTTTTTTGGCAGTGGAATATCCAAGGCCATTAACATAATCGGCCAATAAATCGTATGGAAACGGACAATCTCTTTCCCCACCAAATGAACATCAGCCGGCCAGTAATTCAAATAGTTAGCGTCGTTTTCTGTACCATACCCTAATGCCGTAATATAGTTAGAAAGCGCATCAATCCAAACATAGATGACATGCTTCGGATTGCCAGGGACTTTAATCCCCCAATCAAATGTCGTTCTTGAAACTGCTAAATCCTCTAAACCAGGCTTAATAAAATTATTAATCATTTCATTTTTACGGGATTCCGGCTGAATGAACTCAGGATTCTCCTCATAATATTGCAAGAGGCGGTCGGCATACTTGCTCATTCTAAAAAAGTAGGATTCTTCTTTTACAAGTTCAACGGGGCGGCCGCAATCCGGGCAGTTGCCATCGACAAGCTGACGGTCGGTGTAAAAGGATTCACAAGGTGTACAATACCAGCCTTCATATTGATCGAGATAAATATCGCCCTGTTCAAGCAATCTCGCAAAAATCTTTTGAACAATTTGCTTATGTCTTTCTTCGGTCGTCCGGATAAAATCATCATAAGAAATATCGAGCTTTTTCCAGAGGACTTTAATTTCATCAACCATCCCGTCTACATACTGCTGCGGCGTAATTCCCGCTTCTTCCGCTTTACGCTGAATCTTTTGTCCATGCTCGTCTGTTCCCGTTAAATACCTGACATCAAACCCTCGCATCCGCTTATAACGGGCCATTGCATCACCCGCAACAGTGGTATAGGCATGTCCAATATGTAAATTTCCACTTGGATAATAAATTGGTGTTGTTAGGTAAAAGGTCTTTAATTTTTCCTCCATTTTTACTCCTCCTATTAGGTCGGCAATCATTAACCCTACTGACCATTATTGCCTCTTTTTTCCCGCTTCTATCCTCAAAATATACCGAAAAAAGGACTTTTGTGCAAGAAAGCGCCATCCCTCACTTCCAACATTTTAAAATATTTTCCTTATACACCCATAAACATAGGACCCTCAGCGAAATATATGTTGTTTAAAAGCTGATTATGTAGATATTTGTCGAATATTGTAGAATTCATACGGCAATGAATTTACACTACGACAATATTAAAAACAGTGTTTAATTGAAGTATTTTTCAGTTAAACCCTATTAAATCAGTAGTTTTGTCATAAGTAAAATTTCTTTTATTTTCCAAAATAAAAATAATTGACGGATATGGGAATGGCTGGTATTATGAAGGTAAGAAAAATTTGTCGAATAATGACGAATTGTAGAATAGAAAATATACTTTTTTATTAGTGAGAGGAGATTATAAAAAATGAAATCTACTGGTATCGTTCGTAAAGTTGATGAATTAGGCCGTGTGGTTATTCCGATTGAATTAAGACGTACTCTTGGTATTGCTGAAAAAGATGCACTTGAAATCTATGTTGATGATGATCGTATCATCCTTAAGAAATATAAGCCAAACATGACTTGCCAAGTAACTGGTGAAGTTTCTGATGATAATTTAGCACTTGCTGGCGGGAAATTAATTCTTAGCCGTGAAGGTGCAGAGCAATTACTGCAAGAAATTCAAAACAGCTTTGAATTAGCTAAATAAGAATAAAGCGGATATTTTCTTTTTTACTTCTTTAATATAAATGGCTCCAGACCCTTATTGGTTCTGGAGCTTTTAATTTTATTCAATATGATACGTTTGATAAACTTCACGCTTGTTTAAGCCGCGGTCTTTTGCAGTTTGTTTGATGGCTTCTTTTGATGCCATCTTTTTTTCTGAAATATAGTGATTCACATGTTCTTCAATTGTAAAACTCTCCCACCAACTGAATTCTTCCTCGACTTCACCGGTGGCCCCTTCTACAATTAAACAAAATTCCCCGCGAATTTCGTCTTGATTGGCCCATTTAATTGCTTCCTCAAGGGTGCCGCGAATAAATTCTTCAAATTTCTTAGTCAGCTCCCGGCATAGGGCGATGTTCCGATTACCCAGAATATCTAGCATAATCGCTAATGTTTCTTTCAAACGATGCGGTGATTCATAGAAAATGATCGTTGCCGTTTGTTTTTTTAAAACCTCTAATTCAGAGCGCTTTTCTTTCTTACTTCTGCCTAGAAATCCATAAAAATAAAACGGCTGACAGCTAAGCCCTGAGGCAATTAAGGAAGTGAGGGCAGCATTGGCACCTGGTAAAGGAACTACCGTCATTTTTTCGGATATAGCAGCCTGCACAAGCTCATAACCCGGGTCTGAAATCGTCGGCATCCCCGCGTCGCTGACAAGAGCAATTTTTTGGCCTTCCTTAACCTTTTGAATTAATTTTTCACCACTTGTCTCTTTGTTGTGCTCGTGATAACTGACAACAGGCGTCTCAATTTCAAAATAATTACAAAGCTTTCTTGTATTTCGTGTATCCTCAGCAGCAATCATGTCTGCCTCTTTTAATATTCGGATTGCCCGAAAGCTCATATCCTCCAAATTCCCGATTGGAGTAGGAACAAGATAGAGAATACCTTTGTGTTCTTCGTTTTCAAAGCTTTTCTGCTGCCACATTATATCCACCCGTTTCTTCCATTAAAAACTCTATTTTTTTCTTTCGTGATAACCTTTTGAAGTAATACTCCGCTCTAAGGGCATCCGTTTTATTATCATATTCTTTATAAAAGGTCAGCTCAACAGGGCCTCGTCCCCTTGTATATTTTGCCCCTTTTCCTTCATTATGAAGCCTTAGGCGGCGCTCAAGATTATTCGTATAGCCCCCATAGAAGCTTCCATCCCGGCAGGTTAACACATAAAAGTAATGTTCGTTATTCACCATATAAAATTTCTCGGATCTCAGGCGTGTATTCATCCTTTTCATTATAGACGAATAACGGCGGAAGTATTTTTAAATCGGGACTGCCGTCTTTAATTGCTTCGACTAAAAGGGTATTGGCTTCCTTCCCCTGCTTTGGATAAACAAACTGAATTCGTTTGGGCTCAAGCCTATATGAGCGCATCAACGTAATCATATCTAGCAGACGCCCTGGCCGGTGCACAAAGGCTACTTTCCCGCCCTGGCGCACCAATTGGCTTGAAGCTTTTACCGCATCCTCGAGCGTACAGAGAATCTCGTGCCGAGCAATAGCTAAATGCTCATTTGGATTGATTTCTTCCTTGGAGGGTGTCGTAAAATAAGGTGGATTACAGGTGACAACATCGAATTTTCCAAAGCCTAATTGCTTGGCCATTTCTTTAATATCGCCATGAATCATGGTTAATCGGTCCTGAAGCTCGTTATATTCAATACTTCTAACCGCCATATCATATAACCGCTCCTGAATTTCTACACCTGTAATCTTCCCCTTTGTCCGAGCACTTAAAAACAAAGGGATCACCCCATTGCCGCTGCAAAGGTCAATTAAGTTCCCCTTTTGAACTGGGACATACGTAAACCTTGCCAGCAAAACGGCATCTAGTGAAAAGGCAAATACAGATGGACTTTGAATAATCCTTAAATTTTCAGCAAGCAAATAATCAAGCCGCTCATCTTCCTTCAATATAACCATAGATTCCTCCTAAAAAAACAGCCTCCCTGTTGAAGGAAGGCTTTAGCTATTTCTTATTAAGGAAGGAAAGGCAAAATAAACAATCGCCTTCCTTGCGCAAACTTCCGAAGTGAAGATTGCAAATATGAAAGCCTTCTTGGTAAAGACGGGCAAGATTATCGTATCCTTCCCCAACATCAAAAGGCTTCATAACAGGTGCCCCCGATTGGGCAGCTCCTTTTTTAACCCCTGTTTCTTTCTTTTCTGCTTCCGTGGTTACATCTAAACGGCGCCTTAGATGTTCATTTTCAAGCTTTAAATAATGATTCTCTTCTAGTATTTCGGCTAAATGCTGCTTCAATTCTCCAAGCTGTTGGTAAAGACTCCCAATTTGTGTTTCCATATTACTTACTGATTCAAATATTTCTTTTTTATCCACGGCGTACACCTCTTAATCTGTGGATTGTATAGAAAAGGCCCCTTCTTTAACGATTTCATCCAAAGTATACTCCAGAACCCGTTCTTGTTCCTTTAGTTCAACCTGAAGAACCCGCTCTAATATATTTAATCCTACCACTTTGCCGGCACCCTGTGGTGTTTCAATGATTTCCCCTAAATCAGGGAGCTGCTCCTTAGCAGATTCATATTCATCATTTTCATATTTTAAACAGCACATAAGCCTGCCGCATAAGCCAGATATTTTCGTAGGATTTAACGATAAATTTTGATCCTTCGCCATTTTGATGGAAACGGGATCAAAGTCACCCAGAAAAGTGGAACAGCAAAGCATTCTGCCGCATGGGCCTATCCCGCCAAGCATCTTCGCTTCATCGCGGACGCCAATTTGCCGGAGCTCAATCCTTGTCCGGAAGATGGCCGCTAAATCTTTCACTAGCTCCCGGAAATCGACTCTTCCATCGGCCGTAAAGTAAAAGATGATTTTATTGCGGTCAAATGTATATTCAACATCGACTAGCTTCATATCCAGCTGATGTTCATTTACTTTCTCATTACAAACTTCATAAGCTTCCTGGGCAGCTTGTTTATTTTCATCAACAATCATTCGATCCTTCGGGTCTGCAATTCTAACGACCTTTTTCAATGGGAGAACAACATCATGTTCCCCTACCTGTTTGCGGGGAATGACTGCCCTTCCATATTCGACGCCGCGTACCGTTTCAACAATGACAAAATCATCTTTTTGAATTGAGAGGTCTCCAGGATCAAAATAATAGATTTTCCCCGCTTTTTTAAAGCGTACTCCTACAACATCATACAAATGAAGATCCCTCCTGCAATTTTAACACAAGCTGTTCCATCATCAGCTGAGGATTCATATTAGCCGCAAGCTTCCTTTTTGCCTCAAGGATAGCTGACATTTGTTCCGATATGCGCCGTCCGGATGTTTGCAAGGCAAATTGATTTAACCGCTCACTTTCCCCTTTAAAAACAATTTGCTCCTGCCTATCTAATTGTATATATAGTAAATCCTTAAAAATAAGAAGTAAAAGATCTAAACCACGCTGGATCTGTTCTTTCTCTTTAAAGTGCGGGAACCAATCGCTTTGAAGCGTTACCATCGCCTCTAACGGATTTTTTCTCAACACTTCATATAATTTTAACATTATTTTTTGGGCTTGTGCAAACCATTCATTGGTATTTAATTCAAGCGCTTCATCGATGCTGTTTGTAAGCTGGGCTAACAGCGGTGCCTTTTGGGGTGCTACACCGTTTTCCACCAATTGTTTAATCATAATCTGCGGGGATAATGGATTGAATTTTAATGTTTGGCACCTTGAAAGAATCGTAGGTAATATTTGCTGAGGCTGCTCGGTTATTAAAATTGCCACGGTCTCAGCATTGGGTTCCTCAAGGAATTTTAATAGGCTATTAGAAGCACTATTGCTCATTTTATCAGCATGAATAATCAAGTATGCCTTTTTCAAGGATTCTAAGCCCTTTTTTGCAAACTCTGCTTGCAGGCTTCTGATTTGATCCACCTTTATCGACAGTCCATCCGGTTCAACAATATGGACATCGGGATGATTCCCATGGTTAATCCGACGGCAATTTTTACAATCTTCACACGGCTTAAAACCATCTGTTAATGACTCACAGAAAAGGGACTTCGTCAAAAGAAGCCCTATTTCTTTTTTGCCGGTCCCCTTCATGCCTTCAAAAAGATATGCATGGGCCACTCGATTTTTTACAAAGCTGTTTTTTATCATCTTTAATACGGCTGGCTGCAGCTCTTCTAGTTGATCCCATGTTTTAATCAAAGTTATCACTCGCTTTTTTAAAAGAAATGCGGAAGCGCCTAGGCGCTGAAGCTAGACAATTCTCAAAGTCAAAATATAATTTTTTATTTTTAAAAATGCATGTATTGCTCGATTGGCAAGACGAATACCGTGGCTCCGCCTACTTCCACTTCTACTGGATATGGAACATAGGAGTCCGCATTCCCGCCCATTGGAGACACAGGGGAAACGAGCTGATCTCTGGCCCTGCAGTTATCCTTAATAATCTGGAGAGCACGGTCCACGCGAATATCTTCGGTCCCGATCATAAAGGTTGTGTTGCCTGATTTTAAAAATCCACCTGTGCTGGCAAGTTTTGTCGCCCTGAAATTATTCTCTACTAATGCCTTTGATAACCGGTTGCTATCTTGGTCTTGTACAACAGCGATAATTAGTTTCATCGAACAACCTCTCCTCTATTAAACCGATTCTAGTTCCTTTATCTATATTATATCAGATTTATGTTAAGTGGAAATTTAGCCATAAAAAAAAGCCTTCACTTGAAGGCTATTTTTCGGCTAATTTTGTTTCGACAATCTGTAAGGTCTTTTTATAAATCTCATCTATTGTTCCAGAAGCATCGATTTTGACAATTCGCTCCGGAAAGCGATCGATCAAGAGATGGTATCCTTCTCGGACTTTATGGTGAAATTCAAGATTTTCTAAATCTAACCGATTAATTTCCCGGCCTTTATTTTTATTAATGCGCGTCAGTCCTAATTCCGGCTCGATATCAAAGTATATTGTTAACTCGGGCATTAAGTTCTCGACGGCAAATTGGTTGATGCTCCATACTTCGTCGATTCCTAATCCTCTTGCATACCCTTGATAGGCAAGGGAGCTGTCGACAAACCGGTCACATAGAACGTCTCTTCCTGCCTCAAGTGCTGGTTTCACTCGTTCGATCAAGTGCTGTCTGCGCGCTGCTGCATAAAGCAAAGCTTCTGTCCTGGGATCCATCGCGGTATTTTCTTTGTCTAAAATTACTCTTCTAATTTGTTCGGCAATATCAATGCCGCCTGGCTCCCTTGTTAATAGGGCGTGGTTAAGCTTTTGTGCCACCATGCTGATGATCGTTGTTTTACCGGCACCATCCGGCCCCTCAAATGTAATAAATGTTCCGCTGTTCATTCAAATAAAACCTCCAAAACTGTTAAAATCTAATGTTGTCTATAAACTCTAATGAACTCTTTTCTTAAGTTTGTGCCGCCCTGAAATCTAGCCCCTGATTCTAACAGTGTTTTGAGCTGAGTCAGTTTTTCTGCTGTTATTTTTTCACCCTTTAACAGTAAGGGAATACCGGGAGGGTAAGGAATAATGGTTTCAGCGCAAACATGGCCCTCGGCATTATTTATATGTATATCTTGCTCTTTTAAGCTATCCATCTCTTTATAAGGGATCGCCAGACCTGTAATGCTGCCGGCAACTGTCTGATAATCATCCTTCCATTCTTGGCAAGGAAGATCTTCTAATATTGTTTTGATTTTTAATGCCGTCTCTTCCAATGGATAGTTCTGTCCTTGTTTTAATAATGGAAGGATGAGAAGCACATTATAGGGGTCGGCTAATTCTGTATAGATGGCGTGTTCTTCCAATTTCTTCTGAATTTGAAAGCCAGTTAATCTGCATCGGGATTGAAGCGTGATTTTTAAACAATCTCCATGATGATTGGGATACTCTAACACTTTAATCTGCTTGATTTTTGCCAATTCCTCTTTAAAGCGATTGATTTCTTTTAGTAAAAAGATTATGTCCTTTTGCTCATAGCCGGCTAAATAATGTCTGGCTAGATCAAGCGACGCCATAATCGGATAGGAAGGGCTGCTGGATTGGAACATTTCTAAGTATTCTTCTACCTTGGTCTTTTCAATGAGTTTACTATTAAAATGCAGGTATGAGCCCATCGTCATGGCCGGCAGGGTTTTATGTGCGGATTGCACTACCAAATCTGCTCCCATTTGTGCAGCAGAAGCTGGAAAGGGCTGGCCGATGATAAAATGTGCACCGTGTGCTTCATCTACTAAAACGGGAATTTGATGCCGGTGGGCCTGTTCAATAATTTCTTGTACATGGGTGGTTAACCCATAATAATTCGGATAGGTCAATATGATGGCTTTTGCATTGGGATATTGGTTTATCGCTTTTGCTGCTGTTTCCGGCGTAATCCCAGCAGCCACCCTCCACTCCCGGTTATATTCCGGTTCTAAAAAAATTGGGTTTACTTTTGCTATTTTTAACGCATTTAGAACAGATTTGTGGCAGTTCCTTTGAACAAGGACTGTATCGTCCTCTGTACAAGCTGCCATGATCATCGCTAAGTTGCCGACGGTTGATCCATTTACTAGAAAATAGCTTTTTTCTACTTGAAAAAGGTCAGCTAAAAGGGTTTCTGCCTCTAAGATGGCTTCTTCAGGCGAGTGCAGATCATCCAGTCCCGTCAGTTCTGTTGCATCGAGCTGCAGAATTGGCTGAAAAAATGGAGATCGGTTAATTTCCCCATATTTATGCCCAGGTACATGGAAGGAAATTGGCTTCTGCTCTATATGTTTTATTAATGCTTCATATAAGGGCTTCTGGTATTGAGTCATTTTTTATACTTCCTTTATATAGTCTCATCTATTTTAACAAAAAGCTATGTTAAAGGGCAGTGTTGACTTTTTAACACTGTTGATTGGAGCGGAAGGCGCGAAGACTCCTGCGGGAGCACGTGGCAGAGGAGACTGAAGTGCCGAGGAGGCTCCACGGCACGCCCGCGGAAAGCGAAGCGCCTGGAGCGCAAATCAACGACTAAGTTTAACAAAAAAAATAAAGCCCATAAGGACTTGTTATGAAAATATTTCTGGAGTGTTTATTTTTTTTAGCTGCTTAAGGAAATATTTATATTTTGGATCATTTGTATCTGTCTGAATCAAATCATTTTCACAGTCGGTACAAATAAACGAAGTATATAGATGTATGCCTTTTGGTTTTAGATTCTCACAAATCACACACATTTCTTCAATATGTTTATGTGCCAAAAATGAACTCAATTCCTCCACCTCCATACACCCATTCTGCCCGGCAATTTGGATTTGTATACAATTTTTCGAATACTCTTTATTATATTATGTTGTGTTTCACAATTGGGTGTATGTCTATAGGTGAATTCTTTTCAAAAACCTTAAATTTTTGTTTGTTTTTATTGAAGATCACTGTTGTGGACTCGGTCTTTCATTTTTCTACTGCTCGTGTCTTCTAAAAGCGCCATTGTGGACTTGGCCTTCTATTTTTCTATCGCCTATGTCCTTTATATGGGCTATTGTGGACTCGTCCTTCTTTTTTTCCGGTTCCCGTGTCTTCAATATAGTCCAGTTTTCAGTTTTGGATAAGAATAATCCCAATACAAAAAGACAACCCTCTCG
>NZ_JBITPF010000099.1:0-37583 GCF_050468025.1 Neobacillus sp. NRS-1170 | reverse complement strand
GGACGTTGCCAGGCTGTTTTTTCTTAAAAACCATACATAAAAATTATGTTTAGGCATAAGATAATATGGTGGTCATAATTATTACCGTCGCGGGGTGGAGCAGTCTGGTAGCTCGTCGGGCTCATAACCCGAAGGTCGCAGGTTCAAATCCTGCCTCCGCAATCTTGGTCTGGTAGTTCAGTTGGTTAGAATGCCTGCCTGTCACGCAGGAGGTCGCGGGTTCGAGTCCCGTCCAGACCGCCATATTTTTAAGTAAGTACGAAACAAGAGTTTCGTCTTTTTTTTATCCAAAGAACATGCTTTTTTGCGTAAATGGAAAAAATCATGTAAACTACATAAAGAATAGGCATCCTTAGGAGAGATCCTAAGGTTTTTTTGCATCTAAAATTAGGTAAAATGAAGATAGAGAGTAAATAGGTGATGGAATGAACCAATTTGAATTAAATACAATGAATTCTGATGAAACCACCCAGTTTGCAGAAAGACTGGCCTCTTTTTTACAACCGGGAGATGTGATTGCCCTTGAAGGTGATTTAGGTGCTGGAAAGACCACTTTTACCAAAGGTCTGGCAAAAGGCCTCAACATTAGGAAAACCGTAAATAGTCCGACCTTTACCATCATTAAAGAATATAACGGAAACCTGCCTTTATATCACATGGATGTTTATCGGGTAGCAGATGCTTATGAGGACTTGGGGTTTGATGAATACTTTGAAGGTGATGGAGTAACAGTCGTGGAATGGGCCCATTTAATTGAAGAGCAATTACCCTCGGACCTATTAACCATTTACCTGTATCATGAGGAGCAGGATAAACGGAAAATTGTTCTCAAGCCAAAGGGTAAAAGATATGAGCAATTATGTAAGGAGATTTTTGCATGACAATTTTAGCAATCGATACTTCTAATTATGCATTAGGAGTTTCGCTTTTAGAAGAAAACCAAGTGCTTGGGGAATATATTACAAATTTAAAAAAGAATCATTCTGTCCGAATAATGCCGGCTATCCAGACGTTAATGAAGGATTGTGAAAGAGTGCCGGGAGATTTAACGAAAATAGTAGTGGCGAAGGGCCCAGGCTCTTATACGGGTGTGAGAATTGGGGTTACGATTGCAAAAACATTGGCATGGACTTTAAATATTCCACTGGTAGGGATTTCTAGTCTTGAAATTTTAGCATCCGGAACAGGACGCTATTTTGATGGCTATGTATCTCCATTATTTGACGCAAGAAGAGGACAGGTTTATACCGGGCTGTATCAATTTGAGAATGGCCAGCTTTCAGTTGTGGAGCAGGATCAGTTAGTTATGGCTGTAGATTGGGCAGCTAAACTAGCCGAAATGACAAAGCCGGTATTGTTTGTAGGGAATGATCTGCCGCTTCATCAATCAAAGCTTGAAGAAATCGTGGGAACTAAGGCATTTTTTGCAAGCATCACGGAACATAATCCTCGTCCTTCTGAACTGGCCTTGCTGGGATGCAATAAAGATGGGGAAGATGTACATTCGTTTGTACCTAATTATATACGTTTAGCTGAAGCCGAAGCTAAGTGGTTAGAAGCAAAAGGAAAAAATTCAAATGAATAGGGATAGAAAAATGGTAGATTCTTATGTTTTTCGTTATATGAGGGAAGAGGATATCGACCAGGTTTTAGTTGTTGAACAGGCCTCGTTTACAGTACCATGGAGCCGTGAAGCTTTTTATAATGAATTGCACAATAACAAGTTTGCCGTTTATATTGTGCTTGAGGAAGACAATAAAATAATCGGATACTGCGGTACGTGGATTGTGATTGATGAGGCGCATGTAACAAATGTGGCCATTTTGCCGGAATTTCGCGGCAGAAACCTTGGGGAAACGATGTTGCGCAAATTGATGTCTGTTTCGAGGGAAATGGGGGCGAAAAGCATGACCCTTGAAGTTCGGGTAACCAATCATGTGGCACAATCGTTATACCGCAAACTAGGCTTTCAAAATGGCGGGATCCGGAAAAATTATTATTCAGATAATCAGGAAGATGCGCTAGTGATGTGGGTGAATTTATGATAAAAAATCAGTATATATTGGGAATCGAAACGAGCTGTGATGAAACGGCAGTTGCAATTATTAAAAATGGCCGGGAAATCGCGGCTAATGTTGTAGCATCTCAAATCGAAAGCCATAAACGGTTTGGCGGCGTGGTACCTGAGATTGCTTCACGCCACCACGTTGAACAAATGACCATCGTGATTGAAGAGGCTTTGAATCAAGCAAATTTAACATTTGCAGAAATGGATGCGATTGCTGTTACAGAAGGACCAGGTTTAGTTGGGGCTTTATTAATCGGGGTGAATGCGGCGAAAGCCCTTGCTTTTGCACATAATATTCCGCTTGTCCCAGTCCATCATATTGCCGGGCATATTTACGCAAACAGGCTGGTAACAGAAATGAAATTCCCACTATTAGCCTTAGTCGTTTCAGGCGGCCATACAGAGCTTGTTTATATGAAGGAGCATGGTCATTTTGAAGTTATCGGCCAAACGCGTGATGATGCTGCTGGGGAAGCCTATGACAAGGTGGCAAGGACGTTGAACATGCCATATCCAGGTGGGCCGCACATTGACCGTTTGGCACATGAGGGAAGCCCAACGATTGATTTACCTCGTGCATGGCTTGAGGAAGGGTCTTATGACTTTAGCTTCAGCGGGTTAAAATCGGCAGTTATCAATACTGTCCACAATGCTGAACAGCGCGGCGAGACGATCGCACCTGAGGATCTTGCTGCCAGCTTTCAAGAAAGTGTTATTGAAGTTCTTGTGAAAAAAACAGAAAGAGCAGTAGCTGAATATGGAGTGAAACAGCTATTGGTCGCTGGCGGTGTAGCTGCAAACAAAGGTCTTAGAGGTGCATTAGAAAAGACTTTTTCAGAACAGGCTGAAGTGGAATTAGTGATTCCTCCCTTATCATTATGCACCGATAATGCAGCGATGATTGCTGCAGCCGGAAGCGTGATGTTTGAAAGAGGTGTAAGAGCTGACCTTTCACTGAATGCGATTCCAGGTCTTGATATCGAACTATACAATAACTAAACCTTCCATTATCGGGAGGTTTTTTATCCTTTCGGGTCTAATATTCACACTGCTTTTATATGGGACACTATGAGAGGATTCGACGCCTGTTTTGTCCCATAGAGCCACTCTAAGGGACACTTTGAGAGGATTCGACGCCTGTTTTGTCCCATAGAGCCAATCTATGAGACACATTGAGAGGATTCGACGCCTGTTTTGTCCCATAGAGCCAATCTATGAGACACTTCGAGCGAATTCGACGACTGTAATGTCCCATAGAGCCACTCTAAGGGACACTTTGAGAGGATTTCACGACCGTTTTGTCACATAGCCACTTTTAGAGCATTATTTCAGAATTACTGGATGTCTTTCATCGCTATAAAAAACTAATCAAACGTTTGTTTAGTATTTTTTGTGGATAAATTTTTTTTCGAAAATTAAAATTAATAACATAATGTGGATAAGTACGTGTGTTCCTGTTGATAGTGTGGATAAAAACGGTGTTTTTTGTGGATAATGTGGAAAACTGAAGTGATTATTTGCAAATATACCATTTGAATTGTGCATAAGGTTGTGGAAAAAAGGTAATTTGTAAATGGATTGTTGATAAAATAAAAAGGACCGGACTTATTCAGTCCGGTTTTCACTTTTTAGTAACAATCACTTTATATTTATTCCGCCAGCTCCGCCCATTCTTCCATCAATTGCTCGAGCTCAGCTTTGGCTTTTTCACTTTTTATGTTAATTTCCAAAACCTTTTCGTGATTTTGAAAAATATCCGGCTCACATAACAGCGCTTCACAATCTTGAATTTCCTCTTCAAGCTCGTCAATCCTTAATTCAATCTCTTCTAATTTCCGTTTACGCTGCCGCTCTAGTTTTTTGCTTTCCTTATCCTGTTGATAACTATTTCTTTCTGAAATATCAATCTGAACCTTTTTAACAGATTCGGCAAGGGCTAATGCAGCCAGTTCTTCCTGTTCCAGCTTTTTTTCTAAATAATAATCATAATCCCCAAGATATTCACAGCTGCCCTCACGGCTTAACTCCAACACCTTTGTTGCAATACGGTTGATGAAATAGCGGTCGTGCGATACAAACAAAATCGTGCCAGGGTAATCGATTAAGGCATTCTCAAGTATTTCTTTACTATCTAAGTCAAGATGGTTGGTTGGCTCGTCCAAGATTAAAACATTTGCTTTCTCGAGCATCAGTTTCGCGAGGGCAAGCCTCGCCTTCTCGCCGCCGCTTAAAGTCGAGACCGTTTTCAGTACGTCATCACCGGAAAATAAGAAATTGCCGAGCACTGTCCGAATTTCTTTTTCATTTTTCAACGGGTAATCATCCCATAATTCGTTAAGGACACGTTTGTTTGATTTTAGCTCTGCCTGCTCCTGGTCATAGTAGCCAATCGAGAGGTTTGTCCCGTAGTGAATCGTACCGTCCAATGCTGGCAGCTTTTTAATGATTGTTTTTAAAAGCGTTGATTTGCCGATTCCATTTGGACCAACCAGAGCTATACTTTCACCTTTAAAGGCCCGAAAAGAAATCCGCTCAGAAATCACATCACCGTCATATCCAACGGCAAGCGAATCCACCATAAGAATATCATTACCACTCTGCCGCTCAATTTCAAATGAGAACGAAGCAGACTTTTCATCCCCTAATGGACGGTCCATGACCTCCATTTTCTCAAGCTTTTTCCGCCGGCTTTGCGCCCGTTTGGTTGTTGAGGCACGGGCTAAATTGCGCTGAATAAAGTCCTGGAGGTTCGCAATTTCTTGCTGCTGCTTTTCATAAAGCTTCATGTCGCGCTCATAGTTGGCCGCTTTCTGATCTAGATATGAGCTGTAATTGCCAGTAAACCGCTGAATCTGCTTCCGGGATACCTCATACACCTGCGTGACGACTTTATCTAAAAAATAGCGGTCGTGGGAGACAATTAATATTGCACCATCATAACCCTGGAGATATTGCTCCAGCCATGAGAGAGTATCGATATCCAAGTGGTTGGTCGGCTCGTCCAAGATTAAAATGTCAGGTTTGGTTAATAGCAGTTTCCCTAAAGCAAGCCGGGTTTTTTGACCGCCGCTTAAACTGGCAATCATCGCATTAGAATCATGAAAATTTAATCCGTGGAGCACAGAGCGAATATCCGCCTCGAACTGGTAGCCGCCCTGCTCTTTAAATTTCACTTGAAGCCCGTCATATTCTTTTAAAATTCTTTCGTAGCGACTTGAGTCTTCGAAAATTGCAGAATCGGCCATTTGTTCTTCAAGCTTTCGAAGTGACTTCTCCATCTGACGAAGTTCCTCAAAAACAGTCAGCATTTCTTCCCAGATAGACAAATTGGATTCTAACCCCGTATTCTGTGCCAAATATCCGATGGTCACATCTTTTGGTTTAATAATTTCCCCGCCATCATGTGACAGATGACCGGCAATGATTTTCAGTAGCGTCGATTTCCCCGCACCATTGCGGCCAACAAGAGCAACGCGGTCTCTTGTTTGTAATTCCAGCTTTATATTCGATAAAATAAGGTCAGCACCATAATATTTTTGTAGTTGATTAACCTGCAATAAAATCATAAAATTCACCTCTATACTACTCAATATTTTACCGTATTCCCAAAGGTCCGGCAATAAAGCGGGTCAGTTTGCCTGATGAGAAAACCTCATGGACAAAAAAATGTACCGATAGTTCAAAGTTTCACAGACATAGAAAGAAAAATAGTGTATGATTTAATCGGAGGATTGTTTATATGGCAGAATTCACTCATTTTAATGAAGAAGGCAGAGCAAAGATGGTTGACGTCAGTGATAAACCAGAAACGGCGCGCACAGCTCTGGCTCATTCAAGCATAACAGTCAGCAGAGAAATTTTTGAAAAAATAACGAATCATGAAATGAAAAAAGGCGATGTCTTAGCTGTTGCGCAGGTTGCCGCCGTGATGGCCGCGAAAAAGACATGGGATCTTATTCCAATGTGCCATCCTATTCCATTAACGGGAGTGAATATCTCTTTCTCGTGGGAACAGGCCGGTGACAACTATCAATTACATATTGCAGCTTCTGTTAAAACAAAAGGTAATACAGGTGTTGAAATGGAAGCGTTAACAGCAGCGTCTGCCTGTGCATTAACTGTCTATGATATGTGTAAAGCCGTTGATAAAGGCATGGTCATCGGACCGACCTATTTAGTAGAGAAAACGGGCGGTAAAAATGGAGATTTTAAGAGAACAGAACTAGTTTAACAAAACTATTTATATGGGGTGTGGGAGATTATGAGTAATGAAACGATGAAAATACCACAGGCGACAGCCAAACGGCTGCCCCTTTATTATCGATTTTTAAAAAACTTGCATTCTTCCGGCAAGCAAAGAGTTTCATCAGCAGAATTAAGTGAAGCGGTTAAGGTTGATTCGGCGACAATCCGAAGGGATTTTTCCTATTTTGGAGCCTTAGGGAAAAAGGGCTATGGATATAATGTGAATTACTTATTAACCTTCTTCCGGAAAACATTGGACCAGGATGAACTGACAAAGGTTGCCTTAATTGGGGTGGGGAATCTTGGTACAGCCTTTTTAAACTATAACTTTTTGAAAAATAATAATACGAAAATTGAATGCGCTTTTGATGTCGATCCTGGAAAAATGGGAACGACGATTCGTGAGGTACCGGTTTATCATTTGGATGAGCTGGAGAGGGTAATCACCGAACATCAAATATCAGTCGCGATTTTAACCGTTCCGGCACAGGTCGCCCAAATGATTACAGACCGGCTTGTAAAGGCAAATGTGAAAGGAATCTTAAATTTCACACCGGCAAGATTAAATGTTCCGTCCTCGCTTCGTGTTCATCACATTGATTTAGCTGTCGAGCTGCAATCACTGATTTACTTTTTAAAGCATTATCCAAATCCAACAGATGAAATCGAAGAATAAAATGTTTAAGGGCTTTTCGCAAAATTTTGCGGAAGGCCCTTTTATTATTAGGACAAGTTTTTCGAATCTTTACAACGTAACAGTGTTATGTTACATTAATACACAGAAAGGGGTTTTAATCATGAGCGAGGAGTTAATTTCGAAAAAGGAATTATTAGAGCTGGCGGGAATATCCTATGGACAGCTGTATAGATGGAAGCGTAAAGACCTCATTCCGGAGGAATGGTTTGTAAGGAAATCCACGTTTACCGGCCAGGAAACCTTCTTTCCAAAGGAAAAAATCTTAGAAAGAATCAATAAAATTCAAACGATGAAGGAAAATTTATCGTTAGATGAACTAGCAGACATGTTTTCTCCTAGTCTAAGCGATTTGCAGTTAGATAAGGATGAATTAATAAAACGTAACATTGTTTCAAATGCAGTGATGAATTTTTACCTGGAAAATGACCAAGGCAGCCCAAATTTTAATTTTTCCAGAATGCTTGAAGTTTATGTTTTAGAGAAGCTGTTGCAGTCAGGGGAGATCAATTTGGATGAAGGGAAAATGCTGCTGCAGGTGCTAAAGGACAATGCCGCGCTGATTAAGCAAAAAAGCTGTGAACTCCTGATTACCCGCAAACTTGGTGTATCATCGTGTTTCTTACTGATTAATGCGGAAGAGATCCATTTTGAGAGGGGAACGAAGATTGTCGTGCAGGTTTCCTTAATGACCTGTATGGAAGAAATTAAGTCGAAATTATTATAAAGGAGAATCCTTATGGAATTGAAAAATAGAGGAGATTTGGCCATTAATGGCTTAGGTTCTTCAAACGGCGGACAATTTAACCTAGTTACATTGAATGGCAGAGGGACGATCAACAATGATGTGGAATGTCATGAATTTGAATGCAATGGATTAGGGACGGTCAATGGGAATGTGACAGCAGATATGGCCAGAGTAAACGGGAATGCCAAGTTTAAAGGAACATTCGAGAGCCAAAAGTTGACCGTTGAAGGGACCGCGAAATTTGAGAAGAACATAAATGTCAAAAATTTAAGGATCTCTGGGAAAGCTTCAGTGGGCGGGAGCGTAAAATGTGAGGAGATTAAACTTCGGGGTATGCTTTCAGTTGGGGAAGACTGCGAAGCTGAGTATTTTAAAGGAGAATACTGCTTCACGATCGGCGGGCTCCTAAACGCAGATCAAGTTGATATAAAGATTTATGGGGAGTGCAAAGCAAAAGAGATTGGCGGGCAAACAATAACAGTAAGGCAGCATAAAGGGTCGTTCATTGGAGCTTTATTCAAGCCAATTTTCAAAGCGCAATTAGAAACGGAGTTAATTGAAGGGGACAAAATTGACCTGGAAAATACGATTGCGAAAGTGGTGCGGGGCAATCAGGTCAGAATTGGACCGAACTGTCAGATTGATGTGGTTGAGTACACAGACGAATTTTCACAGGATAAAAATGCAGTTGTGAATGATATCAGAAAGGCATAAGGGGGGAAGGGAAATGAAAAAAGACGCAAACTTGATTATCAATGGTTCAGGAAGTTACCCTGGCGGCCGTTACGATAAAATCAGCATCAGAGGCGAAGGGACGATTGTAAATAATGTGGATTGCTCCTCTTTTCATGTATATGGAACGAGTGAAGCGGTCGAAAATGTTAAAACAGGTTCAGTAAAGATTTTGGGGGAGGCTGAGATTAAAGGGAATATCGAGGCTGAGGAAACGCTGATCATGGGGACGCTCTCAGTCGGAAGCCGGGCGCAATTGAAAAAAATAAAGATCCTTGGGCTGCTCGAAGTGGGAGAGAGACTCTTCGGCGATCAAGCATCGATTAAGGGAAGCATCGTAGTAAATGGCGATGTGGAATATGAAACCTTCGATTCGAGCGGCGGTTTTGAAATTAAGGGATTATTAACCGCGGATACGATTAAGGTGGGGCTGCGCTACGGCCAAAGCACTGCGGAGGAGATTGGCGGGGGAAAAATAACCGTCAAAAAGAAAAAGAACTCTCTTCTTCCCTTCGGAAAAGAGGTTGGGACTCTTAAAGTGAAAGTTATCGAAGGGGATGAAATTTTTCTCGAAAATACAACGGCAGATATTGTTAGGGGCAATCAGGTGAAGATTGGCCAGGGCTGTCAAATAGGCTTAGTGGAGTATCGGGAGCATCTAAGCCAGGATTCACAAGCAACGATAAAAACAAAGACAAAGATATAAAGGAGAAATCGGATGGTAGCAAAAGAGAGTAAATTAGGTTTGGTTGTCGCGGGGCTATTACTGGGGATATTGATGGCCTCGATGGATAACACGATTGTCGTCACGGCGATGGGAACGATTGTCGGTGATCTTGGCGGGCTGGAAAGCTTCGTCTGGGTGGTTTCCGCCTATATGGTCGCGGAAATGGCCGGGATGCCGATTTTTGGTAAATTATCGGATATGTATGGCCGAAAAAGGTTCTTTATTTTTGGATTGATATTGTTTATGGCCGGCTCGGCCCTTTGCGGAACAGCCGAAACGATCACGCAATTAAGTATTTACCGCGCGATTCAAGGGGTAGGCGGCGGAGCTCTTGTCCCGATTGGGTTTACGATTATGTTCGATTTATTTCCACCCGAAAAACGCGGGAAAATGGGCGGTTTGTTCGGGGCAGTTTTCGGGCTTTCAAGTATCTTCGGGCCGCTGTTAGGGGCGTATATTACCGACCATATCAGCTGGCATTGGATTTTCTATATTAATCTCCCGCTTGGCATTTTATCATTGATTTTTATCGTCATCTCTTACAAGGAATCGCCGATTCACCAGAAGCAGTCGATTGACTGGTGGGGAGCCGTGACGTTAATTGGCGCGGTAGTTTGTTTAATGTTTGCCCTTGAATTAGGGGGACAAAAGTATGATTGGGGTTCTTCGACGATTATTAGTTTATTCACGGGCTTCGGGGTTCTATTTTTGATCTTTTTGTTTGTCGAAACAAAAGCGAAGGATCCGATTATTTCGTTTGCGATGTTTAAAAACCAGCTGTTCGCTGGAAGTACACTAGTTGGCTTGTTTTACGGGGCCGCCTTTATGGCGGGAACCGTTTATATCCCGATTTTTGTGCAAGGGGTATATGGCGGAAGCGCGACAAATTCAGGGCTTATTTTATTGCCGATGATGCTGGGTTCCGTTGTGACGGCACAGGTCGGCGGCTTTTTAACGACGAAAATGAGCTATCGGAACATTATGTTTATTTCAGGTATCATCCTGATAGGCGGGTTTATCCTGTTAAGCACGATTACACCAGAAACAAGCAGGGCTATCTTGACCCTTTATATGATTGTCATTGGTTTAGGAGTAGGATTCTCTTTTTCCGTTTTAAGCATGGCCGCGATTCATCCATTCGGGATGGATCAAAGGGGCTCCGCTACCTCAACCAGCAACTTTATCCGCTCCCTAGGGATGACCATTGGGATTACAATTTTTGGAACGATTCAAAGGAGTGATTTTAAAGAGGGATTAGAAAAGGCGTTTTCTGGAATGGGGCCGATGCCTAAGGGCGGCGCATTCGGCGATTCCCGAGCGTTATTATCGGAAGAGGCAAGAAAGAACATTCCGCCGCAGATTCTCGATAAAATCACCGATGCCCTTTCCAGTTCCATTGTTCATACCTTTACATGGGCACTCGTTCCGGCAGGCATTGCCTTCCTCTTCATCTTTATCTTAGGCAAAGAACGAATGGTGTTCGATAAACAACAAGGGATTTCCAAATAAAAAAGGTGTCAGGCACCATTGTGAATTTTTCACATGGTGCCTGACACCTTTCATCATTTATCCACTTTGTTTTTATATTTGAAGTGAAGGGTGATCATTTTTAGACCGGAGCCGAAGTCAAAGGTGGCTAAGATAACGAGCAGGTAGCTGAAAAAGCCCCAGCCATTTGTTTGCACCTCATCAACGGCGAAGTAAGTAAATAAACCGCCGAGTAAAAAGTAAATCAATCCGGAAAACAAGGGTGAACGTCTCATAGAAAGCCTCCGATAAAGTTTTGAACCGCCTCGGCCTCCCGCATCAGTCTTTCGATATCCTCCCGGTAAACAGACTGAACGAGGACAACTAAGGTATTCATCGTGACATGCGCAAAGATCGGCACGATGATGCGTTTTGTTTTGACATAAAGAAAAGCAAAGGTAAAGCCCATAGCCGAATAAAGTAAGATATGCTGAAACTCCATATGGGCTGCGGCAAAAATAACAGAGCTGATAATTGCTGAGATAAAGAAATTAAATCGCTTATGAAGGGCACCAAAAATGATTTTTCGAAATACAATTTCTTCTAGAATTGGACCCACAATACTTGTTACAAAAATCGCCAACGGGAAGGTTTCGATAATGTTGACGATTTCCTTCGTATTCTCAGAACCCGCTTCAATGCCGATCAAGTGCTCAATAATAGCCGCCGCGTACTGGGCAAATAAAGCTAAGAAAAATCCAGCCACTGCCCACATCGCCGAGTACGAGAATGAACTTCCCTTCCGGTCGAAGCTTTGTCCTTTCATTTCGTTACGTAACATAAAAAGGATAATGATGAGTGCAATCGTAAAACTAGCCAATAGCCATACGGGCACTGCTAACTCCAGCTTGCCCCCAAAATGCCTAAAACCGAACATGAATAACGGAACGCCAATTAAACTGGAAAACTGCATAACGATATAAACAATTAAAATTATCCAATATTCCCTTTTCAAATAAGTAATCTCCTTCAGATCTATTTTTTAAAATTATAGAAATAATTCATAGGATTCCATCCTACATTTTACCTTTAAAAAGGGCCTCGTTCAATTTTGAACAATTTATCCAAAATCTTTGTATAGAAATTGCTGTATTTCACATACTGATTAAGGTTGAAAAAAAGATTTGCCCTCCCGTAAAAATTTTATGCTTCATACTTGCAAAAGATTTACAGATTCATTATTATAATAATTGTGTTAGCACTCATTCATAGAGAGTGCTAATAATGTCAGAATTACATATATTTTTGAGGAGGTTGTTTGATTTGTTAAGACCATTAGGTGATCGCATTGTCATTGAGCTTGTTGAATCAGAAGAAAAAACTGCAAGCGGTATCGTATTACCGGATTCAGCGAAGGAAAAGCCTCAGGAAGGAAAAGTTGTTGCCGTAGGTACAGGCCGTGTGCTTGAAAATGGCGAACGCGTTGCCCTTGAAGTTTCTGTTGGCGACCGCATTATCTTCTCAAAATACGCTGGTACTGAAGTAAAATTCGAAGGCGTTGAATATTTAATTTTACGTGAAAACGATATCCTTGCTGTTTTAGCGTAGTAAGGTTGATTTTTAAAAAATAAACATCTCAAATAATAAGAGGAGGTTTTTTGAACGATGGCTAAAGAAATTATGTTTAGTGAAGATGCGCGCCGCGCGATGCTTCGCGGTGTAGATACTCTAGCAAACGCAGTAAAAGTTACTCTTGGACCTAAAGGACGCAACGTGGTTCTTGAGAAAAAATTTGGTTCACCGCTTATCACAAATGACGGTGTAACAATCGCAAAAGAAATCGAATTAGAAGATGCATTCGAAAACATGGGTGCAAAGCTTGTTGCTGAAGTAGCAAGCAAAACAAACGATGTTGCCGGTGACGGTACAACAACTGCAACTGTTCTTGCTCAAGCAATGATTCGCGAAGGTTTAAAGAACGTAACTGCTGGTGCAAACCCAATGGGTATCCGCAAAGGGATCGAAAAGGCAGTGGCAACAGCTGTTGAAGAATTAAAAGCAATCTCAAAACCAATCGAAGGCAAATCTTCCATCGCACAAGTTGCCGCTATTTCTTCTGCTGACGAAGAAGTTGGCCAATTAATCGCTGAAGCTATGGAGCGCGTTGGCAACGACGGCGTTATCACTATCGAAGAATCAAAAGGCTTCACAACTGAATTAGATGTTGTAGAAGGTATGCAATTCGACCGTGGTTACGTTTCAGCTTACATGGTAACAAACACAGAAAAAATGGAAGCTGTTTTAGAAAACCCATATATCCTAATCACTGACAAGAAGATTTCTAGCATTCAAGAAATCCTTCCAGTCCTTGAGCAGGTAGTACAACAAGGCAAGCCATTATTACTAGTTGCTGAAGATATCGAAGGTGAAGCATTATCTACATTAGTAGTGAACAAGCTTCGCGGTACATTCAATGCTGTTGCTGTAAAAGCTCCTGGCTTCGGTGACCGTCGTAAAGCAATGCTTGAAGATATCGCTGCCTTAACTGGCGGAGAAGTCATCACTGAAGAGCTTGGCCGTGAATTAAAAACTGCTACAATCCAATCTTTAGGACGCGCTTCTAAAGTGGTTGTTACAAAAGAAAACACAACAATCGTTGAAGGTGCAGGAGATTCTGCAGCTATCGAAGCTCGTGTAAACCAAATCCGTGTTCAATTAGAAGAAACTACTTCTGAATTTGACCGTGAAAAATTACAAGAGCGCCTAGCTAAACTGGCTGGCGGTGTAGCAGTAATCAAAGTTGGTGCTGCAACTGAAACTGAATTAAAAGAGCGCAAGCTTCGCATCGAAGACGCTTTGAACTCTACTCGTGCTGCAGTTGAAGAAGGTATCGTATCCGGTGGTGGTGTTGCCCTTCTAAACGTATACAGCAAAGTAGCTGGAATCCAAGCTGAAGGTGACATAGCAACAGGTATCAACATCGTTTTACGTGCGATGGAAGAGCCAGTTCGCACAATCGCTCACAACGCTGGCCTTGAAGGCTCTGTTATCGTTGACCGCTTAAAGCGCGAAGCAGTAGGCACAGGCTTCAACGCTGCTAACGGCGAATGGGTAAACATGATCGAAGCTGGTATCGTGGACCCAACTAAAGTAACTCGTTCTGCGCTTCAAAACGCAGCATCTGTTGCAGCTATGTTCTTAACAACTGAAGCAGTTGTTGCTGACAAGCCAGAACCAGCTGGTGCAGCTGGAATGCCTGATATGGGCGCAATGGGCGGCATGGGCGGCATGATGTAATAACATCCGCTAGCCCTTAATGCTTTAGAATTAGTCTATAACACTGACTGGTAAAAACCACTTCCTAACAATAGGGAGTGGTTTTTTTGTGTTGCAAAATATGGAATTACCGCTTCCACCCATAGACTTTTTTTAATTACAAAAAACGTCCTTCCGGTTTGAAATACTATAATTATACTGTTGGAGAAATATTACCAATGAAGTGAAAGTTTGTTTGGGGGGATGTTCTTGGTTATCACACTTACAATGTTCCTAATAGGAATTTTACTAGGTTTTATTGGGGCCGGGGGATCCGGTTTTATTATTGCTCTTTTAACCGTTGTGTTTGGAGTACCAATCCAAACTGCGTTAGGTACGTCTCTGGCTGCAATGGTGTTCACGACTTTGTCCGGAGCTTACAGTCATTACCGGCAGGGAAATATGGATGTGAAAGCAGGAATAACTGCAAGTGCCTTTGGGGCAATTATGTCATTTGTTGGTTCTAAAATTGCTGTATGGATTCCGGTTCATTCACTCCACTTTCTTACGGCGGGAATGCTGTTCCTATCCGCTGTTATGCTGATGATCCGCCTTTTTATTGTAAATAGGCTTAAAGAGACAAATAAAAGGAAAACGAGATCAACTGGCAGCTTTTTACTGAGGGCAGCGTCTGTCGGAATCGTGACTGGTATTTTATCCGGTACGTTTGGTATTGGATCGGCTCCATTCATCCAGCTTGGGTTGATGGTTGTGTTGGGCCTTTCTGTACAAAAATCAGTCGGCACAACGATGTTGGTTATTCTCCCCATCGCTTTCGCTGGCGGGGCAGGCTACTATTTTGAAGGCTATTTCAACGTTTTGCTTCTAATCCAGGTACTGGCTGGAACGATGATTGGTTCCTATATTGGTGCCAAATTTATCAACAACGTTCCACTGCCAATTTTAAAGAGTGCTATGGTTCTTACCCCAATTATGGCGGGTGCCATTTTGCTAATTCGATGATTGATGATAAAGGCTGCTTAAAGCTCTTTTATAAGCTAAGCGGTCTTTTGTCATTTTATAAATAAGTCTTATACATACTATAATTATGATCATACCTGGAGGAGATTATGAAGAAGGGCAAACTTAGTTTACAAGCCGTTATTATTATATTTGTATGCATTGTCGTCGCTTTATCACTTGGAATAACTGATCTTATCATAAGCAAAAGAATTACCTCCAGTGTGGAACAAACAGAGAAAGAAAAAGCCCTGAATGTGGCAAAGATGGTTGTCCTTAGTCCGCAGGTGATTGGCGCTCTCGAAGGGAAAGTGAATAAAAAAAATGTACAAGTTTTTAGTAATCAAATAAGAAAAAAAACCAATGTTAACTTCGTTGTTGTGATGGATATGAAAGGTATTCGTCTATCCCACCCGGAACCCGAAAAGGTTGGAAAGCACTTCACAGGAGGAGATGAAGGGCCAGTTCTTAAAGGAAAGGAGTACGTGTCCATTTCAAAGGGGACTCTCGGTCGATCCATGAGGGCATTTACTCCAATAAAAAATTCTCAAGGAAAACAAGTCGGTGCAGTTGCCGTAGGGATTTCATTAGAAAGTGTAATAAAGGCGGTACATAAAGGCCGTATGGGTATGGTGATCGGTACCGTCATTGGCATCTTAATTGGTGTAGTTGGTGCAGTGGGCCTAGCGAGATACCTCAAAAGAATTCTTTTAGGACTCGAGCCGTTCGCGATTGCCAGGCTGCTTGAAGAGCGCAGTTCTATGCTTCAGTCTGTTCGCGAGGGAATCATAGCTATTGACCAAGAAGGAAACATCACCCTTGTTAACAGGGCAGCCAGTAAGCTTTTAAAAAAAGCTGGACTTGAAGGGAATCCCATAGGGATGAACGTTGAAGAGTATTTGCCAGAGACTCGGTTAGCTCGCATTGTAGAATCGGGTGAATCGGAAATGGATCAAGAACAGAATCTACATGGGGTGACCATCTTAGTAAACAGGGTACCAGTGATTGTGGGAAATCAGCCGGTGGGAGCAATCGCTACTTTCCGTGATAAAACCGAGGTTCAAATTTTGGCCGAACAGCTTACAGGTGTGCGCAATTATGCGGATGCTCTCCGTGCTCAGGCGCATGAATTCATGAATAAACTTCATGTCATTCTTGGTCTGGTTCGTACTGAACAATACGATACACTCGCTAACTATGTGAGTGAAACAGTTAACCACCGTGAAACGGAAGTGGGTTTTGTAACAAAAAAAGTCCAAGATCCGGTTCTTGCTGGATTTCTGATTGGCAAGCTAAGCTTTGCAAGAGAATCTGGGGCCTTACTGTCATTGGATTGCGCAAATAAACTTCCCAAGCCTGTAAATTCGGAAATTACACATGAGTTAATAACGATCATTGGAAACCTCGTCGATAACGCAATGGAGGCAATTGCGGACAGTCCAATCAAAAAAGTCGAGCTTAAACTTGATTACGCAGAGGATATTTTGACAGTCGAGGTTAAAGACACAGGGATGGGAATGACGAAATCACTTCAAAACAAAATACTGGATAAAGGCTTTTCCACGAAAGGGGACAATCGAGGATTCGGATTATATCTTTTGGCGCAGGCAATTGAAAGACTGGAGGGGGACCTGATAATTTCGTCCAAGCCTGGAAAGGGAACGAATTTTGCCGTATATATACCTTATAATGCAGAGGATGAATAGAATGATTAATGTAATGATTGTTGAAGATGACCCGATGGTAGCGGAAATCAATAAGCAGTACCTTTCTAAAATTGACGGGTTCCGTTTAGCTGCAACAGTCAGTTCGGTCGCTGAAGCCATCCGATGTTTAGGAAAGAATGATATTCAGCTAATTCTTTTGGATATTTTTATGCCGGGAAAGCAGGGGCTGGAACTGTTACCGTATCTTCGGAAAAATGATCTTGAAATTGATGTCATCATCATTTCAGCAGCCTCAGATTTTGAACGAATTAAGAGGGCATTAAGGTATGGTGTTGTCGACTATTTGATTAAGCCTTTCGAGTTTGAACGGTTTAATGCTGCGCTTACTTCCTACCTTGAGCAAACTCGGTTCATTGATAAACAGGATTCAGTTAGTCAGCAAGAGCTCGATCACTTACTTTTGCACAGAGAAGAGGCCGTCATCGCAGAGGAACTGCCAAAAGGATTAACGAAGGATACCTTAAAGCAGATATGGGATGCGGTTCAAGAGTTGAAGCAGGGACCATTTTCCACTGATGAAGTAGCTAATGTGGTAGGCATCTCAAGGGTTTCAGCAAGAAAGTACCTTAACTTTCTAAAGGAATTAGGAATACTTGAAGTCAAGGTTATCTATGGAACCATCGGAAGGCCTGTGTATCAGCATGAATATAACCAATTTAAAGAGCACTTAATAAAAAACTATTTGTAAGCAGCTATTGAAACTGCTTACTTTTTTTATTTACAAAAAGAATGATTAAACTTTCATATTCTATGAAAACGGTTTACATGGGAATATGATAGACATGCAGCAAGACAAAGGAGGATTCAAAAATGCAGATTCCTATTAAGAAAACGCTTGATAAAATTCCAGGTGGTCTGATGGTTGTTCCACTTTTTTTAGGGGTATTAACGAATACATTTTTTCCGCAGGTTTTACAAATTGGAAGTTTTACAACAGCATTATTCAGTAAAGAAGCATCATCAACTATTTTGGCATGTTTTATGTTTTTAATTGGTTCGCAAATTAATTTCAAATTAGCACCAAAGGCATTAAAAAAAGGTGCAATATTATTAACAGGAAAATTTATCGTAGGTGCTGGTATTGGTTTAGCTGTAGCAGTGATTTTTGGGCCTGCCGGAATACTAGGATTAACACCATTAGCCATCCTTGCAGCGTTATTAAATGCTAATGGCGGGTTATATGCATCTCTTGCTTCATCGTATGGTGACGAAACGGATGTAGGCGCATATGCTTTATTTTCTTTAAAAGACGGTCCATTTTTCACATTAGTGGCATTAGGTGCATCCGGCCTTGCCACCATTCCTTTTCAAACACTTCTTGGAGTATTAATTCCAATCGTAATCGGAATGATTTTAGGAAATATTGACCCTGATATGAGAAAGTTCCTTGGAAGCAGTAAATTATTATTAATCCCATTTTTCTCATTCCCATTAGGTGCCGGAATGAACCTTTCAACTATTGTGAAAGCTGGAGGTCCTGGGATATTACTAGGAATAATCGCTGCATTCACTGGAATTGGAGCTTACTTCCTATTGAAGTTATTTAAAGAAAACCCTATCGTTGGTTTAGCTACAGGGTCAACTGCAGGAAATGCGGTAGCTACACCAGCTGTTGTGGCCGCAGCAGATCCAACCTTAGCCGCAGTAGCATCTTCAGCTACTGCACAAGTTGCAGCTGCGTGTGTCATATCTGCCATCGTCTGTCCGATTATTGTGAGCTATGTATTTAAAAGGTCCGAAAAGAAAAAAGCGAAACTATCGATTGCACGGGCAGCCTGATAAAATTTTATAAACACGAAAAGTGGTAGATAGAACAAAGCAGTCAGGCAATTTTACTGTCTGCTTTGTTTAATTACAAAAAAGAGACATTAAATTAAAAAAACTAGTGTGATAAGGAAAATGTGATTAACATGGAAAAATAGAAATCTATGTTCCCATAATTGTGCGAGTTTATTTTAAAGAAAGAAGGAAACACCATGAATGTACCTGAGAATGTTATTATTACAACATTAAAAGGAAAAGAGGTTCTCTCTAATCCTTTTTTGAATAAAGGAACAGCTTTTACGAAAGAGGAAAGGGAAGACCTTGGACTCGACGGTCTGTTACCGCCTCAAGCGCTTACCCTTGATGAACAAGTAAAGAGGGTTTATGAACAATATTCGATGCGGACGACGAATTTATTTAAACACGGTCTGCTTTATGATTTATATAACCGCAATGTTGTTCTGTTTTACCGATTGTTGAAAGAACACCTAGCAGAAATGCTTCCAATTATCTACACTCCTACTGTCGGTGATGCGATCCAGTCATACTCCCATAGCTACCGCCGTCCAGGAGGTTTATATCTTTCCATTGATGATCCTGAAGGCGTGGAAAAGGCGTTCTATAATCTTGGACAGCCCAATAATGGCATTGATTTAATCGTTGTTACCGACTCAGAAAGTATTCTGGGCATTGGGGACCAAGGGGTAGGCGGTATTAATATTGCGATTGGTAAGCTTGCCGTGTACACAGCGGCAGCTGGTATTGATCCAAGCCGTGTTCTGCCAGTCGTGTTGGATGTTGGTACGAACAATCAGGCTTTGAGCGCAGACCCTATCTATATTGGCAACAAATTCGCCCGTGTCCGCGGTGAGCGTTATGATAAATTTATTGATTTATTCGTTCATACTGCAAGAAAGTTCTTTCCAGAGGTTCTGATTCACTGGGAAGATCTTGGCAACGTGAATGCGCGTAAGATCTTGGATAAATACGGTGACAACATCCTTACCTTCAACGATGACATCCAGGGAACAGGGGCAGTGACCCTTGCTGCTCTTATGTCTGCTTTGAAAGTAACAGGAGAATCCATGAAGGACCAGCGCATTGTTGTCTTTGGACCAGGGGCTGCCGGCATCGGTAACGCTGACCAAATGGTTGATGCCATGATTTTAGAAGGACTGACCAGAGAAGAAGCCTATGAGCGTTTCTGGGCGATCGACTATCGGGGGTTACTAACGGATGAAACACCAGATGTTTTGAATTTCCAGAAGCCTTATGTAAGAAAGATGGATGAAGTAAAGGACTGGGATAAGAATGAGGATGAAATCATTTCATTAATGGAAGTCGTTCATAGGGTGAAGCCAACCATCCTTATTGGTACTTCCGGACAAGCCGGTGCTTTCACGGAGGAAATTGTGAAAGAAATGGCCAAGCACGTTGAGCGTCCAATCTTCTTGCCTATGTCCAACCCCACTGCACTGGCTGAAGCAGTGCCGGAAAATCTGATTAAATGGACAGATGGCAAGGCTCTAATTGCAACCGGCAGCCCGTTTGCCAATGTAGAATACAAAGGTGTTTCCTATGAAATTGGGCAGTCAAATAACGCATTTGTCTTTCCAGGTCTTGGCCTTGGAGCCATTGTGGCAAAAGCGGAAGTGATCTCAAAAGGAATGTTCGCTGCTGCTGCTTATGCGGTTGCAAGAATGTCGGACTCCAGTAAACCTGGAGAATCCCTGCTGCCATCCATTGAAAAACTTCATGAAGTCTCAAAATACGTAGCCATTGAAGTAGTTAATGCTGCAATTCACGAAGGAATTGCAAGAGCGGATATTCAAGATGTTGAGAGTGCTATTGAAGATGCTATGTGGAAACCTGAGTATAAGGAAATAAAGAGTGTAGGTATTTGGACAAACATTCATTCCTATGCATGAGTAAATAGATAAATAAAATGATGGAATAAAGCTCCAAAACATTTTATATTCAAGGGTTTTGGATTTGTTAAAAGAGAATTGCTTATAATGATCTGTAAAAATTAATTATTCGAAGGTCTTCCATCAGTTTACTGAACTGACGGGAGGCCTTTTCTTCAGATTGGAAGTCATATCCCCTATTCGCCCTCGATATATTTATTTTGTGGGTAATGCCCCATTAATGTCTTTATGGTTTCCGCATTTAGGATTCAGTCAGATTTTTTAAATTGTCATAATGCTTAATTGCTAAGCCGCATTAGAAGAACGTGAGGAATCAGAACGAACGCCCTTTTAATCTTACTTAGGGCTTGCACCTGCAACAAAAAATTTCCATGACATATTATATCGAGATTTCATTAGAGGGGACTGAAATTCGTAGAATGATTCTAAAAAAATTTACAGAAGACCAGCTTATGAAATGGGAGCAGGATGGTTGTCTCTACATTCCAAATGATGGACTTTATAGTGTTGGGGTAAAAGAAAATTTAATCAAATGGGTTGACGCAGTTCAAAATTTCCCTGAAGTAAGAGGGAAATGGATGAAGTATTATGAAAACAGTCTTAAGGACAGTACAAAAATACTAAATAGAATTGAAAATTTTCTTCCTTATCATTCGGAACTAAATGAACTAGTAAATGGAGAATGGATGCTGGGGCTTGTCTCACAATTGTTTGGAGAAGAAGCTGTTCTTTTTAAGGAGAAAATTAATTTTAAGCTTCCGGGTGGAGAAGGATTTAAACCACATCAAGATGTACAGGCTGGATGGGATGAGTACGGACATACATTGCATATTTCTGTTGCCATTTGTATTGATGAGGCTAATGAGAATAACGGGTGTTTAGAATGCGCTTTAGGTGAACACAAAAAAGGACTACTTGGACCAATGTATGAAGAGCTTCCGAAAGAGGCTGTAGATAAATTAGATTGGGTTTCTTATCCGATGCAACCCGGTGATATGATAATATTTGACTCTTATACACCACATCGATCTGGACCAAACCTTACAGACACAACAAGAAGAATGATTTTCTTAACATTTAATAAGCTCTCTCAAGGAGATTTTCGTGAAGAATATTATAAGAATAAACGGAAAAATTTCCCACCCGATTTTGAAAGAAAACCTGGAGAAAAATATGAATATAAAATATAGTAAAGGGATTTTAATGTTCTGGTAGCCATGGGGAGAGGGGATATTCCAAAAAACGAAACGTGAAAACAAACTTGTTTTCGTATCTATTTAAAAGGTAGGCGGGTTTAATGGAGATAGACGATTTTACATTAATCCAGGTGAACAAACCGAGTGGTTGGAAAAAAGTCGAAGTGGTGAACAACCCAACGTCCTACGAATTAATCGGTAGAGGTATGCAAGGCGCTGTGTTTAAGTTGCCAAACCAAAAATGTGTGAAAATATATCCAGATGAGAAACATTGTAGATGGGAAGAAGAAGTATTAAGTAAAGTTCAAAAATCCCCTTTTTTCCCTAAGTTATATGATTCAGGAGCAAACTATATAATCATTGAATATGTAGAGGGAATAACTTTAAAGGACTATTTGAAGAATATGGAAACCATACCATTGGAAATAACTCAACAGATAATAACTATATTTAAAGAAATGGAGCACCTAAAATTCACTGACTATGATATATATTTACGTCATTTCATGGTCACAAATAATAAAACACTAAAGGTAATTGACCATGTGAAGTCCTTTACAAGAAATCGTCCTCAACCGAAGTATTTTTTCGAAGACTTAAGTAATCTTGGTCTATTGGAATCGTTTTTATCTCAAGCCCAAACTATCGACCATAGCCTTAATGATAAATGGAAAGAAACTATAGAGAAATACTTATGATTTAAAAGGCGAAAAAACCTTGATCAAATTGATCAAGGATTTTTCGTTTCTGAGAAAAATCAAGGAGATAACTTAGGGGAGTTCATTTTATCATTTATTTTTCGATAAATTTTTAAAAAGGAAACCCTTCTTGAATAAATCGTACTGCATTTAGTCCAATCATTTGAGAAGGCATAGAGGTGTTGCCATCTGGTAATATAGGGGAAATAGAAAGATCGGCTACTTTCAGTTTTTTTGTACCAAAGACATTTAGATATTCATCCACAACCCCAGTTAGAATACTATTGCCCATCTTGCATTGACCGCCAAAATGAGCGAGATTACGATAAGAAGCCTTCACATAACTTTCTAATTGTTTACGCCGTTCTTCCTTATCATCCATCTTAAAGACCTCTTCAGGCGGATAGACAACTTTGTAGATGCCATCGGGATCTAGTTTACGGGCTTTCTTCATAATACGGTAAGTGTTCAAATACTGTTCAACCATAAAATCTAAGTCATTCGGATTCCCCAGCGGATTAAGATCAATAGAAGGATACGCCTCAGGATCGCTGTGTGAAGCCAATATCGAACCCCTGCTTTTAGGGTTAAGGTCAAAAATGCCTATGCTCATAATATTGCTCTTTTTTGTTTCATCGAACCCCCAATGATTAGCCAATACATCTGGAGCTGGAATAAACGAAGGTGTTGTCGATCCATATAATTGAAGACGCCGGCCCCCGCTTTTGCCTTCTCCTTTAAAAGCACCCAGTGGAAATGGATTGTCTGGGTCAGCAGACATAAGCTCTAAAAGCCGCTCCGTTTCTACTTCTACTCCCATTCCAACAGTAAAATGACTTTGAAAGTTATGTCCTACATTTGGACTGTCAATTAATGTGGTAATACCGGCTCTTGCTAAATCATCCGGGTTCCCAATTCCAGAACGCTGTAAAATAACGGAAGAAAAATTACCCGCACTGACAATGACACCTATAGATGCACGCGCGATATTTGTTTTACCGTTTTTTACAAATTCAACGCCCACGGCAACTTGAAATCTGCCAGCTTCTTTAAATAAAATTTTATTCACTGTTGTTTTGCTCAGGATGACCAGCTCTCTGCCGTGTACTCCAAACTCATCCGCGTGAAATTCATCGCCTTGTGTAACAATTTTTCCGTTTAAATACCCTGTTGCAGTAGAGGAACGAACGTAATGTCCATTTACTTCTTCATTTAAAAATTGGGATTTGTAAAATGTACAACCTCTTATTCCAGTATTATAATCTTCGACAATTGGAATATTTAACACTTCTGATGTTGCTTCGGCTAATGTAACAGTCAGCCCATCTTCAGGAATGTTCTGTTGTCTTACAAATATGGGGCCCTTGCTTCCTCGTTCTTCCGATTCTTCTGTTTCACCTGTGTAAGTTTCATTCTCTTTGAATAAAGGACGAACTTTGCTGTAACTCCACTGAGATCCAATGAGTTCTGCCCACTCATTATAAAGTCTTCTGCTTCCACGTACGGCATACATTGCATTATGTTCGGAACTTCCCCCGATGGCTCTGCCGCTTGATACACGAAGCTGCTGGTTCCCAATGTTTGGCTCAGCATTGGTCATGATATTAAATGAGTGCCTATTATCAGTGGCTAATATGCCTGCTGTTGCACCAGAAGGGCTGCTCAGTTCTTTTATCATATTGGTTCCAGGTTCAAGGAGAAGTACAGAAGTAATTTTGTCATCTGTTAATTTTTTGGCAATTACTCCTCCGGCAGTACCAGCCCCAATCACGATATAATCGAATGTGTTATTGGTTGACACACTAATACTCCTTTCAATATTGGCCTTTTTATATTCTGAATATTGGAAATTATAAACACAACAACATATATATGATTATTAAAAAATATGGTGTAAATGCCCTATCTCTTTTTCTTAATGGCTGAATCAAATAGTGATTTATCGAGGGGCTTTGGAGCTGCAATGGGGGCTGCAGCCAGAGCAGGCGGGATCGGATTCGACATGTTCATGGCTAGCGGATTTTATTAGGATATAAGAGAAGTCGGAGTGATTACCTATTTTATCCTTGGATTTTCCATTTTTCTTGAACTCGCAGCAACAAGAATAAAAAGAAATTTGAAAATGGGGAATTAATTGAAGGGGTCATCTACATGGATCACCATTTTGGAAGGCGATGAATACAGAAATCATCGCCTGTTACTTTTTTTAAAACTTTTTAATAGAAATAATATTTACTATTACTTTACAATTTCCGCTTCTCTCTTTATTTTTCTTTGGTCCTATTATCCTAAGATTTGATAAAAATGCAATGAAAGTTATAAGTCTAAATACCCAAAACTATCCCTTATTTAAATAAAATATTACTTACATTTGCTTAATTAAGAGACAAAATTCCTAATTAACAAAAAATAACAAAAACCTTACCTTCCTCTAAAACTGAATTTACAATCTTCTGATAAAGTTTGAGATGTAACTATGGATTAAGGCTATGCTTGAATATTCGACTTGGCTTGATGTCAAAATCTAAAAACCTACAAAAATTAGGGGGGAAATTCAATGAGTAATCAAAATGAAAACAAGGTTTTTAACAGAAGGGACTTCATAAAAGTAGGAGGGATGACTACACTTGCCTTAACGATAGCGTCTGCTGGAATTCCAGGTGTAAATGTATTAAGTAGCGTTGCTCACGCTGAAACAAACGATAATGCGAAACTGCAATTTAATACAAATGGAAAGTATAAAATTGTACAGTTTAACGATACGCAGGATGATGAGCATATTGATCGCCGGACCATCCAGTTAATGGAAAAAGTCCTTGACAGTGAGAAGCCGGATTTTGTAGTACTAAATGGTGACAACATTACAGGCGGCTGTAATTCAGAGCTTGAGATGAGACAAGCAATGAACAATGTTGCCCAGCCAATGGAACAAAGGGGTATCAAGTGGGCAGTAACCTTTGGAAATCATGATGAGGATTCAACACCAAAAGGCGGCCTTGATGAGGAAGCCATGCTTAAATTTTATATGGCATACAAATACAATGTTAATCAGCCAGGAGCAACTGGCATTAATGGGACTGGAAACATGAACCTGCTTATTAGGGATTCTGCTGGCAAGAAAGCGGCATTCAACCTTTGGCTGCTAGATAGTGGCAGATATGCTCCTAAAACGATTGCTGGACAGGATTTTAGTGGATATCCGACTTGGGATTGGATTCGAATGAATCAGATAAACTGGTATTATGAGACTTCCAAAAAGCTGGAACAGCAATTTGGCTATAAAGTACCTTCTCTCATGTTCATTCATATTCCTTTGTGGGAACATCGCTTTATGTGGTTTGACAGTGTCGATAGCCGAACAGAAGCTGATCATGCCCGTGCTGCAGCAAAGCATCAAATAGTCGGAGAAAGAAATGAAGAGGAGTGCCCAGGTCCATTTAATAGCGGGATGTTCTCAGCTATGCTTGACAGGGGAGATGTCAAGGGGGTCTTTTGCGGCCATGACCATGTAAATACTTATATGGGTAATTATTATGGGATTTTACTAGGTTATTCTGGCAGTACAGGATTTGGTGCTTATGGGCTGCCAGGTGTGGGCCGGAATCGATTACGCGGCGCCCGTGTATTTAATTTGGATGAGAATAAACAGGATGTTTTAGTCGAAACACATATGGTTTTTGCAAAGGACTATGGCATAGATCTTACTGCCAACGACCAAAGCACTGAACCAACTTTAATACCAGAAAACAAAAAACAAGAACAAGTAATTTTAAAATAGAAGTAAAAGTAATCTGCCGTTAGGCCTGCTCTTTATATGAGGGCAGGCTTTTTTTTTGATTTGAGAAATATGAATATTCTATACATTGTTTACAGGATTTTTCCATCCAAAACTAGAATACATATTATTGATGCCAAAAAATGTTCTTTACCTATAGAGGAGGAATCAACAATGGCCCACGAACAAATGAATCCCACAATCGAAAAAATCCTTTTAAATATTGAAAAAGTCATGATTGGAAAAAGAAATGTAGCAGAACTAAGCCTCGTGGCTTTGCTTTCAGGAGGCCATGTTTTATTAGAAGACGTACCAGGTGTCGGAAAAACGATGATGGTTCGCGCCCTGGCAAAATCAGTGAATGCCAACTTCCGCCGAATTCAATTCACCCCGGACCTGCTGCCATCCGACGTTACCGGTGTTTCCATTTACAATCCGAAAGAAATGGAATTCCAATTCCGTCCAGGTCCGCTCATGGGGAATATTATTCTTGCTGACGAAATCAACCGGACCTCGCCAAAAACTCAATCGGCACTGCTCGAAGGGATGGAGGAAGCGAGCGTCACAATCGATGGCGTGACCCATAAGTTGAAAAAGCCGTTTTTTGTTATGGCGACACAGAACCCGATCGAGTACGAGGGTACATATCCTCTTCCGGAAGCACAGCTCGACCGCTTTTTATTAAAAATGAAAATGGGCTATCCGGATTTGGCAGAGGAAATAGAAGTGTTGAACAGGGCACAAAAGGTTCCGCCCATCGAGGACTTGGAGCCAGTAATTGACCTCGAAGGTTTACTTGACCTTCAAAAAGAAATCAAAGACGTATTTGTGGATGACACCATTAAGCGCTATATTGTCGACATCGTTAATCGTACACGAGGTCATGGCAGCGTCTACTTAGGGGCAAGTCCCCGCGGATCCATCGCTTTAATGAAAGCAGCTCAAGCTTATGCTTATATGTTTGGCCGAGATTATGTCCTGCCGGATGATATTCAATATTTAGCGCCATTCGTTTTATCCCACCGGATTATTTTAAAATCAGAGGCAAAATTCGAAGGGATATCTGCAGAAGAAATTGTGGGCAGGGTGGTTACACGGGTTCCTGTACCGGTTCGAAGGCTTGTGAAATAAATGAAAAAACTATTTCACCTAATAAAAAAAGCCTGGAAATTTGTTTTGCTATTGTTACTGATTCTTTTAACCTTCTCCTATGCGATGTTTCAAGGAGGATTTGTCAGCTGGTTTTTATTCTATAGCTTTCTTCCATTTGCAATTTACTGTGTGGCCCTGTCCATTTACTCGATGAATGAGCTTGAAGTGACCAGAACAATACCTAAAACTGATTATAATGCAGGTGAACAGTTAAAAGTGAACGTCCAAATTAAAAGATCGAAAGGTTTTCCGTTATTTTATTTACTAATCGAAGACCATTTGGATGAGGCGTTAAAATATGCTCAGCAGCTAAAAGCCCCGAAGGCACTGTTGCTGCCGGGAATGAAGAAGGAATTTTCCTATGAATATATCATTCATGAACTGCCAAGGGGAGAGCATTTTTTCGAAACCTTTACTTTGAAAATTGGTGATCCACTTGGTTTATTCCAAAAAGAAAAAACCTATGAAAAGGAAAGCAAAATAATTGTCTATCCTGCTTATACCGAGCTATTATACCGCCCGTTTGAAAACCAATACGATCAAGGCCTGACCGCATCCCGTGAGCGGGTGCAGAGGGACACCTCAATGGCTGTTGGCGTAAGAGATTACCAGCCAGGCGACCGTTTCTCCTGGATTAACTGGAAAGCCTCAGCAAAGCGGGGCGAGATCATGACGAAGGAATTTGAGCAGCGGCAGTCCCATGATGTTTTTGTGGTTATGGATTGCGTGCCCGATAAGCACTTTGAGCCAGTCGTTTCTTTTACCGCTTCCCTTATTCGCGCCGTCTTGAAAAAAGGAGCGCAAACCGGGCTGTTAACCAGCAGCAAAGAAAGAGCCTCATTTCCAATCCGGGGCGGTGAGCAGCATATTCAGGAGCTATTTTATCATCTTGCCAAAATAGAGGCCAAAAGTTATTCCTCGTTTGATAAAGTGCTGGAAACTGACAGTTTTTTTATCCAACAATCCGTCTCCTTTATGCTTGTCACAGCGCAATTGACGAAACCCCTAATTGAAAAAGCGAGTTTTCTTGGGCAAAGAAAGGGATCGATTACTCTTTTTCTCATAAAGGGTCAGAAAGAAGCGCCATCGGAAAACGAACGATCATTGATTGCCCTCGCGAATGCCCGCGGGGTCCGGGTAATCATGATTCATGAAGGCGAATTTACCTCGGCCTTTTCGGAGGTGAGCATATGGTCATGAGAAGGGACCTACCTTCATTTCTTTTATATGTATTTGGTTTCCTGCTTTTATGGGAATGGCTGCGGCCTATTGAACAATTAACCGATACCGCTAATATCGAAACGTTTATTATCTTTTTGGTCATCTCCTTTGTCCTTTCTTTTTTTCAAATGAAATGGTTGTGGCAATCCATCATTAAACTGATCTTTATCCTGTATTCAATTAATCATTTCTACTATGATGCTGGTTTTTTTCAGTTTAGCTGGTTGAAGGCATTTCTTGGCGATGCGGCTGATAACCTAGGGTTAATCGTGGCAAGAAACTGGAATGATTTATCGAGTGAATTTCGGACATTCTTATTTTTTATTTTGTTGTGGCTGATGGTGTATTTAATCCATTACTGGCTTTTAAACCGAAAACAAATTTTTATCTTTTTCTTCTTAACCTTAGTTTATATTACGGTGTTGGATACGTTTTCGCCATACAACGCAAAAATAGCGATTGTTAGGACAGTTGTCGTTGGGTTTGCTGTAATGGGCATGCTGACGTTTTTCCGAATCCTGCAAAAAGAAAAGGTCAATAGTGAAGCATCTTTTTTGCGAAAATGGATGGTTCCACTTGCAGTAATGATAGCCTTTAGCGTACTGGTTGGCATTGCTGCACCAAAGGCAGCCCCGATTTGGCCTGACCCTGTCCCATATTTAACTGCAGCTCAAGATAAGGGCGGAAAGGATGCGGCCGGCCCGCATCGAATTGGATATGGAGAGGATGACTCCGCATTAGGCGGTCCGTTTATCGGGGATGCCAATCCTGTATTCATGTACGATGGGAATGGAAAGGATTATTGGAAAATGGAAACAAAGGATACGTATACAGGGAAAGGCTGGATTGCCTCGGGGACAACTCCGATTCCTTTTCGACAGGAGGACTTGGTTCCTGTCTATTCCTTCCCGCAAAATGTTGAAACCATTAAGGAAACGGTTCGTGTCAACACACATGTGAACTATAAGTACAATTATATTATGTACCCAGCCGGAATAAAAAAAATAATCAATATCCTGCCTGATGACTCAAAGGGAAATCGATTTATGATTGATACTACCAATGAAAGAATCAGCTTTTTAAAAAATGATAATCGCCCTCAAGTTCCACAGATTTTTAATTTAGAATTTGCTGAACCTAAATATAAAGCTGCGGATTTGCGGGTGACAACCGGCTATAATCCCGAAGAAATGAGTCAGGAATTTTATCAACAATATACGCAGGTACCACAGGAGCTGCCGCCAAGGGTGAAGGAGTTGGCAGAAAAAATCACCAATGGTAAAACGAACTGGTTTGACAAAGCAAAAGCGGTTGAAAGTTATTTTGGAAATACAGAATATACGTATGATCAAAAAAATGTTGCTGTACCAGGGCCTGCAGAGGATTATGTCGATCAATTTTTGTTTGATACAAAACGAGGCTATTGCGATAATTTCTCGTCTTCGATGGCTGTTATGCTGAGATCAATTGGTATTCCGACCCGCTGGATTAAGGGTTTCACGGGCGGGGATTTTATCAAATATAGTACGGAAAACTCGGGGAATCAAATATACGAAGTAACCAACAACAATGCCCATTCCTGGGTTGAGGTATTTTTTCCAAATCAAGGCTGGGTCGCTTTTGAGCCGACAAAAGGGTTTTCAAATGAACTCAATATTGATTATGGAACAGGACAATCTTCTTCAGGCAACCAATCCTCAACTCCGGCTCCAGTGAAAAAACCTCAGAAGGAGCAAATTGAGGATAATCCGGTGAAGAAGGAAAACTCCTTTGATTTCCAAACGGTTTGGAACCAAGTGAATTTGTTTTGGAAAGGGAACTGGAAGTTACTGGTTTTGGCCGTGATCTTACTCGTTGTTATAGGAGGAATTCTATATCGGATTCGCGGCAAATGGTTTCCATATCTCGTTTTGCTGCGCTATCGCTTCAGGAAAAAAGATGACAATATCTCAGAAGCCTATTTGATTTTATTGAGTCAGCTCGAGCGCTATGGATTAAAACGGAAGGACAATCAAACACTAAGGAACTATGCACGCTATGTTGATTCGTTTTTTTCAACAAGGGAAATGACACGGCTGACTGCCAGTTACGAGCAATATTTGTATCATCAAAATCTTCCGCAGGGCAGCTGGAAGGAATCCCGTAAATTGTGGGAAAATTTAATTAAAAAGACAATCGCTTGACCAGAAAAACATCCTATTGATACAATATGTTTTAATTTAATAGGGTACGCATTTTTACCTTCATATATCCTCGATAATAGGGTTCGAGAGTCTCTACCGGGCCGCCATAAATGGCCTGACTATGAAGGCAGAATTTTTCTGTGAGTAATTTCTTAAGAGAAAACTAGAATTCTGCCTTCCTGAGATTCGTTCGGGGGGAGAATTCTAGTTTTTTTTATTTACCTGTAGCAAATACTAAAATAAATTTGAACAAATTGAGGTGGCCGTTTTGACTGGAAAACAAGATATGATTGTTGTTTTAGATTTTGGAAGCCAATATAATCAATTGATTACACGCCGGATTCGTGAGTTTGGCGTCTACAGCGAGCTCCATCCGCATACGATTACAGCAGAGGAAATCCGCCAAATGAACCCTAAGGGGATTATTTTTTCAGGTGGTCCGAACAGCGTCTATGATGAAAACTCATTTCGCTGCGATGAGGAAATTTTTGAAATGGGTCTGCCTATTCTGGGGATTTGCTACGGCATGCAGTTAATGACCGTTCATTTCGATGGGAAAGTGGAAAAAGCAAAGCAGCGGGAATACGGAAAAGCCACAATGAAAATTCAAAATCAGACAGCTATTTTTGCTGGCCTGCCTGACGAGCAAGTTGTTTGGATGAGTCATGGGGATCTTGTGGTAGAAGCACCAAAAGGTTTTAACATTGATGGTACAAATCCTCACTGTCCGATTGCGGCAATGAGTGATGAAGCAAGAAAGCTTTATGCAGTTCAATTTCATCCAGAAGTACGCCATTCCGTTTACGGAAATGACCTGCTAAAGAATTTTGTGTTTAACATTTGTGATTGCGCTGGCGATTGGTCGATGAATAACTTCATTGAAATGGAAATGGCGAAAATTAGAGAAACTGTTGGCGATAAGAAAGTGCTTTGCGCTTTAAGCGGCGGAGTAGACTCATCTGTAGTAGCCGTTTTGATTCATAAAGCTATTGGAGATCAGTTGACTTGTATTTTTGTCGACCACGGACTGCTTCGGAAAAATGAGGCAGATAGTGTTATGAAGACTTTTTCAGAAGGTTTCCATATGAATGTCATTAAGGTTGATGCAAAAGACCGTTTCTTATCGAAGCTTGAGGGTGTTTCTGATCCGGAGAAGAAGCGAAAGATTATCGGAAATGAATTTATTTATGTATTTGATGATGAAGCGACGAAACTTGAGGGAATCGAGTACCTCGCACAGGGAACGCTTTATACCGATATCATTGAAAGTGGAACAGCAACGGCGCAAACGATTAAATCGCATCATAATGTAGGCGGTCTGCCGGAAGATATGCAGTTTAAATTAATTGAACCATTAAACACGTTATTTAAAGATGAGGTTCGTGCGCTTGGCACCGAGCTTGGCATTCCGGACGATATTGTGTGGAGACAGCCGTTCCCTGGTCCTGGACTTGGCATTCGTGTGTTAGGGGCCATTTCGGAAGATAAGCTTGAAATCGTCCGGGAATCTGACTGGATTCTCCGTGAAGAAATTAAAAAAGCCGGGCTCGACCGTGACATTTGGCAATACTTCACTGTGCTTCCGGACATCCGCAGTGTTGGTGTAATGGGTGATACGCGGACATATGATTATACAATCGGTATTCGGGCGGTCACTTCGATTGATGGGATGACTTCTGACTGGGCGCGGATCCCGTGGGATGTACTTGAGAAAATCTCAACCCGCATTGTAAACGAGGTAGCACATATAAACCGGGTGGTCTACGATATTACCAGTAAGCCGCCTGCAACCATTGAGTGGGAATAGGAAATACCAAAATACGAACATTGTTATTTTTTACTATAACAATGTTCGTATTTTTTGTTTACAAAATGAATTCGCCCTGTTAAAATAAAAAACGTAAACAAGAACTTATCATATTGCATCGTATAATCTTGGGGATATGGCCCAAAAGTTTCTACCGAGCTACCGTAAATGGCTTGACTACGAGGCAGTGTTTTGAATAAAGAGGCATTTCTTTTCCTCTCTATTTTTACACAGCCTAGAGTCACGCTCCGGTAGAATATACCGGAGCGTTTTTTCGTAAAATAGAAAGAGAAATTTTTTCCAAGGGGGAAAAGAAATGCACAAGTATTTTGAGTTTGAAAAACTAGGTACAAATTATCGCCGCGAGTTTATCGGCGGTTTGACCACTTTTTTAGCAATGGCTTATATTTTAGTCGTTAACCCATTAACCTTATCACTTGCATCGGTGAAGGATTTTCCAGCGGACTTGAGAATGGATTATGGTGCAGTGTTTGTCGCAACAGCATTAGCATCTGCTTTGGGATCCATAATAATGGGTCTGTTAGGGAAGTACCCGCTGGCATTAGCGCCAGGTATGGGATTAAATGCATTTTTTGCTTATACAGTCGTTTTAGGAAATGAAATTCCTTGGCAGCATGCACTTGGTGCCGTGTTGATTTCCGCAGTATTTTTCTTCATCTTAACGTTGACAGGACTTCGTGAAAAAATCATTAATGCGATTCCTGTTGATTTAAAACACGCAGTGGGTGCCGGAATTGGCTTATTTATCACGTTTATTGGTTTACAAAATGCTAAGATTGTAGTGAATAACGATGCGACATTAGTAGGACTTGGTGACTTGTCATCTCCAGAAGCATTACTTGCAATTTTTGGTATTGTGGTAACAGTGATCATGATGACTAGAGGAATCAATGGTGCAGTATTTTATGGTATGATTCTTACGGTCATTGTTGGAATGATTTTCGGTGAAATTAAAATGCCTGGTAAAGTGGTTGATAGTGTTCCAAGCTTATCGCCGACGTTTGGCGCCGCATTCTCCTCTTTCGGAGACAGTTCTTTTTACACAACCTCCATGCTTGGGATTATCCTGACATTCTTGTTTGTTGATTTCTTTGATAACGCAGGAACACTTGTGGCTGTGGCTAATCAAGCAGGACTTATGAAGGACAATAAGCTTCCAAATGCAGGTAAAGCGTTGCTTGCAGATTCGATTGCTTCCGGTGTTGGTGCCGTGCTTGGTACATCAACTACAACTTCATATATTGAGTCATCTGCCGGGGTAGCGTCTGGTGCGAGAACAGGTTTTGCTTCGTTAGTAACAGCCGGACTATTTATTTTATCACTATTCTTCTTCCCGTTATTATCAGTCGTTACAGCACCTGTTACAGCACCTGCCCTTATCATCGTTGGTGTCCTTATGGTTTCTTCTTTAGGGAAAATTGATTGGAAGAAGTTTGAAATTGCTGTTCCAGCTTTCTTAACAATGATTGCGATGCCTTTGTCTTATAGCATTGCAACAGGTATCGCGGTAGGATTTATCTTCTACCCAATCACGATGATCGTAAAGGGTCGGACAAAAGAAATCAACCCAATCATGTACTTCTTCTTTGTGATATTTGTTCTTTATTTCATCTTCTTAAAATAATGATTAAAGGAACTGCGGCGGCGGCCGCGGTTCTTTTTTTTACCTGGAGGATTGTTAATAGTATTGTCGATTTTCGTCGTTGACTTCTTGTTTTTCCTCTTATAACATGAAAATATTAAGGTTACGCTGATGGAAATGGGGAAAAAGGGTATGTCAAAGCTATTAATAGATAAAGTATTAAATAACAATGTTTTAATTGCTGAACACCCTTCCTATGAAGAAGTTGTTTTAATTGGCAAAGGCATTGGGTTTAACCGGAAACGCGGGGATTATATTGATATTGATACAGTAGAAAAGCTTTTCGTTTTAAAAAATGAAAAAGAACAAGAGAACTATATCAAGCTGCTTCCGTTTATCGATAATGATTTTTTAGAAGTGATTATTTCTGCGATTGATTTGATTAAGCAAAGGACAAATTCCCAGCTGAATGAACATATCCATGTTGCGCTCACTGACCACTTAATGTTTGCAATCACGCGGGCATCACAGGGGATGGAAATGAATAACCCCTTTCTAATAGAAACGAAAGCTCTCTACCGACATGAATATGAAGTAGCGGCAGAGGTAGTAGAGCTGATTAATAATAAAACGGGGATATCCCTCCCGACCGGTGAGATTGGGTTTATTGCGCTCCATATTCATAGTGCGATTTCCAATAAGAACCTATCTGAAGTCAATCAGCATTCACAGCTTGTCAGCCGGCTGGTTGAAATGGTAGAGGAGCAGTTTGACATCGAAATTGATAAGGAAAGTATTGATTATATGAGGCTTGTCAGGCACCTTCGTTTTGCGATAGATCGTGTTGTTAAAGGGGAGAAGGTGGAGGAGCCAGAAAAAATCGCTTCCCTCTTGAAAGCGGAATATCCGGTGTGCTATAATCTTTCATGGAAGCTCATTAAAGTGATGCAACAATCATTAAAATTGAAGGTTTTCGATGCAGAGGCGGTTTACCTAACGATGCATCTGCAAAGGCTTCAAAACAAATTTAAATAGCTATTATTTTTTACGTGTTACTGATTCGATCAGGCATGAGTGAAAAGTATTAATTGATTTGAGGATTTAGGGGTATTCTATACCCATATCTTCTTTCAGTTAAACTTTTACTCATGCCTTTTTTGTTTTCTTTTAACAAAGATGTAAACGCTTAATGAGCTGGAAAATGGATATACGGGAGGAATATTTATGTTTAAAAATGCTTTTGGCGTCTTGCAAAAAGTCGGTAAAGCACTAATGCTGCCAGTTGCCCTTTTACCAGCGGCAGGGATTTTGCTCGCTTTAGGGGCGGCGCTGGTTAACCCGGCTTTATTGAACATAGCTCCATTCTTGGATAATAGTGCTGTAGCTATGGTCGCTTCTGTTATGAAAAATGCCGGTGATATCGTTTTCGGTAACCTGCCGCTTTTGTTTGCAGTAGGTGTTGCTATAGGATTAGCTGGTGGGGAAGGTACAGCGGGTCTTGCGGCGATCATTGGTTACTTGATTATGAATGTAACTATGGGAACTGTATTAGGGATTGACCCGAAAGAAATTAATGGTACGAATTATGTAAGTGTTTTAGGGGTTCCTACCCTTCAAACAGGTGTGTTTGGCGGGATTATAGTTGGTATTATTGCTGCATCTTTGTACAATAAGTTCTATGAGATTGAACTGCCATCTTATTTAGGGTTTTTTGCGGGAAAACGTTTTGTTCCAATTGTTACCGCGGGAACAGCGATCATTTTAGGATTAGTCATGTTAGTCATTTGGCCGCCAATTCAATCTGGATTGAACGCATTCTCAAACAACATGGTTAATGCAAACCTAACACTTTCGGCGTTTGTATTCGGTGTTATCGAACGTTCGTTAATTCCGTTTGGATTGCATCATATTTTCTATTCACCATTCTGGTTTGAATTTGGCAGCTATACAAATAAAGCTGGTCAAGTTATTCACGGTGACCAACATATCTTTATGGCACAGATTTCTGACCACGTGAAAAATCTGACTGCTGGTACTTTCATGACAGGTAAATTCCCGTTCATGATGTTTGGGCTGCCAGCTGCAGCATTAGCGATTTATCAAGAAGCACGTCCGGAGAAGAAAAAGTTTGTCGGCGGTTTGATGGCATCAGCTGCTTTAACATCATTCTTAACTGGTATTACTGAACCAATTGAATTCTCATTCCTTTTTGTTGCGCCAGTTCTATTTGGTATCCATGCGGTTTTTGCCGGACTATCATTCATGGTAATGCATCTATTAGATGTTAAAATCGGGATGACGTTCTCCGGTGGATTAATTGACTATATCTTGTTTGGATTACTCAACCCGCAAACACATGCGTGGCTTGTTATTCCAGTAGGTCTTGTATTTGCTGTTATCTATTACTTTGGCTTCCGTTTTGCGATTCGTAAGTTTAACTTAAAAACGCCAGGCCGTGAATTGGATGATGAACAAAATCAAGCGCCAACAGGTAAAGCAGGATCAAGTGATTTAGCTGCTAATATTTTAGATGCAATGGGCGGCCAAGGAAATATTGCTCATTTAGATGCATGTATTACACGTCTTCGTGTCTCTGTAAACGATATTAAAAATGTCGATAAAGATGAATTGAAAAGACTTGGCGCTGCAGGAGTACTTGAGGTTGGTAACAATATTCAAGCGATCTTCGGTCCGCGTTCCGAAACCATTAAAGGTCAAATGAAAGATATAATAGAAGGAAAACGTCCACGGACGACGGTGGTTAACGCACCAGAAAAAGGTGTAGAGCAGCAGATTGAAGAGATTAACCCTGATGCACTGCAAACTGAACGTAAAAATGATGAAGTTTTTGTTGCTCCAATTAAAGGTGAAATTAAGGCTATTACAGAAGTGCCCGACCAAGTTTTTGCCGGGAAAATGATGGGTGACGGTTTTGCGATTGTGCCTGCTGAAGGAACGGTTGTTTCACCTGTTGATGGGAAAATTGTAAACCTATTCCCGACGAAACACGCGATTGGAATTCTTTCTGATGGCGGACGTGAGATTTTAATCCACGTTGGTATTGATACAGTTAATTTAAAAGGCCAGGGTTTTGAAACGTTAGTATCTGAAAATGACCGCGTGACCAAGGGTCAGCCTTTATTAAAAGTTGATTTAGATTATATTAAAGAGCATGCCACTTCATCGATAACACCAATTGTCTTCACGAATTTAACCGAAGGAGAAAAGGTGGTTATTGAAAAAGAAGGTCTTGTGGATCTCGAGCAAGAAGGCATTATTAAAATAACGAAGTAAGAAATAACCGGCCCGCTGTGGGTCGGTTATTTTTTTGTGTTTTTTTGTTGACGTACCATTGTCAGGGTGTTATTATATTAAAGCGGTCGTTAGTGACGGGTTAACAACAAAATGATGTTGAAAAACATTCTTGAAAAAGTTGTTGACATTGATACAACCGCATGATATAGTAATAAAGTTGCTTCTAAAGGAAGTAACGAGATTGTTCTTTGAAAACTAAACAAACAAAAACGTCAACAAACAATAATATTCGTTTCTTTTTGAAACGAGCCAACGTTT